>CAVDZW010000058.1:21775-27954 GCA_963613305.1 bacterium | reverse complement strand
CGATATAGCAGTGTTTTCCCTTGTCGAACACCAAACGCTGCAGCTGCACAATCTCGGTATTGTGGGCAGTGAGTTGCGAGCCGTCGATCCCATTGACGCCCATAAAGACATAATCGAGATTGAGCGGGGCCAGGGCGGATTCGGTGACCGGGCCATAAAACACCTCGGTCCTCTCTCGATAGAGGCCGCCGAGCAGCACGAGTTCAGCATTGGGGTTGTTCTTAAGCTGATTGAAGACGGGGAAGCTGTTGGTTGCCACGCGTACGGTCTTATTTCCCAGGTATTGAGGGATGAGTTCGCAGGTGGTTCCCGATCCGATATATACGGAAGTGCCGTTTACCACCATACTCGCGGCAAGCTTTGCAATCGCGTGCTTTTCTTTAGCGAAAAGAAGTTGCTTGGCGTCATGGGTCTGCTCTACAACTTCTTTGGGTGCGGGGAGCGCGCTTTTGATGCCGCCGCGCACTCGTCGAACCTTTCCTTCGGAGGCGAGCTCGTCCATATCGCGGCGTGCGGTCATGGTCGATACGCCCAGCAGCGTGGAGGCTTCAGTTATGGAAACGAGCCCTCTGGCGTTTACCAGGTTAAGCAGCTGATCTTGGCGTTGAAGTTTGAGCACTTTCATCACTTCCCGCAATGAATATAACAAAACGTTACATAAAGTTTCAAAAATGTCGATAAGCGCGGTATTTCAAGACGTGAACGGAGACTAACGGATTTTTAAAAGTAGTTCAGCTTTGCAGATTGTATAGTTTAACCAGCGAAAGATTTGCTATTCCATGAGGCATAACAAGTTGGTTTCAAGTCTTAGCTATTTCAGTGTATCTAACAACAATATTTCAAAATATTACATTAGATTTCAGGAAGGGCCTTATGACGTTTGGAATCATCATCGCCACGCATGCTCATATAGGCGAAGCGCTACTCGAAGGGGCCGAGATGCTTGCGGGAAAGCAGGAACGCGTTCGCACGCTTTCCCTTACGGAGGAGACGTCAGTCGATGCTTTTGAGCGCGAATTCGACCATGCGTATGCCGAATTGAGTGCTGCTTACGATCATGTGGTGGTGCTTTGCGACATCTATGGCGGGTCTCCTTTCAACGTCACCTCGCGCAAGCTGCTCTCGGGATATGAGGCCACGGCGTTTACGGGTGTTAATCTCCCGGTTCTGATTGATCTTCTGTTCTGCGGCGAGCTTTTGCCTGCCGAGGTTGAGTCGCATGTTATGGAAACGTATGCGCAGGCGTGCCAGCGCATGGAGGTGGCGCTTCAGGAACCTCTCGATGACGATGGGGACTTGGATCTGTAGTACGCGGTAGATGCGCGGGACTAAGGGAGGATTGATACTATGCCGCTGAAACTTGTAGACATCGATGACCGTCTGATTCATGGGCAGGTGGCGACCACATGGATTCCTGATAATGGTATCGAGTCGGTGATCATCGTGAACGACGCGTGCGCCAACGACCCCGTGCAACGGTCTGTGGCGGGCCTGGCTGTTCCTGGAATCAAGGTCACGATCTTTACTGTTCAGAAGTTCATCGAGGTCCTCAAGAAGACTACGCTCAAAAAGGTGACGCTGGTGCTTTTCGGCAATCCAATTGATGCGGTCGAGTTGCGCAAGAACGGGCTTGAGTTCGACTATCTCAACGTGTCGGGCATGCGTTTTAACGACAAACGCATGCGCATTCATAAGAACATGTCGGTGACGGCAGAGGAGAAGGCGGCGTTTGAGGAGCTCGAGCGCTTGGGAGTGGATTGCTGGATGCAGACCACCACGCGTGATTCGAAAGAGCACATCCCGGAGCTTTTGAAAGCATTTAAGTAGTACGAGGTGCGCGGCGCTTATGCGCTCGCGCTAATCACACATGACAACTTGGCTCGTAAGGCGGCAATGTCAGGCCGTGAGGTCGGTCTGACTCAAATACACGCACGAAAGGGAGGATGCGGTATGGTTCAGGCGATTTTGCTTGCACTCTGGGCGGGTCTTTGCGACCTTGACCAGTTGGGTCCACATTTGGGATTTCGTAAACCGCTGCTTGCGTCGGTGGGCGTAGGCATCATTCTAGGCAATCTGCCTCTGGCGATTATGATCGGCGCCACGATGGAGCTCATGTGGCTCGGCGTCAACAACATTGGCGCCTATGTTCCGCCCGATGTGATCTCGGGCACCATCGTGGGTGCTTCGCTGGGCATTATGTCTGGCGGCAGCACGGCGGAGGCGATCGCACTCGCCGTTGCCGTGGGCGTTCCGACCGCCACGCTGGTCCAGCAGCTCAACATGCTCGTGATGACTACCAATGTTGCCATGGTGCACGGTGCCGATAAGGCTGCGCTGTCTGGCGAGTTCAAGAGCATCAACCGCTTCTTTTGGATGGGAGCCGCCTGCTTCTTCCTGACGCGCGCCGTCCCGACGTTTATCGCCACGGGTATCGGTGCCTATGTCATCGAGGACATCATGGCGTTTCTGCAGAACGACGTGCCTTGGGTGCTTTCGGGCTTCTCTCTGGCAGGCGGCATGATGCCTGCGGTCGGTCTGGCCATGCTCCTTACCATGATGATTAAAAAGGACATGTGGATTTTCTTGCTCATCGGCTTTGCGCTGAACGCGTATCTCTCGGTTCCCACTCTGGGCGTGGCTATTCTCGCTGCCGCCGCTGCCGGTTTCTACGACCTGGTTATTGAGGGGCAGAAGAATGCCTCTGCGGCCCCTGCTCTCGAGGCTACGGCTTCGGACGATGACGGAGAGGAGTACGATCTCTAATGGCTAAGATCTCCAACCACGCACTGAACAAAGTGCTCCTGCGTACTCAGGGTTGCCAGTTTGCGCATAACTACGAGCGCATGCAGTCGCTCTCGCTCACCTATTGCTTTAGCCCCGTGCTCGAGGAGCTTTACGCCGACCGTCCCAAAGAGGAGCGCGTCACGGCCATGCAGCGCTATCTCGAATACTTCAACACGCACCCGCTGGCGATTCCGTTCATCCTCGGCATTTGCGCCGCTATGGAAGAGTCGACAGACGAGGATCACAAGGATGCTGTGACGGGCATCAAGACATCGCTCATGGGCCCGTTCGCAGGTTTGGGCGACTCGATGCTCAACCTTACGTGGTATCCCATCGCGGGTTCCATTGGCGCATCGCTTTGTGTCGATAACGGCAGCCTTGTTGGCCCGCTGGTGATGTTCCTGCTCATTAACTGCCTGTATTGGCCGCTCAAGTATTTCGGTCTGCATATGGGTTACAGCAAGGGCATGGAGCTCATCGAAAAGGGCGGCATTAAGATCTTCGATCGCCTGGGCAATCTCGCTAACGTACTGGGCGTGATGGTGGTCGGATGCTTGATCCCGCAGACTGTGAAACTCACCACGGGACTGCAGTTCTCCTTCTCGGAGGGCGATCCGTTGGTGATCCAGGACCAGCTCGATAAGGTTATGCCATGCATGCTCCCGGTGCTTCTGACGGTGATTTGCTATCAACTCATCAAGAAGGGCAACGGTAAGAACACCGCGCAGGTCATCTTGGCGATTATCGTGTTCGCTTTGGTGTTCCAGGCGATAAGCCACTACACCGGCGTTTCGATTTTCGCATAGGTCTGAATTGCGGAGAACGGTCCCAGCCGCAGGACCGCTCTCCGTTTTGCCATGCGCGAGCTTGTGCGGGCATGAGAGGAGACAACGATGAGGACCGTATTGGTTCTGATGGATACGTTGCGCAGGGATGTGCTTTCGTTTTACAACGAACAGACGGAGGTCAAGACCCCGAACCTCGATGCGTTTGCAAATGCATCTACGGTGTTCGACCAGCATTGGATCGGATCTGCACCCTGTATGCCCGCACGACGCGACATCATGTGCGGTCGCTACAATTTTCTGGAGCGTTCCTGGGGTCCAATCGAGCCGTTTGACGTGACCTTGCCCGACGAACTCCGTGCGCACGGCGTATTCACGCATATCACCACTGATCACTGCCATTACGCACGAATCGGTGGCGAGGGATATTTGCAGCTCTTCAATACGTGGGATCTGCATCGAGGCCAAGAGGGTGATCCGTGGGTTTCGCGTATTGATGAGCCAAACAACATGCCCCAGACGTTCTACGGGCGCGTGCGCGAGCAGTACCAGAAGAACCGTTTACGCTGGCCGCATGAAGAGGAAATGCCCTCGCCCCAGACGTTTCAGTCAGCGGTTGATTGGCTAGACGACAACAAAGACAACGACGATTTCTTCTTGATGGTCGAGGCATTCGATCCGCATGAGCCTTTCGATGTGCCGGATTCGTATATGGAGCTGTATGGCGGCAACGGAGGGCTCGATCGCGATTACTACGAGATCCCGCAGTATCGGCGTGTGTCCGAATCGGATGTTTCTGACGGTGCGGTTGATTACCTGCAACGACGTTATTCTGCGCTGGTGACGATGACCGATCATTGGTTCGGAAAGCTTACTGATAAGTTGCATGAGCTGGGGTTATTCGACGATACCATGGTCGTGGTGACCACTGACCATGGGTACTTCCTGGGTGAGCGCGACTATCTGGGAAAGAACTACATGCATCTCTACAACGAGCTTGCCCATTTGCCGCTTGTGGTGCATTTTCCGCATGGTGCGCAGGCGGGACGGCGCGTGGATCGGATCACGCAGGCGATCGACATCATGCCGACGGTGCTCGATGCGCACGGCATCGAGATGCCGCAGACGGTCAAGGGTGTATCGCTGATGCCGTTGGCAGACGACCTCGAGGCGCCTACGCGCGACTATGCGCTTTACGGCGTGCACGGTATGGCGGTAAATGTTACCGATGGCCATTACACGTACTTCAGGGCGCCCGTTGTCGACAACAAACCGTTGTTTGAGTACACCGCGATGCCAACGACGATCCGCCGCCGCTTGGGAGTAGATTGCCCGGAGGCGATTGAGTGCGGGCGGTATTTTGCGCGAACGGCGTATCCATTGTTTAAGGTCCCTGCTGAGCGTCCCGGCATTATCGACCAGAGCGATGAGCCGCTGTGCGAGGTTTGCGAGAGCAAGCTCTTCGACATCGATGCGGATTATGCGCAGCTTTGCAGCCTTGCGGGAAAGGGCAGCGAGGCGGAAGCGAGCTGCTGCGAGTTGTTGCGTGCTGGTCTCAAGGAACATGAGGCTCCTTGCGAGCAGCTCGAACGACTGGGTTTGTAGGCGGTTGTCATGCAGTTCGATGTACGTCCGTTGGGCATCGGCATCCTCGTGTTGGCCACTCTCGCGCTTGCTTTGTGCGAGATTGCCAAGCGTCTCTATGCGGCTGAGCTTGCACGCCTGCTTGAGCACGGCGACACGGAAGGGTGCCGTAAGACCTTGCGACTCCCCGTGGTTCGCTTGGTGTTTCCGCCCTGGAACCGCTTATTTACGGAACTCAATACCTATCTGGTCGACGAGAACGTCGAAGAGACTCGGCGCTGCCTCGATGAATTGTTTGCACGTAAGGCGAACCGTGCGCAGAAGCAGGCATTGGGAGCTAAAGCGTTTTCGTTTTACGTCGAACGGCGCGATAAGAGCGGTGCGCAACGCGCACTGGAGCTCCTGCAGCAGGTCGCCGATGCGGCCGAGCTCGAAGAGGCGAAGCGTTTGTACGAGATTTACCTCGAGGGCTCCTCGGCTTACATCTCGCAAATGGAGGGCTCTCTTAACCAGGCTCAAGGAACCGACCGGGGCTTTCTTGAGCTTCTGCTTGCTGTGCAATATGAGAATTGCGGCGATGACAAGCGTGCGCGTCAGTACATGGAGCTGGCCGAGCGGCATGCGCGGGTAAGGGCGTAAGCGGCGATCGTGGCAATCGGTTTGGGTGTCCGGTAGACGGCATTATCGTGAAGAGCGTGCGAATCAGCTAAGGGATTCTATGCAGTATTGGGCAGTCTATCTTGTGGCCTTTTTGGCTTCGCTATTGGGGCCTCTGTGCGGTATCGGCGGGGGTGTGATCATCAAGCCGGTGGTCGATGCGATGGGGGTTATGCCGGTGGCGACGGTATCGTTTCTCTCGAGTGTCTCGGTGCTTACGATGTCGCTTGCCACGCTGGGGCAAAATGCCGTCGCGCGGAGTTCGCGCGTCAATCCAGTCTCGATGCTTCCGCTTGCATTGGGGTCTGCGATTGGTGGCGTTGCCGGCAAGATCGTGTTCAACCGTCTGATTTCTGCGCTGCCCAACAC
>CAVDZW010000058.1:14198-21765 GCA_963613305.1 bacterium | reverse complement strand
GCCCAACACCGAGCTTGTGGGCGCTGTGCAGGCTATGCTTTTGATTGCGCTTTCTGCATTGGTATTCGTATACACCTTGCGCAAGGAACATGTTGTGGGCGTGCGAATTGAAAGCGGTACCGCAAAGGCGGGGATCGGCGCTTTGGCGGGGGCCTGCTGGTCGTTTCTCGGAATCGGCGGAGGGCCTTTCAACTTGGCGATTTTGACATTCTTTTTTGCTATGGAGACCAAGGAAGCTGCTCAGTCGTCACTTTTTATTATTGCGTTTTCCCAAGGAGCCAGCCTTATCTACTCGCTATCGCTGGGTGGGTTACCTGAGTTTGAGCTAGTGGCGCTCGTGGGCATTTGCATCGCGGCGGTTGCGGGGTCCGTGTTGGGTCGACGGGCTGCTAAGCGGATTAGCTCGAGCGCAACCGACAGACTGTATCTGTGTTCATTAGTGTTGATTGCGGGCATTTGCACATACAATTTCGTGCGGTTTATCGGCTAACGCAGCACATGCTGTAGGCGCCGAAGGCCGTGCTGCTTGTAGAGGCGTCGCCTCTCTTTTAAATATTGGTATTTCAGGGCGGCGCTTGCAAAGTTAAGGCTCGCTTTTTTATGTGCGGAGGCTCGAGCAAGAGACGAAGCGCCTGGACGATTGGGCGGTAACAAATGACTGATTGTTATTGAAGCTCCGACGTATAATCTGCGTATGAGCAAAACGGATGACATAACGGCGGACCTCGGGCGCAAGCCGTGGTTGACGCCTGCTGAGCAGGTTGCCCACCTGAAGTCGAAAGGCGTCAGGTTCGATTTGATATCCGAGATCGATACCGTTCGCTACCTCACAGACAGCAGCAACTACTTCCGCCTGCGATCCTACCGGACGGGGTTCGCTAAGGTCGCGGAGGGCAGGCGTGCCGGCGAGTTTGCCAAGCTCGATTTCAAGATGCTCATCGACCTCTCGATTGTCGACATGCTGCTTCGCAACGTACTACTGCCCATGACTCTCGATGTCGAGCATTTTGCGAAGATTAGGTTGCTTGGCAAAATTGAGGCTGCCGGGGAGGATGGCTACGCTGTGGTCTCGGATTTTCTTGCTAGTTATGATCGGCCTGATAAGGACGGCACGACCCGCAACAAAACCAAGAACGAAATCATGCGGGGGAAGTCGAGCCCCTATGTTGCTTCTCTTGTCGCGAAGTATCCGGACTTTGGGTATCCGGCATGGGCCTTTATGGAGGTCATAACCTTTGGGACGTTCGTGCACTTTTACAAGTTCTGCGCGGATAGGTTCGGCGATCGTGGCATGGTTGACGATTTCTACCTGCTTCAAAGCGTGAAAGGCCTGCGCAATGCTTGCGCACACAACAATTGCATCATCAACAATATGAATGCTGGAACGCCGAGACATAAAGCGGGCTACTTGGTTATGCGGGCGCTTGGTGAGATTGATGGCATAGGCGCGGGCCAACGTAGATCGAAAATGAGCAACGAGCGCCTTCAACAGATTGTGACGACGTTGTATATGCATATGCGGTTTGCCTCTAAAGGGGTCCATGAGCATAAATGCAACGAGCTCGCTCGGTTTGTGGAGAGAATGAACCGGAATCTGGGCTACTACGCTGGCAATGCGCAGGTTCTCTCGGGCTTTGCGTTCCTCACGAAGATCATTGGCGCATGGTTTTCTGTGGAGACCGTTGAGGAAGAGCTTGATAATTTTGCCGGATAGGGTAGATTAATTTTACCGCGAAAAACGGCTTGCCGTTTTGCAAGGGGGGGTCTTCGAAAGAGGAAACCCCCTATTTTTATGCTCAAAGCTCGCTTGATGGATGCCCATTACATGATGTGCCTGTTGTCGCGTTATGTGGCCAGGGGGTAAGGACGGGCCGCGGGTTGTTTCTCACCCTCTGACCTGGGTGTATCCACAATGAAGGCAGGTTTGGTCACGAGGAGAGGAGCCCTTATGTTGAGCGCCATTTTCTATCGGTGACGCCATTGCGGAAACGTCACCGCTGTCTTGGTTGACGCGGGCGTGCCCCCCCCTCGTGCTGCGCCAAGGTCATCGTTGGGCTTTCAGCTAAATAACAGGCGTTGTACAGACTCATGAATCGGGCTTATGACGGGCATTCGTCCTCGTCCCATACAGTTCAATAATTGCGAAAAGATGCCATTCCATTTCTTTGAAAATCTTGAAAAGTTGCCAAAACAGCTTCTTCTTAATCTTGAAAAGTTCTTGATCCCCATGTAAACCAAGCTGTTCCGCGAGGCACTCGCAAACATGCCGGCAGGTGTGCCCTGCACGTCCGGGCACAAGTTGTACTTCTGCGCTAATCCCAGCAGGGACGATGCCGCTTCTCGCATGGAGATTGACTTTCTCATTGCGAAGGCTGCTGTAACGAATCGCCACAACATTTCGCCCATTGAGGTTAAGTCGAGCACGCGCTACACGCTTTCCTCTTTGCGCAAGTTCATAAAGAAGTACCCTGCCCAGCTCCATACCCCCTACGTTGTGCACCCGGCTGACCTTAAGGTGGAGGAAGGCATTACGTTCATTCCCCTGTACATGGTTCCGTTCTTGTAGGGCATGCACTTGCGGCGCTTTCAGCATGCAAGCGCTTCGATAGCTTGCATGCTGGGGCTGTTTGTATCATTTTGGCGCTTCTGCTGTTAGTGTTACTCGAATATCCGCGCTGTTGCCTACAGGCCATTTGACCTGCGCTACTTTCAGATTGTGGTGATGCCTACTTTAAGATTACGGGCTTACCTACCTCTGTTGCTCTTTGGCGCGCACTCAAGACGTCGTTGACGTTCACTTGGAGGCGATCTTAAACATAACGACAACAAGCTCACCGCGGGATGAAACTAAGATGCGATGCTAAAGTAGTAGCATTCATGTGTGATGGCCGTCTAGCCGGTCGAGCTGTAGGACGTGCACGCTCTTCTCGGTTGCGCTATTGCGCCTAAGCAAGTCAGACATTTACCCGCCCATGTGTTCTGCGATGTATACACGTTTGTTTTTGGGAGCGATATGAACCCGATTGCCAGATTAGTTAGGATGTTCGATTCCCGCATGAAATCTGGGGGGGGGTGCGCTAATTTCGCAGTTCTTGCGAAATATGGTATTGGTTTTCATCCTTTCCCTAACAGGGTTGCTTTTGCTTGTCCTTGCGTTTCTGCTGCCACAGGGGTCTATCGAAAATAACGTAAAAAGGTCCGCGACTATCTTCGAAGAATCAGGCAGCTATCCAATAGCGGAGACGCGGTGCGAGAGCGAGATGGATTATTTTACAGACGCTCTCATTCTTTTGGAGGCGGCGAATCAGCACTCTTCCTCTGTGCTCGATAGGGCATTGATGGATTATCGAATTAGCGGAAGTCCGGTGCCCACGCTTGTTGAGTTCGCAAATAGCAACAAGGAGTTTGATGACGCGAGCTATGCGCGCTATTGGCACGGCTATTTAATCTATGTCAAGCCGTTGCTCTGCTTCTTTTCTTATGGAACGATCCGAAAGATTGGCGTCGTCCTTCAGTCGCTGCTTGTCGGGCTTATTTTGTGGCGCTTGATTAAGAATCGCAGGCCGCTGGTGGCGCTGGGGTTTTGGCTGGGCTATGTAACGGTTTCTATCAAAGCAATTGGTTATTGCCTTCAGTACTGGCCCGCCACCTTTGCCATGCTTATTGCCAGTCTGGCGATTGTCGTTATGTGGGAGAAGAAGACGGCAACCATAGCTCACCTCAGTCTTTTGTTTGCGGTGACGGGGGCGGCTGTCAATTACTTCGACTTTCTGACGTTTCCACTTGTTTCCCTTACGATTCCCCTTCTATTGTTGTTTGCGCTGGAGGGTCTGTCTGATTCCAGGAGAGTGTTGAGGACATTCATCCTCTGTGCGCTGTCTTGGGGATTTGCTTATGGCTTTATGTGGATACTTAAGTGGCTGTTTGCGACCGTTCTGACTGGTCGGAACGTGTTCGCGGACGCGGCTTCGCAGGCCAAATATCGCTCAATGTTTACTGAATCTGGCGAGTCCGTTTCTTACGTCGTCTCTCTGCTGAGTAGCTTCAAGAGGTATATCAATAATTCATTTGTTGTTTCTGTTGGGGCTTTTGCGGCGTTTTCCATCGTTTGTCTCGGCCTTAACGAGAAGACGAGGGAGGAGAAGCTGCGTACTTTTGCTAAGCTCGCGCTTCCGGCAGCAGTAGCGCTCGTGTTCGTTCTTCTGTGGTTCTTGGGGATGCTCGAGCATAGTTGGCATCATGTCCAAATAGCTAACCATAACTTTTGGACGCTCGGTTTCGGTCTCTCTTTGCTTGCGGCTTCGGTCATTGAGGCTCTTTATCGCGGGGTTAATGGCGTTGCGTCGAGCGACGAATCGAAGGCTTAATGCGACTTGTGGGCTTATGGAAGGCTGCTTGTCGTGCGAGGCGCCTGCATAGCCGCCCGTAATTACTAATGTCTCTGACATTCATGAATGTTTAGGAGTCCTTTTATGTCTTACGAAAATGTGGCCGTGATCATTCCCTGCTACAACGAGGCCCTGACCATCGGTAAGGTCGTGGACGACTATGCGCGCGAGCTGCCGGGCGCGACCGTCTACGTGTACGACAACAACTCGGCCGACGGCACGGCCGAGGTCGCGCGCGAGCACGGCGCCGTCGTGCGCTTCGAGCCGCGCCAGGGCAAGGGCAACGTCTGCCGCCAGATGTTCCGCGACATCGAGGCCGACTGCTACCTCATGGTCGACGGCGACGACACCTACGACGAGACCAAGGCCCGCGAGATGGTGGGGCCCGTCCTTGCCGGCGAGGCCGACATGACCGTGGGCGACCGCCTCTCCAATGGCTCCTACGGGGAGGAGAACAAGCGCGCCTTCCACGGCTTCGGCAACGACCTGGTGCGCGCCATGATCAAGTGGATCTATGGCTACAGCTTTGACGACGTCATGACCGGCTACCGCGCCATGAGCCGCCCGTTCGTGAAGACGCTCCCTGTGCTCTCCGAGGGATTCCAGATCGAGACCGAGCTCTCCATCCACGCGGTGGACCGCCGCTGGCGCATCAAGGACGTGCCCATCGTCTATCGCGACCGCCCCGAGGGCTCCGTCTCCAAGCTCAACACGGTCAGCGACGGCATCAAGGTCGTCTGCATGATCGGGACGCTCTTCAAGGACTACCGCCCGCTCAAGTTCTTCTCGCTCGTTGCGTTGCTCTTCGCCGTCGTCGGACTTATCCTGGGCGTGCCCGTCATCAGCGAGTACATGGCTACGGGCCTCGTGCCGCGCCTGCCCACCGCCGTGCTCGCCGTCGCGTTTATGTTCCTCTGCGGGCTCTCGCTCGCCACGGGCTTCATCCTCGACTCCGTCGCCAAGGGCGAACGCAAGCAGTGGGAGCTGCAGGTGTACCGCGAGCAAAAGCGGGAGCTTTCGTAGCAGTAGTACGATCTGCTGGTAGCCGCCGTCATCCGGCAACTTTCACCTTGCTTATGCGCGGAGCTTAACGCCGCTGGCTCCAATCCTTTCGACGCCGCCACGGTAACAGCCGCGAAACACTCCGGCCCATCGCAAGTGATACGCCCTACCGCGCCCTTCCACAACACTGCAATCTACCTGCTGCGTTACCTAAGACGCACCGTTTATTTCCGTTTGCGCAACGTTCGCGGAAAAGTAAAAAACAACGGCGCGCCGCCTTCTTTCACGTAAATCACCACGTAAACCCTGCTTAAATGCGCCCCTTTCTATAATCCGCAGGTAAGGACGACCATGTTCGTCCATGTTCAGGGCAGGTAGAAGCTACGTTCGAAAGGGGAGGAAATGAAGGAGAAGTTTCAGCAATTCGGCAAAGCCATGCTTGTGCCCATCACGCTGATTGCGATTTCTGGCTTGTTCCTCGGTATCGGCAGCGTGTGCACCAACGACATGACCATGTCGGCGCTCGGTGTCGATTGGGATTGGTACTCCGTATCGCCGTTCTACACCTTCTTCTCGGTGTTTAAGGGCTTGGGCGAGGTCGTCATCGGCAACCTGGGCTTCCTCTATGCGGTGGGCTGCGCCTTCTCGCTAGCTAAAAAGGAGAAGGGCTGGGCCGCGTTCTCGGCGGTTGTGTGCTACCTCACCATGCAGAGCACCATCCAGATCCTGCTCAACGCCGCGGGCCTGACTGCAGACAACACCACGGTAGAAGCGCTCCAGGCCTCTGGCCTCTCCGCGGTGGCGGCGAGCGAGAAGTCGGCGCTCTATACCACCTCTTTGGGCTTCTTTACCTATAGCTCGGGCGTCTTCGGCGGCATCCTGGTTGGCTGCATCGTCGCATGGATCACCTCGCGCTTCTATAACACCAAGCTCCCCACGGCGCTCGCTTTCTTTGCCGGCACGCGCACCGTGCCCATTCTTTCGCTGGTTATGGGCGGTGTGCTCGGCGGCGTGATGTACTTTGTCTGGCCGTTCATCGGCGGGCTCTTCTCTGGCATCGCCACGTTTGTTAAAGACTCCGGCCTGGTGGGCACCTTTGTGTACCGCTATGTGCTCGAGAGCCTGGTTCCCTTTGGCCTGCATCCGCTGCTCGAGACCCCCATGTATTGGACCGAGCTCGGTGGCTCCATGGTCGTCGACGGCACGCGCTACGTGGGCAACAGCGCCATTCAGCTTGCGCAGCTTGCCTCCTCTGACAACGACAAGCTCCTGGTGCGCGCGTTCATGGCAGGCTATGGCGTCAACGACTACGCGCTGTTCCCCGGTATCGCGCTCGCCATGTGGTCGTGCGCCAAGAAGGAGAACCGCAAGAAGGTCGCCGGCCTCTTGATTCCCACTGTTGTGTCCACGGTTTTCTTTGGCGTGACCGAGCCCATCCTCTTCACGTTCCTCTTTGCCGCTCCGTGGCTGTACTTCCTGGTCTATGCTCCGCTCGCGGGCCTCGGCGAGGTGCTTTGCGAGGTCATGAAGGTCTCGGTCTACCAGGGCAACATCAAAGACCTGATTCCGTTCTTGCTCCGTCCCGAAAAGCTCAACCTGTTCCCGTATCTCATCATCCTGCCGGTCTTCTTTATTTCGGCGTTCCTGCTGTTCAGGTTCTTCATCCTCAAGTTCGACCTCAAGACGCCGGGCCGCGAAGACGCCGATGATGCCGACATCGAGCTCATTGGCAGCCGCGCCGAGTTTGAGGCCAAGACGGCTGCGGCAAAGGGCGTCGACGAGAACGCGCCCGCGAACGTCAAGCTCGCGCAGGGCATTGTGGCGGCCCTCGGTGGTGCCGAGAACATCGACGATCTGGACAACTGCATCTCGCGCCTCCGCATTGTGGTCAAGGATCCCTCCAAGGTGGCGGAAGACGACGTGTTCACCAAGCAGCTCGAGGCCATGGGCGTGATTCACATGGGCGAGAAGGCGCTGCAGGTGGTGTACGGTCCTGCCGTTGGCGGCGTTGCGGCCGATGTGCACGACGTGCTGGGCGATCGGTAGGCATTCGCGCTGGTTGTGCGGCTCGTGCTGACCGTGCGGCTCGTGCTGGCCGCGTGGCCCGCACCGTCAGAGCCGTAACCAATTGAGTGGGCCCCGTTGATCATCTTCAACGGGGCCCTTTTTCGTGCCTA
>CAVDZW010000058.1:0-14188 GCA_963613305.1 bacterium | reverse complement strand
CGCTCATACTCAGGCTCAAGAGCTCCTCAAACGCCAGGATGCAGTAGCCGGCAAAGCAGTTGGGCTTGACGTTTTTGGTGTCAAACGGGTGCTCGTCTTTTACCACGAGCAGCACGTCGACAATCTGCGCGAGCTCGCTGTTGGGGTTTCCGGTAAACGCGGCGGTGAGAACGTTGGCCTCGCGGCATGAGTCGGCCATCTCCACGATTGCTTTGGTTTGGCCCGATTTTGAGATCAAGATCATAAGGTCGAGTTTCTCGGCAAACGCGTTGATGAACTGATCGGTTTCGAGATAGTCCTGCATCACCGCCGTTTTGCCGATGCCGGTGAGCTTGTGCTGCACGTAGCCCGCGATGATGCGCGAATACCCCTCGCCGTTCACGCCGATCACGTGGTTTTGACTCAGCGCATCTACGAGGAGCTTGAGGTCGTCGGAGCGATAGGTAAAGTGCACGCGGTTGTTCGCGAGGTCGTGGCCGATCTCTTGCGAGGCGCTTTGCAGATGCTGGAGATTAAAGACCATCTCGCGGTAGCCGCTATAGCCGAGCTTTTTTGCTAGGCGCATGACAGTGGTCATGCTGGTGTAGCAGGCCTGCGCGACGTTGCGAATGCCCTCGTTGCTCAGTTGATCGACATTGTTGATGAGGTACTCCAGCACGCTCTGTTCGGTTTCGGAGAGCTTTGCGGTCGAATACAGCTTTGAGATCTGGCGCTTGTCGATCATATGACCTCATCTCGGAATATCGGAATGGAGTGGTGTAGACCATTTTGAGCCATGTACGACGGGGCTGCTCCGCGCGCGGGAGACGAAAGGGCATTTTTAACGCATGTCCGGTGCGTCTTTACGCATGGGGCGCATGCTCTTCAACCTAAAATCAAACATGCCCTGAACAGGTATCTGTACGCATCTTACGAAAGAAGTCCGATGAAACTTACTGTTATCGGCGGCGGCGGCGTTCGCTCGATGTTCCTTGCCAAGAGCATTGCCCAGCGTGCGGCCGACCTGGGGATTTCCGACCTCGTATTTATGGACAACGATCCCGAAAAGCTGAGGATCTACGGTGGCCTGGCTGCCCATGTGTCGCATCTGCTGTGCCCCGAGCTCCGCTTTTCGCTCACCGAAGATGCGGTCGAGGCGGTGCGCGATGCGGATTACGTGATCACCACCATTCGAGTGGGTGGCGACCACATGCGCGTGCGCGACGAGCGCATTGCCCTCGCGCATGGGATTCTCGGGCAGGAGACCACGGGTGCCGCGGGCGTGTCGTTTGCCATGCGTTCCGTTCCCGCGCTGGCCGAGTATTGCGAGCTCATCAAGCAGTACGCCAAGCCGGGCGTTAAGGTCTTTAACTTCACTAACCCCGCGGGCGTGGTGTCGCAGGCGCTGCGCGACATGGGGTACGACTTTACGTTTGGCATCTGCGATGCGCCGAGCGGCATGCTGCACCAGTTTGCCGAGTACCGCGGTGTGGCGCCGGAGGCCATCGAGGGCGAGTGCTACGGCCTCAACCACCTGTCGTTCTTCCGCAGCATCACCGAAAACGGGCGCGAGATCATGCCGGAGCTCATCAACGATGATGAGGCGTACAACCGCACCGACCTTCGCTTTTTTGAGAAGGAGCTCGTGCTCGACCGCGAGAGCGTGCTCAACGAGTACCTGTACTACTTCTATTACCGCGAGAAGGCCGTCGCCAACGTGCTGGGATCGAGCCAAACGCGTGGCGAGCTGATCGAGGAGATCAACCGTGAGATGACGAAGGAGCTTTCTTCCATCGACATCGAGCACGATTTTGAGGCCGGTCTTGCCTGCTTTGAGAAGTGGTACGGCAAGCGCGAGAACAACTACATGGCCGCAGAGACCGGCATTCACCGCGATAAGCCGTGGTCGTTTGACCTGTATGGCAAGGATGCGGGCGGCTATGCGGGCGTGGCGCTGCGGTTTATGGAGATCGCGCGCTCGGGCAAGCAACAGTCGATGATCCTCTGCTCGCCCAACAACGGTGCCATTCCGGGGCTGCTCGACACCGATGTGGTGGAGGCGACGTGCGACATCACGCCGGAATCGTGCACGCCGCATCGCATTACCGAGGATCAGGTGCCCGCGGGCAATCTCGAGCTGATCCGCCGTGTGAAATACTACGAGCGCACGGTGGCGCGCGGTATCGTCAACCGCAGCAAGCGCGATATCGTGGAGAGCATGACCATGCATCCGCTGATCGGTTCGCACTCGCTTGCAAAGAGCATTGCGGCTGAGTATTTTGAGCTGAACCGCGATTATATTGACGGTTGGTCCGAGTAGATGACGATGGGGCGGGGCCGCGAGCCTCGCCCTTGTTTTATGGCGGTGCATATGGGCGATTTTCGCGGCGGGTTCAACGCCTTTCTTTCTTCGTGGGATACCAATGCGCAGATGAGGCGTGCACACGCGGTGCCTTTGCTCGGCGTGCTCGTGGCGTCGAGTTTGCTCACCTTTGTGCTCTCCACGTTTGTGGCAAACGGCTATTGGGCGCAGGGCGTGGCAGGCGTGCTGCTTTCTGTGGTGGTCATGCTGATTGAGACGTTCGCGTGCAACGTGATGTTCACCGTGTACTTGGTGGTGGTCCGCGGCGATGCCTACGGCAAGGCCGATTTTGACCGCTTGCTCAAGACGCTCCCGCAGCAGCTCATGTGCTTTGTCGTCACGTATCTGATGAGCGCCTGCCTCATGCTGGTGTGCTCGGTGGCGGGGTGCCTTGGGTCGACGGTGTATGGCGTCGTTTCGACGTTTGTGGCGCTGTGCATGACGCTGGTGAACGCGGGGGCTGCGTTTGGCTGCTACGACGGGCAGAAGCGCGTGGGCAAGCTGATCGCGGGGGCGCTGGGCGTTGTGTGGCCCACGCTTAAGCGCGCTTCGTTTTCGGTGGCGATGTTTTTGCTGGTGAGCATGGTGGCTGCGCTTTGCTACAACGCGCTGGTGGTCTCGCAGGTCGAAAGCTTTACGTACAACGTGGTGATGGACCTGTTTCTTGGTGGCAACATGGGCGTGGCGGCGTTGTCTGTGCTGGTCAATGTTGCCAACTATGTGATCGCCGGCTTCTTTGAGATGGACGTGCTGATTTCTGCCGCAACTTGTTTTGACGAGGGCGCCAGGTAGCGAGGGGCGGGCATTTTCTCGCGTCTGCACCGCGTTGCCCGTCGCGCGGGAGAGCGGCGTTGGCCGATGGTCGTCGCGGCTCTCCCGCGTGCTCCGTTACCTGCTCCGATAGCAGTTCGCCGTGCTGCCCGGGGCATTGCCGCCCTTGGGTACGAGCCTGATCTGGATCGCCTCGAGCCGGTAAGAGTACCCGGACGATCCGGCACTTTGGCCGTTCTTGGCCCAGCCCATCCAGCCGAAGTTCTGCGCGTGCACGCGGTAGTACACGTCGTAGTGGTTGGCGAGCTCTCCGGTGAGCCGCAGCTGCATGGCCTCGAGCCTAAGCCCGCGGCCGCTCGTTCCGCCCGAGCTGCCCCAGCCTTGCCATCCGATGTTCTGCACGTGCGTGCGAATCTGGATGCCGCCGTCGTAATCGCCGTTTGCGATCGACACGTTCAGCGCCTCAACGCGCAGGCTCCGGCCGCTCGTGCCGGCGGTGGCCCCGTTGCTTACGGTTGCCTGCCAGCCGATATTTTGCACGTGCGCCTGGTACTGAACCGACATCGCCGGTTTGCGGAACGCGTTTGAGGTGCTGCCGGGCGCGGCGGCCCCCTTCTTTACGATCTTGATCTGTACGGCCTCGAGCCGGTAGGAGTAACCCGAAGAGCCGGCCTTGTTGCCGTTCTTGGCCCAGCCCATCCAGCCGAAATTCTGCGCGTGCACGCGGTAATACACGTCGTAGTGGTTAGCGAGCTCGCCGGTCAGGCGAATCTGCATTGCCTCAACGCGAAGGCTCCGCCCGCTGGTGCCGCCGGTGGTCGACCAGTTTTGCCAGCCGATATTTTGCACGTGCGCGCGAATTTGGATGCCGCCCGAATATTGCGCGTTCTCGAGCCAGAGCTTAACGGCCTCAACGCGGAGACTCTGTCCGCTCGTGCCCGCGGTGGCGCCGTTTCGCACGGCCGATTGCCAGCCGATGTTCTGAACGTGGGCCTGGTAGGCTACGGTCGGCGCAGCTTTTTCGTTAATGGCAAACGTGGCCTTGGCGCTGCCCGTGTAGTTGCCCTTAAACGTGACGGTTGCGGTGCCCGTGCCGATGTTGGTGTTGTTGGTATAGGCAACCGTGTAGTCGGCTCCCTGCTTGAGGGTCTTGCCGTTAAGGGTGACGGTGGGCGCGGGCGTGAGCGCCTTGCCCGTGTAGGTCTGCGCTGCGACCTTGACTGTGGCCTTGGAGGCGTTAGCGGCCGCGATAGTGAACTTGCTGCTGGCGGTGCCGGTGTAGTTGCCCTTGAATTTGACGGTGACGGTTGCCGTCCCCGCGTTGGTGTTGTTGGTATAAGCGAGCGTGTAGTCGGTGCCCTGCTTGAGGGCTTTGCCGTTAAAGGTGACGGTCGGCGCCGGCGTGAGCGCCTTGCCGGTGTAGGCCTGGTTCGCCGCCTTGACCGTGGCCTTCGAAGCGTCGGCGGCACTGATCTTGAACGTGCTTGTTGCCGAACCCGTGTAGCTGCCCTTGCCGGTTACGGTGACGGTCGCAGTGCCGGCGTTGGTGTTGTTGGCGTAGGCAACGGTGTAGTCGGTGCCTTGCGTGAGGATCTTGCCCTTGAGGGTCACGGTCGGCGCGGGCTTGAGCGCCGAGCCGGTGTAGGTTTGAGCGGGTGCAGTCACGCTTGCGCCAGCGATGCTCGTTTTGGTCTCGGTCGGCTTCGCGTACGATGCGGTGAAGTTGTAGACGGCGGTCCAGTTGGTGCTGGACTCAACGTCTACTTGCGATGTTGCGACGAGGGTGGCTTTGGTCCCGTCGGCCGTTGTCCACTCGCGCGCATTGAGCGTGGCGGCGATGATGCCGTTTTGGATACCACAGATGCCGGGCGGGTAGCTGGCGTTGTCGGCGCTGATGGAGAACTCGGTCTTCTTGGCGTCGAGCTGCTCCTGGATTCTCTCGGCGTAGGCATTGGCCCATTCGTCAGCCTTGCCGTTTCGGACGAAGTAATTGTTGGAGAGGTCGGTTGAGCGGTGCTCGTAGCCCTCGGCCTGGTAGGTGGCCGTGTGGTCGCTGTGGGCAATGGCCATGAGTTCATCGGTGAGGCCAAAGTAAATGTGGCGCTGGTCAAAGTCGCCGTACCAATTGTCGCTGGAGTCGTCCCAGGTGAGGTCCATCTGGCACCACTTGCCGTCGATTTTAACGGCGTTCCAGGTGTGACCGTTGCCGGTGACGCGCCCGTTGGCGATGCCGGCCGCGTCCAGCAGCTTGGCATATATGCGCTGGTAGCTCTCGCAGGTGCCCTTGCCGCGCGTGAGACCGCTCTCGGCGGAGCACCAGTTGAGGCTGTAGTCGTACTCCAGCTGGTCGAGCGTCCAGTCGTGGAGCCACAGGGCCATGGCGTACTCGGAGCCGTCGGTGGCGGCCTTTGCCTGGGCCACGGCGTCACTGACGATTTGAGAGACCGAGGGGCGAGCGGCGTCGTCTACGGTGACCTCGGCTACGGTGCGCAGGTAGGTGATGCTGTTGTCTTTATCCATGAAGTAGAAATTGATGCGATAGGTGCCGCTGGCCGTGAACTCAAAGGTGAAGTCGTAGCCATCGCCGACGAGGGTGTAGTTGCCCCAGGCCGAGCGCGAGGGGTCGCAAACGCTTTCTTGGGAGCCGTTGTCCCAGTAGGTGGGCACGTCCATGCGGACTTTGGCATTCGTGCTGCCGCCGGTCTGGGTCACGTGGAACGTCGTGGCCTCGCCGGCCGTTGTGGGATCGTTCCACTCCACCTTGAACGTCACGCCGTTCTGCGTGGCCTCGGCGCTGTGGGCGTAGGTGCCGCCGTCCGACGAGGCCTCGGTCGCGCCGTCTGGCGACTTGCCTGATTCCTCGCCAGATCCGCTGCCCGACGTGCTCACCGGCCCCTTGTACTCGGCATAGCTGCGGTTGCCGTAGTCGCTTGCCGGCGTGGTGTAGGCGGCCTCCCAGCCGTAGTGGCTGAGGGTGCCCTCCATGGTGGAGTCAGCGCGCAAGAAGTACTTGTGGCTCACGTCCGCGTCAAAGCCTGCGTCGGTGCCGTCCGAATAGACCGGATCGTCCCAGGTGGCGTCCACGTGGTACCAGCCGCCGTCTATCTGTACCATGTTCCAGGCGTGGTTCATGCTATCGCTGAGGACGAAAACGCACGGCACGCCGGCGCGTCCGAGCAGCAGCTTGTAGGCAAGCGCGTAGCCCTGGCACACGGCCGAGCCGTTCACGAGCGCGCCGTAGGCAGAATGTGCAATCACGGGCTCGGTGGCGCTGTTGGCCGAGAGGTTGTACACGCAGTTTCGTACCAAGTAGTCGTGCAGAGCTTGGGTGACCTCGAAGGCGCTCATCTCGTCCTCGTCGATCCAGCTCAAGGCCTCGTCGATCTTGGCCTCGGTGGCCTGCTTGGCCGCCGGGAGATCGGCGGCGCTAAAGTAATAGCGAAAGTAGAGGCCGGCGACTATTTCTTCGTCGTCCGCGCTGTCGTCTTTGTCGGCGTCGTAATAGCCCATGCCGTAGCTGGTTTTTGCCCAGTAGTACTCCGCGTTGGCGTAGGCGAGCGACATGGCGGCGCGGGCGTCGGCCACGGTTACGTTGTCGGACGTGTCGATCGTAAGGGAATCGCTGCGGGTGTCATAGGCGGCGAGGATTTTTGCGAGGAGCGCCTGGGCCGTATCCGAAACCTTATCGCCGTCGGCGGTCGCCGCGCTGATGCCCTCGTCCCAGGTCTCGAGCGTAAAGTCGTCTTCAGCGTCGAACTCAGCGGTTTTGAGCGGCGCATCGTCGGTGTTGTTGGCGTTGCTTGCGGATGAGGCGTCGGCGCTGGATGCGTTGTCGCCGGTGTCCTTAGCGGCATTGTTCGCGGTCGTCTTTGCGGTTGAGTCCGTGTTCGTTGAGGCGCTCGCGGCTGCCGTAGAATCGCTGCCGCTGGCGCTTTCCTGCGTGGACGTTTCTTCCGCCGGCGCTTCGTCCGCGGTGGTCGCGTCCTCTGCTTTTGAGCTGTTCTGTGTGGCGCTACTTTCGGTCGCGGCGCTCGATTCGGCCGTGCTTGCCGTGGCCCCTGCGGCCGATGCGGCCGCTGTGGAGCTCTCGCTCGTGCTTGCGGGGATCAGTTCCGCGGCGATCGCTGCCGCAGGCCAGGTCGAAACGGTCATAGCGACTGTGGTGGCAATGGTAATAAAAACGTTGATGAATCTCTTCATGGCAGCCGTCCTCGGAGCGATACTGTTGCTGGTGAGCATGTGGTCTTTGCCCGCCCGTGACAGTCTTCAGGTCCAATCGTGCCCTGATTTTACTAACCCGTCCCCGCAATGTGGCCGGCCAGTCGGCAAACGTTCTCTTAGGTGCCAAGTTTTAAAAATGCTCGCGCAGTGTGGGGCACCTGTGCAGATAATCATTCCGCCTCGCTACAGACTGCCGTTCGGCCCATGGCAGCCATCGGCCGCCTGTGGCCATTCGTTCCCCCGCTTGTCGAAGCCTGTCGCACAGCCGGCTCGATCGTCGTGCCCGCCCAGCCCCGCTCGCGACGATTCGTCGCAGGCGCCTCCGCGCCCCAGGCAACCAGCTGCTGCCGTGCTAAACTTGCAGCATATTTGTCTCAACGTCACAAAACGTCAGAAAGCGATCGAACATGACACTTCTCGAGCTCTTTAAGCTGCTGCGCTTTCATGCCAAGCGCATCGTTATCGTGACCGTCGCCTGCGCCGCGGTCTGCTTTGTCGGCGCGCTGCTGGTCTCGGTCATCAAACCGAGCTACACCGCCACGGCCACCGTGGTGACCACCGGTGGCAGCTTTACCTCTGTTTCGGGCCTGGCCACCTCTGAAGCCTCGAGCGCCTCGACCGCCGACGCCACGGTGAGCGCCGCGGCCACGACCACCAACAACATGGTGACCTTTACCGCCAAGGGTTCCTCCTCCGAGGCCGTGCTCAACGCGGTGAACGATGCTGCCGACGCCCTCGCCAAGACGGCCAAAAAGCAGCAGGTGGCCTCCGGCGCCACGGTCAACAAGGCCGAGCTTGCCTCTGCCAGCGGCAAGAGCCCGCTGCTCTATGCGGCCGTCGGCTTTGTGGGCGGCCTCTTTTGCGTCGTCGCCTACTACGTGCTGGTCGACACCGCGCGCGGTGGCGTGCACAGCCCCGAGGCTGTCGAGGAGCTCGGGCTTACCTACCTCGGAACCCTCCAGCCTGTGGAATCGCGCATGCGCATCGTCATGGCCAACTTCCATTTTTCCAACAAGAACGAGGGCTTTGTCTCCAAGAACGTGCTGCTACAGCCCGCGAATCCGCGCGTGCGCATCCGCGACGCCTATGAGATGCTCGCCCCCGCCGCCAACGAGGCTGGCGTGGTGCTCCGCGCGGCGCCCGCGCTCGAGGAGTCGGTCTATACGCTCTATAAGGGCCGCGACGCCGATACTGTGATCGTGGTCGTTGAGGAAGAAGTCACCACCTTTGACGAGCTTGCCGAGCTCGTGCGCGAATTCAAAATCGCCAACATCAAGGCCGGCGGCTTTGTGTACCTGCCCTACGAGGTCGCGCTCGAGGGCGAAGCCGCGCGGGCGACGGCGCGCTAGCGGCCGAGGCTGCGGTAGCGGCGCCTGTCGGGGCTCGTTGCTTGTGAGGCCGTTAGACATATCAAGCGCCAGGCGGGGGCGGCCCAAGCTCGGGCCGCCCCCGCTTTTTGTCGCGAAGCGCTCATCGGTGGTGCAGCCTGTTTCAATGGCGCCTGTTTTGCTTGGGAAATCCTATCCAACTCCCGTTTGGTATTGGTTTTGAGGGCCATGCAAAATTCAACTCCCGATTGGTATCGGTTTTTGAGGAGCGCTCGAGTAGACCTTGTTTCCGAAGGGCCGCGACCTGCGCTTTTTCTGATCAAAATACGGGGTCTACTCGGCAGGGGCGACAAAACCGATACCAATCGAGCATTCGTTTTGTGCGCGGGGTTAAAACCGATACCAATCGGGAGTTGGCTATGCGCGAACGCGCCTGCTGAAGCTTGAGTGCGTGTAAAGCGTCGAGAATCGAGAGCCGTCTCTCTTCGTAACTGGCGCTGCGCTCGTTTTTGCTCGCATATGGCTGGCGGCAGGGACGTTTCTTGCTCTGCGACAAAACTCCGATGCGGCCTTCGTTCTCCGCTTTTGCTACCGGGCGATAAAAACGCCGCCTCGGCTGGTGGCCGGGGCGGCGTATCGGATGCCGGTTGCCTTAATCCGGGCGTGCTGTCGCAGGGCCGCCGCGCGGGGCGATTGCCCGCAGCGCTACTTGCTTGCAGCGTCGCCTACCTGCGAACCTTACGCGAGGCGGCCAGTGCGGCACCGCCGGCAACCAAGCAGGCGATTGCGGCTGCAGCCGCCAGGTCGCCGGTCTTGGGGAGCACACTGGTGATCTTTGTGACCGGGGACGTCTTCTTCGTGCCCTCGTCCTGCTTGCCGTTCTCACCGGAATTCTCGTTCACGACGTCGCCGGGCAGCTCGTCGGTTGCGATCGTCGTGGCGCGCATGACGGTCTCGAAGCTGCCGTTAAAATCGTGGCCGAGCACGTAGAGCTTGCCGCGGTAGGCGAGCGTGCTGGCATAGACTGTCGGCGTGTAATTCACGCGTTTGCCGATGCTCGCAAAGGCGCTGCTGCCGCTCGTGAGCTGATAGGTGTCGTCCTGCACGAGCTTGCTGGCGGTCATGCCGAGCTCGTCAAAGCCCGTGACGGCGAGCACGCCCGAGAGCACGGGGCCGTTCTTGGCGCCCGTGATGGTGGAGCGCAGTTTGTAGTTGTCGAGGGCCACGGGCAGCGCGCCGAGCGTGTCTTGGCTCTGCGGTGTTGCGTAGGTGCCGAGCTTCTCGGTGGTCGTCGTGCCGTCGGCGTTGAGCGTCACGCAATCGAGCGTGCCCTGGTCGGTCGAGGTTTCGGTGATCATGGGGTCGTTGAAAGCGCCGCCGTAAACGTAGAGCTTGCTGCCGCAGAGTGCCGTCTGCACATCGGACTTGGCGTTTTCGAATCCAACGTTGCAGCGCGGCGAGACCGTGCCGACGACCTCGACCTTGCCGGTCTCGAGGTCAAACGTGCGCAGGTTGTTTTTAGAGAGGGTCATCATGAGCGTTTCGGACTTTTGCGTTTCCTTGGAGGCCGCCTGGTTGTAGGTATCTTCGTCAACATAGACGCCCTTCTCGTTTGCGTCGGCGGCATCTGCGGGCAGGCTGCACACGATATTGCCGCCAACAAGCAGCAGCTTGCCACCCGCGTTGACGATCGATGCCTGGTAGGGCACGTCGTCGCCGGCGACCTTATCGGAGAGGTCGGTCCAGGTATCGGATGCCGGGTCGTACGAGAACAGCTTTTTGCTCGCAAGCCCGTCGAGGTCCTTGCTCGCGGCCGCGCCCATCACGAGCAGCTTGCCGTTCCAGAGCGTGCGGCTCACGTTGGCGAGGCGGCAGGGGAGGTCGGCAACACGCGTCCAGCTCTTGCTGTCGATGTCGTAGCGCCAGACGTCCTTAAAGATGCATGAAGTCATCTGCGGATACTCGGGGTCAACCTCGCTTGGGTCGGGCTCGCTGCCGCAGAAGGCGTAGAGCGACCCGTCGAGCGCGGCGAGCTCGTTGTAGTAGCTGTAGGTGTCGAACTCGCTCGGGGTCTCGATGGTTTCCTCAAAGACCGGCACCTCGTCCTTGGAGACGTCCTTGGTAAAGACGAACGTCTCAGCATGGGTGCATGACTTGCCGTCGGCACGCGTGAGGATGAGCTCAAGGTAGCCGCTCACAAGGTTACCGGGGCATTCGATAACGACCTTGTTGTCAGACCAGCTCTTGACCGCAGCGCTCTTGCCGCCAAACGTAACCGTACCGGCTGAGCTGCCGAACTCGCTGCCCTCGATCGTGACGGTCGCCTCGTTGTCTGCGAGTTTGGCCGAGCTGATCTGCGGCGTACGCGCGGATTTGCTCGCGAACTTGCTGGCGTCGATCATGCCGTTTGAAGTGCAGAGGCCGCTGAACTGGTTGTCGAACGTGTTGACGGAGCTCTTGAGCAGGCGGGCGAGCTCGGCGGCGCGCACGGACTTGGCCATGCTGCTGTAGCCATCGAGCTGCGTGCTCGCCACAGCGGCGAGGCCGGCCACGGCCGGGCAGGCCATGGAGGTGCCGCTGTAGTATACGTAGGGCACGAGTTTGTTGCCCAGGCCCACGCAATCGAACAGCACGCCGTCGGCGTCGCCGAGCATCGTCGTCGACACGAGGATGTGCATCCAGATGTAGGAGTTGCCGTCCTCGTCGGTATGCACGGCGAGCTGCGTGCCCTTTTCTTTTACGGAATCGGACACGTTGGTGGACATTTTGCTCCAGCCCGACTCGAGGTTGGCGAGGCCAACGCGTCCGCCGGTGCGGATGACGTTGCCGTTCTCGTCGATGGTCTCGAGGCAGAGCGAGCTAAAGCCAAGGTCATCATCGGCCTCGCCGCCATCGAGCGCAACGGCAACGCTGGCGTTGGTGACCGAGCTCAAGGTGCTCGCGTCCACCGGCACCTTGAGCGAAACCAAGGCCGACCCGCCGTCATCGGCCTTGGCTGCCTTCTCGAGCTCGACCGCGCTCACCTTGAGCACACCGGTGTTGGAGTCAAGGCCACGCTTGGAGGTGTCGACCTCGCCGACCTTCTTTTTTGGAACGGTTCCGCCATCGAGCTGCGAGATTCCGACCCAGGCCTCGACCTTGGGCGAGCTGCCGCTAAAGTCCTCGTAGAAGTAGTTGTCGCTGCTGTTCTTGAGGAGCTCGGGCAAAAAGTCGGAGGTGCGGTGCTCGCCCGCGACGATGGCGGTCGAGAGGATGTAGGAGCCGGGGGCGAACACGTCCGTGGTGGTCTTGCCCCAGTTGGAGAAGGCCGACTGGGCGCCGGTCATCATCGCGGAGTCGACGATCACGGTGTAGTCGGAGGTGCCCATGGCCTTGCCGGTGTAGGCGTTGGCGTCGAGGTCCCAGGTGTCGTTGCCCGCGGCAAAGACGACCGTGGTGCCCTTGCGGCCGAGCGCCTCGGCGGCGAGCCAGATGGCGTGCGAGGCGCCTTCGCCGCCCCAGGAGTTGCTTGCCACGCGGATGTCGGCGCCGGCGTCGAGCGCGTTTTCGAGGTATTTAAAGCCCTTGACGATGGAGGAGCTAAAGAAGATTCCCTGCTCGTCGGCCGCGCGTACGCTCAGGAGCTTGGCGCCATAGGCCGCGCCACTCGTGCCAAAGCCGTTCCAGTCGGAGGCGACGATGCCAGCGCAGTGCGAGCCGTGGCCGGCGACGTCTTCGGAGCCGCCGCTATCTCCCGTGGCGTTGTACCCCCACTGGTCGCCGCCGATCTTGCTCACGTAGGGACTCATATCGGCCATGACGCCCGAAAGATCGGGGTTGTCGTGGTCGATGCCCGTGTCCACCACGGCAACGATTCCCTGCGAGTTCTTAATCTGGGCGTTGTTCCAGTTTTCGAGCTTGACGGTGAACGCGCTCTTGTGGAGCGCGCCGAACGCGGTGCTGTTGCTGTTGTAGCCCCACTGGTAGTCGGTTGCGTCGGCGAGCTCGTCGGTCGCGGCGACCGTGGCCTTGCCGCTCGGCGTCACGCCCGAGACGGTATCGGTCGCGTCGGCCTCAGCGCCGTTGCCCGTGGTGCCCGCGCCCGTGTTTGAGTCGAGTTTGGTTGCGAGCGCCTGGGCGGCGGAGCTGGCGGTCTGCGTCGAGGCGCTGCCGTCCGAGATGGCGCCGGAGTAGTTCGGCTCGGCCCAGAGCACGCGGTCGTCGTCGGCGAGCTCGCGCAGGATCTGCTCGGTGCTCATGCCGTCCTGTTTGACGAGCAGGGTGTACACGTCAACATCGGATGCCTGCACAGCCTCGGTGTCTCCGTCGTTCTCGGCCGCAGCCATGAGCTGCGCGCCCTCGAGCGCGACGTCGGGGAGCGCGGTGTCGAACGCGCTCTCGTACACGTCGCCCGTGGTCTCGGAGAGCTCTTTGGTCTCGGCGGTATCGAGGAGCGACTCGGTGAGCGTGGCGCCCTGCGAGTTGTCGTCTGCTGCGGCGACGCTCGCCACGGCGGCGCCCTCTGCGGCCGGCGCGACGATGGCCACGACTTCGCCGTCTGCGTAGGAACCCGAACTGAGCATGGAGTCGATGCTATCGGACCAAGGTGCGGTCTCTGCGGTAGCGGTTTTGTCCGTATTCGCGCTGCTCGAGGTCTCGGCAGCCGCCGCGACGCTGACGGGCGCGTTCTCGTTTTGCGCGAGCGAGGCGGCGAGCGCGAACGGCGATCCGCAGAAGAGTATCGACGCGGAGGCGATGGCCGTCAGCGAAACCGTTCCCGCCCGGCGCGCGGTCGAGCGCCACGGGTGTTTGGGGTGTTTCATGGGCACTTCCAAAGCTAGGGAGGGGGGCTAATATTTCTCCTATTTTCGGGGTTTGCCAGCGCGCCTGCAAGCGTTATTGGGCGAGCGCTCACGAGCCCGCAATTTTGTTTACATTCCGCTTGCCCAGCCTGTTGCGATTCAAAAATTACGGTTTCCGGTACCCAAAACCAAAAAGGCGGAGTAGCCGTGCTTTTTGCCCGACGTTTTCGCAGGTCAGAAATTTGCTAGTTCCAGGTGTACTTTAGGAATTCCGCTGAGGGTACCGGAAACCGTAATTTTTGATTCCACCAACTAAAAACGAGGGCCTGACCCCGGGGAGTTCCGGAATCAGGCCCTCGCGGCCTCGTCGTTATTTGGGGCGCCTAGGTTCGGACGCAGTCCAGCCTGGGATTCGGACGCAGTTCACGCGCCACGCGGGGCTTTCTTAAAGGCGCCGGCACCCGCCGGGCAGGCCCAGCGCCCCTGCCCTTACTCCAGCTCGAACGCGCCGGTATAGAGCTGGTAGTAGTAGCCGCGCTTGGCGATGAGCTCGTCGTGGCTGCCGCGCTCGATGATCCGGCCATGATCGAGGCAGATGATCGCGTCGGAGTTGCGCACGGTGGAGAGGCGGTGCGCAATCACGAACGTGGTGCGACCCTCCATGAGCTTGTCCATGCCTCGCTGCACGATAGCCTCGGTGCGCGTGTCGATGGAGCTCGTGGCCTCGTCGAGGATCATCGCGGGCG
>CAVDZW010000057.1:21022-25673 GCA_963613305.1 bacterium | reverse complement strand
CCGGCGGCTTCTCCGGCGGCGACGAGCCCGACGGCTCGGCCAAGTTCATCACCGCGTTCTTCCGTGCGCCCGAGGTCACCGAGGCGGTGCGTGACCTGCTCCAGGCCCGCGACGGCCTCATGCTCGGCATCTGCAACGGCTTCCAGGCGCTCATCAAGCTCGGCCTCGTTCCCTACGGCGACATCGTCGACGCCACGCCGGACGCGCCGACGCTCACCTTCAACACCATCGGCCGTCACCAGAGCCGCCTGGTGCGCACGCGCATCGCGTCCACCATGTCGCCCTGGCTCAGCAAGTGCGAGCTCGACGAGCCCTACACCGTCGCCATCAGCCACGGCGAGGGTCGCTTTGTCGCAAACGACGAGGTGCTGAGCACGCTCATCGCTAACGGCCAGGTCGCCACGCAGTACGCCGACGAGCAGGGCGCGCCGTCCATGGACCTCTCCGTGAACCCCAACGGATCCGTGGCCGCCATCGAGGGCATCACGAGCCCCGACGGCCGCGTGTTCGGCAAGATGGGCCACGTGGAGCGCCGTGCCGACAACCTCTATGCCAACGTGCCCGGCAACAAGTTCATGCCGATCTTCGAGAGCGGCGTGGAGTACTTCGCCTAGAACGCGGGGCAATAGCGCCGCAGTACCAAGTGCAAGGCGACCGTCCGGATTCATCTCCGGGCGGCCGCCTTTTTGCTGGCGAGAAACCTTATCCGGGGCAAGACCAGTCTCACGCACTCAACCAATGCTCGATTGGTATTGATTTTCGCTTTTCTCCGAAAA
Source organism: bacterium (assembly GCA_963613305.1). Classification (GTDB taxonomy): domain Bacteria; phylum Actinomycetota; class Coriobacteriia; order Coriobacteriales; family Coriobacteriaceae; genus Collinsella. Next base: position 24,897 of record CAVDZW010000057.1, on the reverse strand, counting down.
CGAACTCCCGATTGGTATTGGTTTATGGCGGCAGCCCAAGTAGACGAGCGTTTTAGCGCTACAAAACCGCAGGTCAATGACTTATGTCTCTCGTAACCACTTGACGCATCTCACATAACCGATACCGATCGGGATTTCGATTTGAGAACGCAAGCCAAACCAATACCATTCGAGAGTTGATCGCGACAATGCCTTTCCTGTACAGCAAAAAGACCGTTCCGGCGCGAGCCGGAACGGTCTTAACGTAAGAACTATGGAATGTGGTCGAACCGACGCTTACTCGCCGTCGATGCCCTTGGCGACCTCTTCCTCGATGGCCTCGACGCCCTCGGCGGTAAGGTCCTCCGAGCCGCCGCAGAACTTCTTATCGACCCAACCAGTGAGGATCGGGGCTACCAGCGCGGTGATGATGACCGCGGTGGCGATCTGCGCATAGGCCGTCGGAGCGAGAGCCGCATACTTGGGTGCGACCTCGGCAAGAGCCGTCGGGGTGGTCATGGCGGTGCCGGCCACGGTCGAGCACGCGACTGCGGCCTTGCCGTTACCGCCAAGCAGGCGCTCGAACGCAAAGGTGATGGGGCCGACGACGGCGAGAACGATCACGCCGAGCAGGATGCCCGAGAGACCGCCCGTCACAAAGGCAGTAAGGCTCATGGACGCGCCGAGCTGAAAGCCGACCATGGCGATAGCCGGGTTGGAGCCAGGAACGAGCAGGTTGCGCATGAACGGCGAAAGGTTGCCGAGGACCATGCCGATGATCAGCGGCAGGATGGAGCCGAAGATGGTGCCGAGGGGAATGTCTGCAAGACCCGAAACGCCCATGATGATCATCGTGACCGCGGGGCCGGCCGTAAAGAACAGGATGCCCACGGCGCCCTGCTCGGACTCGTCGCCGAACTCGCCCATGATGCCCGTGTAGAGCGCCATGTTGCAGAACGAGATGGCGCTGATGATCGAGACGGACGAAAGACCGAGGAAGCTGTCGTTAAAGAAGTATGCGACACCCAGGCCGAGGACCGCGGCGATAACGAGCTTGGGAAGAAGGATCGTGATGCCCGTCTTGATGGCGCCGGGCGTCGACTTAAACGAGATGCCCGCACCGACGAAGAGCAGAATCGCGGCCACGATGGTGTTCGAGCCGCCGCGGCAAGCCGCCGTGAAGAAGCCGCCGACCTCAAAGACCTGCGGGCAGAAGGTGTTGAGAAGCATGCCCACGATCATCGGGTAGATCATGATGTCGCCCGGCAGGCGCGGCACCTTGAACTTCTTTTGCGGCGTCGCCACCGCTTCCTTCTCTACCATTGGAACCCCCTTTTGTTCCCGTGAGTGCGGAATGCCCGCAAACACTTTGTTGCGCTAAAGTTTCACCATGGTATCAAAAATGTTTCGGGGGTTGCGCGACGGCTTTGATTTTTATGGATGCGCTAGATGAGCGTGAGTATGAGATAAGCTGCGACACCCACCACGCAGCACCAGAGCATCGACTTGGTCCTGTAGGCAACGACCACGACGATACCCGCGGCCACGAGCGGCGCGGCTGCAGGCCAGAGACCGGCGGCGAACATGCCGGGCGCGAGCAGGTCGTTTGCAGCAAGGGCCGCAAACGCCGCCGGCGGGATATAGCCCAGGGCCTCGGTGACGCGGGGCGAGAGCGCCCGGCCGCGCAGCAAAAACGCAGGGGCCACGCGGCAAAAGAGGATCGGGGCGCACGTGGCAACCCAGAGCAGCAGGAACGAATCAACGCTCATGGCGGACTCCCCTCTCGCGCAAGGCAGCGGCCACAAGGAGCGCGACAGCGACACCGGCAAGGGCTCCGAGAGGAACAGCCGCGCCCGCGGCGCCAACAAGCTTGAGCGCGTATACGACAAGCGCCGCCACGAGCGCGGCAGCGACATTGGCAAAGCTGCGCTCCTGCGTAAAGAGCAAGAAGATAAAGAGCGATGTGCAGGCAAAACCGGCAACGGCCGTGGGGATATCGACCGCAGCGCCGAGCACACATCCGCCCGCGCACGAGACGGCCCAGGTAGAAAGAAGAACGAAGTTGAGGCTGAAGGCATGCGCCGGCGTCCATGCAGGATCGCAGGCGAGTGCCTCGACGCTCACGCCGAACGCCTCCTCGGTAAGCGTAGCCGTGACCGCGAGCTGTTCGCGCTTGGAGGCGCCTGAAAGATGCGGGGCGAGCGAGGCGGAATATAGGGCAAAGCGCGTTGAAATCGTTGCAACCGAGACAGCGATAGACGGGATCGGAAGACCAGCGATCCAAAGGTTGCTCATCATGAACTGGCCAGAGCCCGAGAGATAGCCTGCCGCCATGAGTGCGGCCATCCAGGGCGCCATACCGGCCTTGGCTTCGAGCACGCCGCAGGCAAGCCCCACGGGCACGTACGAGAGCATGATGGGCCAGTAACGCCTGACCACGAGCTTTACGATATCGAGCACGGCGCACCTCCTCCGCTTCTTCAACCGTGTATGCAGCGTTGGGTTCCACAGTCTACACGTAAAGAGAAGGGGAAGAGAGCGAACGTGCCACTCGTCTTCCCCTTAGCTAGACGCCTTCTTGCCGCGCGCGTAGTTGCGGCGGCTTTGCCCCAATAGCGAGACGCCGACCCGGCAGCGACCTGTCGTAGCGCGCGGTCCGGTCCAGTCGGGCCGAAACCGCAGACGCAGCGGCTAGGAGCGCTCGCCTTCGCGCTGAGCCTCGAGCTTAGCCACGAGTTCGGTCACGACCTCGCAGGCGTCACCTACAACGGAGTACTGCGCAGCACCGAAAATCGGGGCCGACGGATCGTCGTTGATGGCGATGACGGTCTCGGCGCCCGAGATGCCGGCAAGATGCTGGATGGCGCCCGAGACGCCGATGCTCACCAGGAGCTTGGGCGCCACCGAAACGCCTGTCTGGCCCACCTGATGCCGATACTCGAGCCAGCCGGATTCGACGAGCGGACGTGTGCAGCCGATCTCGGCGTCGAGAAGCTCGGCAAGGCGGCGCATGAGGGGCAGGGCCTTTTTGGAGCCGATACCGCGACCGAGAACGATCAGGCGCTCGGCATCGGCAATCGAGGCCTGCTCGTCCGCCTGCGCGCGGTCGAGCACCTCCACCGCAGGCACAGCGGCATCGTCGAGCACGACGTCCTCGATCTCGCCCGTGCGGCTCGCATCGGGCGCGGGCGCCGCAAAGATGCCCGGGCGCACCGTTGCCATCTGCGGTCGGCGCTCGGGGCAGACGATCGTCGCCATGAGGTTGCCGCCAAAGGCCGGACGGGTCTGCTGCAACAGGCCCTTCTCGGCATCGATGTCGAGCACCGTACAGTCGGCGGTAAGGCCGGTCTGCAGGCTATAGGCCACCTCGGGAGCGAGCTCGCGGCCGAACGGTGTGGCGCCGAAGAGCACGGCCTCGGGCTTGCGCTCGCGCGCCAGGTCGCACACAAGACGGGCGTACACCTCAGCATCGTTTTGCACCAAGCGCTCGTCGCGGCAGCGCAGAACGCGATCGGCACCGGCGGCGACAAGCGTATCCGCATTCGCAAGCGGAGCCGCGGGGCCCTCGCCCAAAAGAGCTACGACAGCGCATCCGCGCGCGGCCGCAAGCTCACGGGCCTTGCCGATGAGCTCAAACGCCACCGGGGCAACGGTGCCCTCCGCATCCGTCTGGGCAAAGACCCAGATGTCGTTGAAGGCCGCAAGATCGATCTCTTCCGCAGAGCCTCCGGCGTCGATGGAGATGGCGTCCACCGGGCAGGCGTCAACGCAGCCTCCGCAGAACACACAGGAGTCCGTTGCGCGGGCCAAGCGGTTGGGGCGCTCCCCCTCCACCACGATTCCGCCGTTTGCGCAGGCACGCACGCAGCGGCCGCAGCCGACGCACGCTTCGGCGT
>CAVDZW010000057.1:0-21012 GCA_963613305.1 bacterium | reverse complement strand
GATGAGTCCGGGCATTATTCGACCTCCCCGATGATCTGGACGAGTTGTTCCGCCTGCTCCGCGGCCGTGCCGCAAACCTTTTGCGCCGCATCGGAGCGCTCGGGCACAAACGAGCGCACGACCTGCGTGGGCGAACCGGCAAGACCGCAGCGCGCAGGATCAGCACCTGCCGCCTCGGCCGTAAGAACCGGAATGTCCACCTCGGCAGCGGCACGGATACCGGCGATGCTCGGCATGCGGAGCTGCGCCAGGTCCTTGGAGGCCGTGATCACGCACGGCAGCGCCACGCGAACCGTCTCTTCGCCAGCATCGACCGCGCGCACGACCGTGAGCAGGCCGTCCTCGAGCGAGACGATGCGCTGCACATCGGCGAGGCACGGCACGCCAAGTGCGCAGGCAAGCTCGGGACCGATCTGCGCGGTGTCGCCATCGACCGCCATCTTGCCGCAGACAACGAGGTCGGGCGTACCACCAAGCGCGTTAATGCCGCAGCTCAGGGCATAGGTCGTGGCAAGGGTATCGGCACCGGCAAAAGCGCGGTCCGAGAGCAGGAGCCCGCCGTCGGCCCCGCGCGCCACGCAGTCGCGCAAAAGCGACGCGGTGGCCGGGATTCCCATTGAGAGCGCCTGAACCTCGACGGCTTCGGCGCCCGCAGCCGCGCACTCGTCCTTGATCTGGAGTGCGGCCTCGAGGGCGCTTGCGTCGAACGGGTTGATGACAGCCTGCTTGCCGTCACGGACGATGGTGTTGGTCTTGGGGTCCATCTTCACCTCGGTGGTGGAGGGAACCGCCTTGACGCAGACGACGATACGCATGCTACTCGCCCCCTTTCGCGACGGCCGCGCTCACGGCCGCGTCGAGAACGTCCTCGGCAAAGAGATTGCCGCGGCCCAGCTGCCCCTTGGGGTCGAGCTGCACCTTGAGGCGCGCGGATTCCGCCATGGCGCCCTCCCCGTACATGGTCGCCAAAAAGGCGCGTTTGAGCTTACCCACGCCGTGCTCGGCCGAAACGGCGCCGCCCATCTTCGTGACCTCGCGGGCCCAGGAGGCGAACAGCTCCTGGCCACGGGCGTAATCGGCGGCATCACGCGGGAGCACGTTCACGTGCAGGTGGTTGTTGCCGATGTGACCCCAAGTGGCCGACTCGAGACCTGCCTCGGCGAGCGTGCGGCGGTAGAGCGCCACGACGTCGTGCAGGCGGTCGTCGGGCACCGACATGTCGCTCCCCAGCTTGGTGATGGTCGGGTTGGTGCGGCGGCGCTCATCGATGAGCATGTTCACGCTCTCGGGCACCGCATGGCGGAAGAAACGCTGGCACTCGCGGTCGACCTCGGTGCGCGCGACCCACGTTGCGGCCTCGGAGCCACCCGTCTGCTCGAGCACCGCGCCCAGACGGTAGAGCTCAGATGTGGCCTCCTCCTCGTTCGCGCAGTCGAGCTCGACGTAGACGCAGACCGCGTATGCGGGATAGAGCACGGGCAGCGCCGAAAACGCCGCAGAGGACTCGCGCTGGGTGCGCAGGATGTTGAGGGCGCCGGCGTCGAAGTACTCGATCGCCGCGGCATGCGAAAGCTCCGGGCGCACGGCGACGGTGAAGTCGAGCGCCGCCTGCTCGCTCTCAAAGAAGCAGCTCACACCCCAAACGACCGCGGGGGCCGGCTTGAGGGAGAGCTCGATTTCGCAGATGACGCCAAGCGTTCCGCAGGCGCCGATAAAGAGGTCGATGGCGTCCATGCCGTCGGCCACAAAATAGCCCGAGGCGTTCTTGGTTTCGGGCATGGTGTAGGTCGGGAGGTCGAGCACCAGGTGACGCCCGCTCTCGGTATCGAGCGCGATCTTGCGGCCGTGCGCACGGGTGCGCCCACGGTGGAGCGAGACGATGTCGCCGTCGGCCAGGGCCACGCGCAGGCGCGTGATGTGCGGGCGAGCAGGGCCGTACGCATAGGAGCGGGCGCCCGAAGCATTGCAGGCGACGATGCCGCCGATGGCCGCCGAGGCCTCGGTGGGATCGGTCGGGAAGAACTGCTCGGGACCCTCATAGAGCTCCTCGAGCGCATGGAGCGAAACAAGGTCCCAGCCCTCGGTGGGAAGGCTCTTGTTGGCGAGGTTCTTGCGCAGCTCCGAGAGGACGACGCCGGGCTGCACGCGTAGGCGGAAGGTGCCGTCGGAGCCGCGGCGCAGCCCGAGATAGCGGTTCATGCGCGAGGTGTTGAGCACGTGCCCGCCATGGGGCACGGCGCCGGCGGCAAGGCCCGTGCGCGCCGCCTGGACGGTGACGGGGGTGCCGACGGCATGGAGCTCGGCCAGGACCGAGCGAACCTCGTCCTCACTCGTCGGGAATGAGATCGACTCCGCCGCACCGGTGCTGCGCGATTCGTCGCGCGCATATTCCTCGTGCTCGGGGCCAAAGGGTGTGATGGATGCCATATGCCCATCTTTCTCTTTAGTTAGCTACAGTGCTAGCAGACGATATTACGCGCATCGCAGGTTTTGGGCAATGACCGCCAGCACGCAGGCCGATGCTTTGCGGGCACTTTTTGGAAATTCCGCAGGCGGCCGCACGGGGCGGCGAGCGGCAATACGGATCGGCGGGGCATGAAGGTGGCGTGAAGGGGTCCGATCCCAAAATTATTTTTTCTGCCCGGGCGCATAGGCGGCAATGGGGCTGAGCAGCACGCCAGAAAGATACGGGGAAGGTTTGCCACGCCAGGCGCAAAGATTCGCTTGCTAGGGTGCAGGCCCGTAAAGAAAGCGCGGGAGGGCCGCGCCCAGAGCAAAGGAGACGCCATGGCGATCTATCTCCCCCAACAAAACGTCGCGATCCAGGTCGATGACGACCCCTACAGCCTTCCGGTCGACCGCGAGGCCTACCCCACCGCCAGGATCATTCATGTAACGAGCTCGGACTTTGGGAGCACCGACCGGATGTATGGACTCTGCCGCGCCATCGCCCAAGAGTCGGGAGAGGAACTGCCGCCCGATGCCGGAACGGCGCGATCCGCTCGAGAGCAATTCGCTCGCCTCGTGTTCGGTTCGGGCCCGCAGACCTTTGCCGACTCGTATCTCGAGAGCGCGCGGCGCGCCCGAATCGCTCAAGCGAACTCATAGGGGCCGGTCGCAGCCGAGCGTTAATGTTGTCGTCTATTCGAACACATGTTTGCTTCTGTGGTAGGATGGAGGCTCAGCAATCCGAACGGGCGGGACAGGAGGCGCGATGTCTGACGAGAAGGCCAAAGAGCTCATCGCGCGTCTTCTCGCCGACGACCGCCTGCGGGCGAGCTCGCACTTCTCAGATCGCGTGTACTCGGACGAGCCAATCCTCACAACCGGACGGCAGATGAAGAACTACCTGCCCGATGAGTACCGCAAGATGCGAGATATCTCGCGCTGGGTTCCGGGCGAGCAGGGTAAGCGCGGGCGTTGGCTCACCGAGGCCGAACTCTTTTATGAACAGGCCCGGTTCATGGAAGATTTTGAGGACAGCTGCCCCTACACGGGGTCGTTCAAGGCGTATTTTCCGACATACAGCGCGATGAGCGACCGACAGCTCAGGGGCTACTTTACCTGGAGGGCCGCCGTGCGCCACGGGCGCGCTGAGGAGACCTGCTCCGCGTTCGCCTTCGTCTATCTTTACGAGATTCTCTGCGGGATCGGCGTGCAAGATTCGCTCGACGGCTTTAACAAGCTCAAGGGTTTTTGGAAGGCCTACCGCGACTTTGAGCCCTCGCTCGACCGCTATGCGCGCATCTGGCTACAAGACTACGTGGTCTACCACGGACTCGACCCAAAACTCCTGAGCCGCGAGCGCTCGATGGAGTTCGACCGTGCGCTCGTGCGCCTCAAGTCCGCGGCGACAGCGCTCTGTCCCGCTGCCGCCGTACCCGGCAAGCAGGGCCGCCGAAAGGATCGGTCCCTGCCCCTACCGCCGCGCGTCGAGGCAGAAGAGGAACTCTTCTGCGCCATCGGAGCACTCTCGACTTACCGTGTGGACGAGGTATACGAGGCCGGCCCCGAGCGCGATGAGCTGCGCCACGTGAGCTGCGCCGTGTTCGCGCGGATGGTCGAGTACTACCGTCGCAACCGCAAGGCAGGTCTCGTCGAGTCGTTTTTTGGAGAAGAGACCGAGACGGCCCATACGATGTTCGCCTCCGCGGTCTTTTTTGACCCCGTGCGACATGCCGATTGCGACTACGTGCTCGACGACATACATCGTTACCGCTGCCGGAGCGGCTTTTGGACCTGCACGCGCGTGCACGGCTCGCGTCAGCGGAGCGACCGTCTCGGCGAGATCATGCTCGCGACCGACCAGCGGCTGCGCCTGGCCTGCGGCAGCGCACATCCGCTCGAGGAGCAGATCGTGCCCAAGTACCTTGAAAAGATTATCGATCGCGAGATCGAGGACTGGCTGAGCTGGAAGGAATCGCATCGCGCGCGCAAGATCGATATCGATCTCGGTGCCCTCGCGCAGATCCGCGTCGCCGCCGAGGGAACACGCGAGGCGCTCCTCATCGAGGAGGAGCGGACCGGTGTGGCGCCCGTCGAAGCCGATATCGTGAGAACCGACGACCCGAGCGACGAAGCGCCCGTACGCGAGGACACAGCAAAAGCCGCGCACGCAAGCTCGGGAACCGCCGAGACGAGGGGCTTAGTAGGCGACGCAACGGAAACAGCGCGCGACAACGACGAGCCCGCCGCGGCAAACGACGAGGGCTTCGCGGCAAAAGAGGACACGCCGGACCGACGCCGCGCCGATACAGGGGCCCCAACAGCCGCCGCCGATGCTGCCGGCGCCGCTTCTCCGGCCTCAATCGGTGCGAGTGCCAAATCTGGGTCTGAATATGGCGCGACCGGCTTGCTTGACGCCGCTCAGGCGACCTTTCTCGCAGCGCTCCTCGCAGGCAACGAGGCCGCAGCGAATACGGCGGCCGCGCAGAGCGGCCAAACCGAGGACATGCTGGTCGACACCATCAACGAGGCGCTCTTCGACCTCGTGGGCGATACCGTGCTAGAGTTCGGGGCGGCAGGCCCCCAGATCATCGAGGACTACGAAGACGACGTGAAAGGCTTCCTGAACCATGAGTGACGCCAACAGCAAAGTCATCTCCACCGAGAACGCGCCGCGCGTTCCCAAGCGCGTGGCGGCCGTCATCATCAACTCGCTCAAGGGCGGCGTGGTGCCGCGCATCGGGCTCCCCTACATCACGGTGGGCCGCGAGACCGAAATCCGTGCGCTGCTCACCGACCTCGACCTGATCGCCGACGGCGGCGCGAGCTTCCGTTTTCTCGTCGGGCGCTACGGCGCGGGCAAGAGCTTTCTTCTGCAGACCATCCGCACGCATGCCATGGGCGAGGGCTTTGTAGTGGCAGACGCCGATCTCTCGCCCGAGCGGCGCCTCCAAGGCGGACAGGGTCAGGGCCTGGCAACCTACCGCGAGCTGATCCGGAACATCTCGACCAAGACGCGCCCCGAGGGAGGCGCGCTCAATCTCATCCTCGACCGCTGGGTGGCCGCCACAAGCGAGATGAACGACACCGAGCTCACCGCGCAACTCGAGCCGGTCGAGGAGATGGTCCACGGATTCGACTTCGCACGCATGCTCAGGCGCTACCGCACGGCCTCAATCGAAGGCGACGACGAGGCCAAATCGGCTGTCGCCCGCTGGATCCGCGGCGAGTTTCGCACCAAGAGCGAGGCGCGTGCAGAGCTCGGCACCACGACCATCATCGGGGACGACGACTGGTACGACTACATCAAGCTCATCGCGCGCTTTTTGGTCGGTGCCGGCTACAAGGGCATGCTCGTGCTCATCGACGAGCTCGTGAACCTCTACAAGATCCCGAACTCCATCACGCGCCAGTACAACTACGAGAAGATCCTCACCATGTACAACGACACCTTGCAGGGCAAGGCGCACCATCTGGGGATCATCATGGGCGGCACCCCGACCTCCATCGAGGACCGGCGCCGCGGCGTGTTCAGCTACGAGGCGCTGCGCAGCCGCCTGACGCAGGGTCGCTTTGCGCGCGAGGACCTCAAGGACATGCTCGCTCCCATCATCCGTCTGCAGCCCCTCACCTATGAGGAGCTTCTCGTCCTCATCGAGAAGCTCACGCAGATTCATGCGGGATACTTTGGCTGGACCCCCGAGCTCACCGAGAACGATCTGGTCGACTTTCTCAAGATTGAGTTCGGTCGCGTGGGCGCCGACACGCATCTCACGCCGCGCGAGGTCATCCGCGACTTCGTTGAGCTTCTCGACATCCTCTGTCAAAACCCCGGGGCCAAGATCACCGACCTCCTCGCGAGCGAGGACTTTACGGGAGCGATCGGTGCCACAGAAAGCACAAGCGACGCGAACGGCGACGCCGGGGCAGCACCGGGCGCGGACCGCGACTTTGCCGAGTTCACCATCTAGCGCGGGAGACCCATGGGCACCTTCGACCGATACGCCCCGTTCATACAGGACTTTATCTACGACCACGAGTGGGAGAACCTCCGCTCGATCCAAGTGGCCGCCGCTGAGGCAATCTTCGACACGCAGGAGAACGTGCTGCTCACCGCCTCGACCGCGTCGGGCAAGACCGAGGCTGCGTTCTTTCCCATCCTCACCGAGTTCTGGGAGAGGCCGCCGGCGAGCGTCGGCGCCATCTACATCGGTCCGCTCAAGGCTCTCATCAACGACCAGTTTGCGCGCCTGAACGACCTCTGCGAGAAAGCCGATATACCGGTATGGCGCTGGCACGGCGACGTGGCCCAATCGCACAAGGCCAAGCTCATCAAAAAGCCCTCGGGCATTTTGCAGATCACGCCCGAATCGCTCGAAGCGCTCCTCATGCACAAGCACATGGCCGTGCCGCGCCTCTTCTGCGACCTGCGCTACGTGGTCATCGACGAGGTCCACTCGCTCATGCGCGGTGACCGCGGCGGCCAGACGCTCTGCCTGATCGAGCGCTTGAGCCGCATGGCCGGCGTGCACCCTCGGCGCATCGGGCTCTCGGCAACCATCGGCGATCCGGAACGAACCGGCGCTTTTCTCTCGGAGGGGTCGGGGCGAGGCTGCGTGATCCCGCGCTTTACCGAGCCACGCCACGTCTGGCGCGTGTCGATGGAACACTTCTACAACTCGGGCCCGCAAGCCACACAGCGCTCGCTCGACGCGACCGGCGCCGTCCCCGCACAGATCATAGGCATCGAGGACCCCCGCGATGCCCGAAGCCTGCCCGAGCGCGCCGAAGATACGGCGACCACCGCGTCGCGCACCTCCTCGGCCCCCGACGGCGACGTGGATATCCCCGCCGTGGACGACCGGGCGCTCCTCAACCCCACCGACACCGCACCCGCCGCGGCCGACCCCGGCGTGGGCTATATCTTTGAGCACACGCGCGGCCGCAAGTGCCTCGTGTTCGTGAACTCGCGCGAGGAGGCGGAGGCCGTCTGCTCGGAGCTCCGAAGCTATTGCGAGGCCAACCACGAGCCCGACCGCTTTCTCATTCACCACGGCAATCTCTCGGCGAGCTTTCGCGAGACCGCCGAGGAGCTCATGCGCGACGACGAGCAAGCGCAGACGACCGTCACCACGGCCACGCTCGAGCTCGGCATCGACATCGGGCGGCTCGAGCGCGCTTTCCAGATCGACGCGCCGTTTACTGTGAGCTCCTTTTTGCAGCGTATGGGCAGAACCGGTCGACGCGATCTGCCACCCGAGATGCGCTTTGTCATGCGCGAGGAGGAGCCCGAGCCGCGCTCCATGATGCCCGAGACGATTCCCTGGAAGCTCCTCCAGGGCATCGCACTCGTGCAGCTCTACCGCGAGGAACGCTGGGTCGAGCCGCCAAAGCTCGATCGGCTCCCCTGCAGCCTGCTCTACCACCAGACCATGACCACCCTCGCAAGCACCGGAGAACTCACGCCCGCGGAACTCGCGCAGCGCGTGCTCACGCTCGCCTACTTTCACCGGGTAAGTGCCGACGACTATCGAGAGCTCTTGCGCCATCTCATCAAGATCGACCACATCGAACAGACCGAGGGCGGCGGGCTCATCGTGGGACTTGCGGGCGAGCGCCTCACCAACAGCTTTAAGTTCTATGCCGTGTTCCAAGAGAACGAGGAGTTCACCGTACGGAGCGAATCGGCCGAGCTCGGAACGATCGTGAACCCACCGCCCCCGGGCGAGCGCATCGCCATCGCCGGGTGCTGTTGGGTCGTCGAGGAAGTGGACTGGAAGCGCCACACCGTCTTTGCCACGCAGGTCAAGGGACGCGTGCCCGCGTACTTTGGCGACTGTGCCGGCGACATCGACACCCACGTGCTCGAGCGCATGCGCCGTGCCCTCGACGAGCACGAGCTCTACCCGTATCTCATGACGAACGCCCGCGCGCGTCTCACGCAGGCGCGTCATACGGCGGAGGTCTCCGGTGCGGCCAAACGACCGCTCATAAACCTCGGTGGTGACACCTGGGTGCTCTTTCCCTGGCTCGGCAGCTACGCCTTTTTGGCCCTCGAGCGCCTGCTCAAGATTAAATGTGCCGGCGAGCTGGGGCTCAAGGGCCTCGACTCATCGCGCCCCTACTTTATGCAGTTCAAGATGAAGGCCGACGAGGAGACGTTCTTTGAGGTCGCGGCTGCCGAGGCCGAGGCCGATTTTGCGCCGATCGAGCTCGTCTACCCCGGCGAGGTTCCTTACTTCGACCGTTACGATGAGTTTGTGCCCGAACCGCTCGTGCGCAAGGGCTTTGCCGAGAGCGTGCTCGATATCGCGGGGATGCGCGAGCGGGTGCTCGGCTGGCGCGAGGAGCGCGCCTGGGAGCACTAACGGGGCAAGGCAAAAGCCACGCTTCCGCCTGCGTAGGCTGTGCGCGGTCGAGCGAGGGGCCCGAGACGCAAGGCGGCCGGCCGCGTCCACCGTCGGCCGCCTTCGCCACAGGTCGCATCCGCCACCGGCCGCACCCGTCGCCGACCGCCTTCGCCACCAGCCGCACCCGTCACCGGCCGCCTCTGCAAAAAAGGCAAGGGCCCGCTTGCCCTCGCCCTAAGGGATCCTCTCCCCGCGCACTAGAGCGTGCCCTTGAGGACGCACGCCTCCTTGTCGTAGCCCTCGCCCAGAATCTCGGCCGCGAGGTCGTTGACGTAGGAGCGGCTAAAGTCGGAGCAGGTCGAGCCATAGGCGCGAATGTAGTTGGAACTCGCAAGTTCCTCGGTGTAATCAGAGAGCTTGTACGTGCTGAAATTCTGATCGCCGCGCGTCTGGTGCGTGACGACCGGCGTCATCGACCATTCGGTCACCTTGCAGCTCGTGCCCTTTTTCTCGAGTGTGAGCTTGGCCATGCCGCCGAGCATGCGGGGCTTCTCGCCCTGCGTCGAGACAAAGTTGCCGAGCGACCAGAAGCACGGCACTTGTTTGCCGTCCGAGCTCGTGAGCACGTCAACGTTCTCGATTACATGCGGGTGCCCGCCAATAATCGCGTCGGCCCCGGCGTCGGCATAGACCTGACCTTGCGAGCGCTGAAAATCGTTAGGCGTGTAGACGTACTCCGTTCCCCAGTGCGGGATGATGATGACGAAGTCCGCGCCCGCATCGCGCGCCGCCGCCACGTCGGCTGCCCGATCGGATGCGCTGATGAGCTTTACGCACCATTCCTTGCCCGAGGGCAGCGGGATGCCGTTCGTGTTCTCGGTGTAGTTGAGCAGGGCAACCTTAACACCCTGGCGCTCAATGATATGGATCTGCTGCGCAACCTCCTCGGAATCGGCGATGCCGAGCACCTCCATCTCGGGATGCTTCTCGCGCCAGAACGAAAGCTCGCTCTCGATACCCGCAAACCCCTGGTCGAGGGCATGGTTGGTCGCGCAGGTCACGACATCGATGCCAGCCTTGGCCTCGGCGTCTCCGATCTGCTGCGGGCTGCAGAAGAGCGGGAACCCCGAAGCATTGGAGGTGCCGTCGGCGGCAAGAATCGTCTCTTGGTTGATGATCGCGATATCGGAATCGGCAAAGTCGCTCGCCATATGCGCAAAGAAATGGTCGTAGTTGAGCGAACCGTCAGAAAGTATGCCGCTCTCCCACACGCCACGGTGCACGAGCATGTCGCCGACCATCATGAGTGAGATGGTCTTGGTCGCCTGGGAACCGTCAACCACCTTGGCGAGCTCGGCGGCAGCAGAACCGCTACCGCTCCCCTGCGAGCAGCCGGCAAGTCCAAAAAGCGCCGCCATGCCGGCTGCGCCCTGCAGGAACGCGCGACGCGAGACAGACTTTTCAAACAAAGGGGCCGCCGGAATCCGACGGTCCCTTGCGGTATCGATATCGCTTCTGCCTGCCATCCCCATGTCCTTCCGTGCAGCATCACATGCTGCAAATGATACCGGAGGTGCGCCCGTTCGGCGCCGTCGCCTCCGCAGGCGGGTCAAGCAACGGCCGCCCCGTTACGAACGGCGGCGCTTAAAGGGATTGAGCGAGCGCTTGCGATGCATGACGCGTCCCGGGAAACTCCGGTCGAACGGCACTGCGTCGGTAAACTCATAGGCGCCGTCGGAGGCAATGAGCAGGTAGTTGTCCTCGCCGCCGAGTTCCTCGTCCGTTGTCTGAAGCACCCAGACGTTCTTGAAGACCTTGCGCGCAGTCGCCGTGGCATCGCGCAGGAAGGTAACGTCGGAGCCTTCATCTGCCGAAACGACGTTCGCAAGATAGAGGCCACCCTTGTTCATGCAGGTCTTGGCGAGCGCGAGCGCCTCGACGGTCATGAGTTCGCGGACCGGCTCCTTACCGCAGAAGCAGTCGTTCACCACGGCGTCGTAGCGAACGGTGCTCCGCGAGGTCACGCCGAGGAACGTGAGCGCATCGTCATTGAACACGTGCAGACGGCGACCGACCTCCGCCTCAAGACGGTCGAGGAAGAAACGGCGGCGCGCGGCGCGCGTGACCGCCGGATCGATCTCGACCACGTCCATGGTGAGGCCAGCGCGCTCCATAAGAGCGTGCTTGGGGTAGGCGAACCCACCACCACCGAGCATGAGCACGTGGTCGATGCCGTGCGCCTGGGTATCGAGCATTGCGGGCTCGGCCTCGAACATGGTGTCGAACCCGCGATAGTACTCAAAGACCGGCTCGGCCCAACGCTCGTCTAGGTAAGTGGCGGACTGATAGACGCCGCCGCTCTCGAGCACCCGGATCTTGCTGCCGTCCGAAAGCTTGACCTTGGACACGCGCGTTTTGCCGGCGTGCGCACGCACCACATGAGCCACGCCCGCAGCGGCCGCGCCGCCGATAGCGAGGGCGCCGATCACGGTGTTGGCCGCCACGAGCGCGCGCCGATCGATCTTGCTGATGTCCATGGTTACAGCTCCTTTTGCTGGTAGAGTCCCCGATCGGCGAACCCGAGGCCCCGGTAGTACTCACGCGTGCCGACCGCGCTGATCACATTGATTCGCTTGTACCCTGCGGCACGCGCCATAACGCATGCTTTTTCGACGAGCGCGCGGCCGAGACCGCGATGCTGCGCCGCGCGACCTTCCTCGCCCACGTGCGCCGCCATGCCGTAAACATGCACCTCGCGGATCATCGCCTCGTCAGGTTCCACGGGCAGCTCCCCTGCATGCCCCGCCACATAAGCGCGGTCGGGCAGCGAGAGCCGCAAGAACCCGCAGATGCGGTTCTCGGGCGTCACCCACTGCAAAAAGTGCTCGTTCGTCACGGGCGTCTCGTATTCGACGATATCGAGAGCGAGGTTCTCGGTGTCGGCCGCAGACGTGCCGATTTCGCGGAACCGGATCTCTCGCACGCCCGATGCGCCACGCTCACGCAGGCGCAGCTCCACGAGCTGGCGCAAGTTGGGCTTTTTGTTGCCCACCATGATGTCGTCAGATGAGAAATCGCGGATCATGCGGCTGATGCGGCAGAACGCCGGCGTGACGCAGATGTCGTCGGCGAGCACGTCGAGCAGCTCCTCCTCGGTGTAGGGCCGCCACTCTCCGCGCTCGTAGCACGCCTGCAAGCGCGTTCCCTCGATGAGCGCGCACGGGTAGATCTTGACCTCGTCGGGCATGAACGCCGGTTCGGTCACAAAGCGCTCGTAGTCGCGCTTGTCGCCCGCGGGCGTCGCGCCCAACAAGTTGAGCATAAAATGCGCATGCGTCTTGAAGCCAAAGAGGCGCGCGAGCGAGAAAGCGCGCTCAATCTGCGATACCTCGATACGACGCTCGTTAATGTCGAGCAGGTGCTGGTCGAGGCTCTGCACGCCCATCTGCAGCTTGGTGCAGCCAAGGCGGCGGATAACCGTGAGCGCCTGCGGCGTGACAGCATCGGGCCGGGTCTCGATCACGAGCCCGACAACGCGGTGGCGCGCGTGCTCGTTGATGCGCTGCTGGCACTCGAGCTCGTCCCAGGTGGCCGACTGGCGCTCGGCGATGCGCCCCCATGCCGAATGCGGGCCGTACAACGCCTTTACGCTGCGATTGTATGCGCCGGGAGCGCCGCCGCACGATGCGTCGATCAGATCTTGGAACGGAGCGACCTGTTTGGCCAGGGCATCGGCATCACCGGTTATGCCGGCCTCGCGATAGAGGGCGCGCCGGCGTGCAACCTCCGGCGGAAGCACGTCGTCGGGTGCCGTCGCATACGCGCGGGCGGCATCGGAACGGGTATTCGCACCCTCGCCGGCCCCAAGCATGGGGTTCGCGGAGACACTCGAGACCGCGCCATCATTAAGCGCGCGGAAGAGCTCGGTCATGAACCAAATCTGGTACCCCTCGGGATAGTCGCTCCACGTACCGCCGAGCACGATCAGCTCGATCTTGTCGGTGGCATGCCCCATCTGCGTGAGCGCCGTGAGGCGGGCGCTCACCTGCAGGTACGGGTCAAAGCAGTTCTGCTCCGCGCGGGCGCAGGCGGGCTCGGCATGAAGGTAGCTCTTGGGCATGCGCAGGTCGTTGGGGCAAAAGAGGCAGTCGCCCGAGCACGCCCAGGGCTTGGTGATGACGGTGATGGTGGCCACGCCCGAGGCGGAGCGGCGCGGCTTCATGCGGAGTACCTGCAAGAGCTTGCGCTCAAGCTCGGCGTCGACGTTCCAGGCGGCCCAGTGCTCCGGCTCCTCGCGCTTAACACGCTGGTAGAACGGCAGCAGCCGGCGCTTGGCGAGCGCGCTCTTGTCGGCACCCGCACGGCGCGCCTCGGCATGTATCAGTTTGACGAGCGCACGGTCGTCCACGGTCTCGCCGCGGCGTAGGGCCTCGAGTATCTGCAAGATGATCTGTTCCATGCAAGGCAGTGTAGCCCATCGGCAGCGCATCTTCTGTTGGGCTTTGCGCCAAGATCGAGCAGTGGGCTACCATATGCGATGCCCGTAGGAACTCTCGTGCAGATCATTCGGAGGAGCCTTTGAACCGCACGTTTGCCGCCCAGCTCAACGAACTCAACAACCGGTTCTACCAAAGCCATGCCGCGTCGTTTTCGGACACGCGCCAGGCGCCGTGGCCCGGTTGGATCCGCACGATGGACATGGCGCTCCGCCAGCTCAACGTCGAGGAGATCGACCGCCCCCTGCGCGTCTTTGACCTCGCGTGCGGCAACATGCGCTTTGAGAACTTCCTCGCGAGCGGTACGCTCGCTGCCAAGGGCGCCGCAGATGACGACGCCGCGGCCGATGTCGCCTGCCCCTTTGAGTTCTACGGCGTCGACTCGTGCCAGGACCTCGCCATCGATGCGCGCGGACATGCCCTGCGCATTCCCAACCTGCACTTTGAGCAGTGCGACGTGCTCAACATGCTCATGAACCTCAACCCGGCCGAGACGCCCGAGACCCACTTTGAGGCACCGCTCGCCGACATCACGGTCTGCTTTGGGTTCATGCACCACGTGCCGTCGTGCGAGTACCGCGTGCGCGTGCTCGACGCCCTCGTGCGCCAAACGCGACCCGGCGGCATCATCGCCATCAGCTTTTGGGAGTTCATGAACGACATGCGCATGGCCAAAAAAGCCGTACGCGCCGAGGCTCGCGCCGAGCTCAACCCGCCTTTTGACGGATACGACTCCGCTCAGTTCGAGCCGGGCGACCATCTCATCGGTTGGCAGAACGACCCGCGCGCCTACCGCTACTGCCACCACTTTGACGACGCGCAGATCGCCGACCTCGTGCGCGGCGTGCGCACCTTCTACAAGTGCGACGAGGTTCCCGTGCGCGAGCTCGAGCGCTTCAACGCCGACGGCCGCTCCGGCGACCTCAACCGCTACGTGATTCTCAAAAGGCTGTAGCCGAGCCGCCGAACCTCCGCGCCGCGATCAGCCCTTCGAGAAATAGCGAAGCGTTTCCAGACGCTCAAGATGGATATATTCCTTGCGCCCATTGGAGTCGCCGTACGACCCCAGGATCTTGCCCGACATCTCGCAGAGATCCTTCTGCGAAAACAGTGGTTTCTTGCCGTGGAGGCGAGTGTCAATCGCCTCGATCACGTCACCGACCTCTTCGGCCTCGGTCCCGGCCCCACACGAACAAACGTAGGCGTTATCTGCCACCTCAAGACGCTCGGACTCAAACGACAGCGGCTCAACATACACCGTCAGCTCAAATATGCGCTCAAAGGGAATATCCGGAAACGCGGTCGCGAAAGCACTTGCATGGTTGGCGCACTGCCGCACGTCCGCATCAAAACTACGCGCCGGGGAGCTTCCGTCCTCGCGCGCAGGCGCAAACACATGCCCGTCGGAATCGACCCGTATGTGGGTATGCCTCGATTTGACCTCAATGACATACACGGCCCATTTTGTAAGCAGTAGACAATCGATCTGGCTAAACAGCGGCTTGAGGCTTCCTCGCACGCGCATCGAGCCGTAGCGAGATCCGGACCAGCTGCCCGATATGCCATGCTCCATCTCGTCCGCACTCTCATTGGTTATGTAGAGATTCGGGCACACGCGGGCCTTTTTGAGGGGACCGCTTTGCATCGTCTTATCGACCAACGCATTAAAGACCAGGTACTCCGCCCGGATTCCGTGGGCCATCGAATCCGTGCGGTCGGTGACGCGCAACGCGTACTCGCCGTCGTCGGAATACATGGAGCGCATGCGATACCCCGAGAGTGGACCCTCGCTCTCGCGTTCCAAGGGCTTGCCCGTCAGGGCAAACCACAAGCTGGTGTAGTAACGCGAATATGCGAACGTCGGGACCATGCTCATTTTTCTGCGTGCCTCGTCGGCAGTTGCAAAAAGATCCGCATTCCGCTCGTTCAGCCTTCTGATGCGCCAGCCATACCAGCGCTTGAGCAGCTCGAACTTTGTCTTGAATTGAGCAACGGCCAGCTTGTCCCTCCGCTTAAGCACAACATCCCCCGCCTCGATCAGCGAAGGGCATTTGTCCTTGATCTCCTGCAGGCGCTGGTCGTAATCCTTCTCGTCGATCGTCTCCTTGCAGTGGGGGCATAGCGTTCGCGAGTCGGAATACCTGGTCTCCGACAAGCGGAATGCCCGCACGCAATACGGGCATGTCACTAAAGGATCGATGCGCTCAAGCGTCTGAGGCCCCGCAACGTGCTTGGGCTCTTTGTGGTGTTTGGGGCTCCCCGTGTTCTTCTTTTTGGTCTTGCCCATGGCTCCTCACAACCTATGCAGGATTCGACTTGGCTCGATTAGTCTACAATCCCGTCCGGACACGATTTGCACCACCGGCAACCGCGCCGTCGCAACCTTTAGGAGATATGCAGGAATGGCCCGCATCCGCACACCGAAAAACTTCGTCCTCGAGGAGCGCCTGGAGCGCTACGCCGCAGGCATCGAGCAGCATCCCGAGGAACTCGCCGGGCGCTGGCACGAGAGCCACGCCGCGAGCAAGGACGTACCGTATGAGCGAGTCCATCTCGATCTTGGCTGCGGCAAGGGCTCCTATATCTGCGATCGCGCCGCACTCGAGCCGCACACGCTCTTTGTCGGCGTGGACCAGGAGCCGATCTGTGTGGCTTACGCAGCACAAACCGTTGTTGAGTCGGGGCTTTCGAACGCTATCGTGGTCTGCGCGGGAGCCGATGCGCTCGGGCAGATCTTTTCCGCCGGCGAGGTCGACGCTCTCACCCTCAACTTTCCGACGCCGCACCCCAAGAGGCGCCACGCTGAGGAGCGCCTCGTCCACGTAAACCGCCTGCTCGCCTTCCGTTCGCTGCTCTCCGAGAACGGCACTGTCACGCTGCGCACCGACAGCAAGCCGCTGCGCGATTTTGCGCTCGGGCAGTTCGAGGCCGCCGGCTACCGTGCGCTCTGGACGAGCGATAACGTACGCACCGAGCACCCCGAGCACCCCGAAACCGACTACGAGGTCCGCACGCGCGAGATGGACGCGAGCGTATACGGAATCTGCGCCGCGCTCGACGGGGAGCCCACGGCCGAGCAGATCGAGCGCGGGCGCACACAGGAGCAGAGCCTTGTCTGCTACCTGCCCGATGACCTCGACAGCATCGACTACGTTCCCCTCGGCATGGAGGCGACCGTCATCAACCTCAAAAACCGCGCCCGCAAAGGCAAACCCGCACTCCCCTAAGTGCAAAGCCGCCCAGATGGCCCCGCCGTCGGGGCGTAGACCCGGCCGCCGTAACATTTTTTACGGTTTCCGGTAGCCCATTCTGAATCTTTAATGTATGCCGATAAGGTGCCATTTTCTGACCCGCGGCAACGCTGCTGAAAATACGCTTCTAC
Source organism: bacterium (assembly GCA_963613305.1). Lineage (GTDB taxonomy): Bacteria > Actinomycetota > Coriobacteriia > Coriobacteriales > Coriobacteriaceae > Collinsella. The sequence continues at coordinate 4,339 of CAVDZW010000057.1, read as the reverse complement.
TCGCAATGTTCGGTTTAGGCTACCGGAAACCGTTATTTTTGGTTAGCTTCACTTTTGACTGGCCTCCCCTTATCGCATTTCGCCATGCGAGCACAAGCAAAAAGCCAAGATTTCCGTTCGTCGATAGCAAACGGTCTCTTCAGCAAAAGAGGTTCAGGCACAGGCGTGCCTGGGTACCGTCCTGTTATGGAAGATACTTTGTGCCACATATCTGCTTTTCGCTTTTACCGGATACCGCCCCAGGTATTGCCATACCTGCCGCCGATTCCAATCGAACAAGCCGATCAAAATCGAGTATCGTTACTTTCAAGCCTAGCCGTCACCGACTGCATAGGCAATCCGCGCTTTTTGATTAGCGACAGCAGAAACCATACGGGAGCACGTCGCATCAAGCACCATCAATGGAGAGGCCACCTGCCCGCCGAAGCGATAATAGAGAGCGACCTCGGCGTTCAAGTAACATCGCCGCTCTTCACGCTTCTGCAGCTTGCCGGTTCGGTCGACGACATCGAGCTTCTCATGGCTCTCTACGAGATCTGTGGCAGTTTTGCCATATTCAAACCAAGCAGTCGAATCGAGGCACTGCTAGCACAGGCCTCATCCCATCGCGCACTCGGAACCCAAGGGTGGACGCGCGTAACAGACAGTCGCGGAACGCCATCGCCACTCTGGATGCGACCGCCGCTTATCGAGTTGGACGAACTTCAGCGGTTTCTCGAGCTCACCGAAGGAGCCTGGGGCCACAAACGCCTGGCAAGAGCCGCATCTTATCTAACCGGAATCGTAGCCTCGCCGCTTGAGGCGCAGCTATCAATGTTGCTCGGCCTGCCGCGCTGCAGGGGCGGAGAAGGCCTGCGCCGCATCGAGACCAACGTCGACATGCCCCTCTCTAGAACCGCAAGAAAGCTACACCCTAAAAACAAGGTCATTATCGATGCTTACCTTACGTCGACCGACGGATCCCGCGCGCTCGCGCTCGAATGTCAGGGAAGGGCCGTCCACGGCATGGGCGGAGTCAGCGATGGAGACGCCAACCGCGCGACCGCACTGCAAAGCATGGGTATCGAGGTCCTGCTCGTCACGAGCGAACAGCTCAGCCAAAAAGATCGCTACGATGCGCTCGTCAGAACGATCTTTGCAAAGCTCGGAATGAAGCAACGCCCAAAAACAGCCGCGCAAAAAAGGGCCGAGGTCGATCTTCGAAGAAAAATCTTTGGCGATTGGGGTTCATTCGGATCTCAATTTGACTAGCGCTCTCATTTTTTACGGTTTCCGGTAGCCTAAACCGAACATCGCGAGTAGACGCGATTTTTGCTCTGCGTTTCCGCAGGTCAGAAAATAGCACCCCATTGGTATACTTTAAAGATTCGAATTAGGCTACCGGAAACCGTTATTTTTGAACGTCAGCGCGCTATTTGATCGTCAGCGCACCTAAACAACGAAGCGAACCGCGCTCCGAACACGCCCATGAGACGCCGCTCCAGCGCACAAGAGAACCTGCGGCCTACAACTGCCGCCCAACGGGCGGCGCCACCGAAACTAGGTCATAATGAGCTGCGTTAAACCGAAAAGAAAAGGCAGCGCATGGACATTACGGCAAACGCAGGGGCGCAGGAAGAGGCAACAACCCAGCAAGGCACGATGAGGGCCGCGAGTTCGTTCTCGGGCGGAACGGGTACCGAGGCAGAATTCGGCTCGCTCGGCGCGCTCTCGCCCACCTGGTGGGAACCCGAGGACGGCAGCGAGCCCGAACCCTGGCTCACGCCCGACGCGGCCTTTGAGCGCTTTTTTGAATGGTGTGCCGATCGCGGCATCGAGCTCTGGGAACACCAGGAAGAGGCCCTCATGGACCTCGCCGCCGGCGACCACGTGGTCCTTGGCACACCGACGGGATCGGGCAAGTCGCTCGTAGCGCTCGGCATGCTCTTTATGGCCATGGCGCAGGGCAAGCGCGGCTACTACACGGCGCCCATCAAGGCGCTCGTCTCCGAAAAGTTCTTTGACCTCGTGCAGGTGCTCGGCCGCGAAAACGTCGGCATGATCACCGGCGATACGCACATCAACACCAAGGCGCCCGTCATCTGCTGCACGGCCGAGATCCTCGCAAACGACGCCCTGCGCGACGGCGAGGACGCCGACGTCGGCTGCGTTGCCATGGACGAGTTCCACTTCTTTGCCGACCCCGACCGCGGTTGGGCCTGGCAGGTGCCGCTGCTCGCACTCCCCCACACGCAGTTCATGCTGATGAGCGCCACGCTCGGCGACATGTCGGCCATCGCGCGCTCGCTCGAGGACAACACGGGCACGCCGGTCGACATGGTCACGGACGCGCCACGCCCCGTGCCGCTCAACTACGAGTACGTGACGACCTCGCTCGAGGGCACGGTTGAGCTGGCGCTCCGTCGCGGCGAGGCGCCCCTCTATATCGTGCACTTTAGCCAGGACGCCGCGCTCGCCACCGCGCAATCGCTCGCGAACTTCGGCGTGGCGAGCAAAGAGCAGCGCGAGGCCATCAAGGAAGCGTCGCGCGGCACGCACTTTACCACCGCGTTCGGCAAGATCCTCAAGCGCCTGCTCGCCTGTGGCGTGGGCGTACACCACGCAGGCATGCTCCCGCGCTACCGTCTGCTCGTCGAGCGCCTGGCCCAGCAAGGTCTCCTGCCCGTCATCTGCGGCACCGACACGCTCGGCGTCGGCATCAACGTGCCCATCCACACCGTGGTCCTCACGGCGCTCACCAAGTTCGACGGCTACCGCATGCGCCGCCTGCGCGCCCGCGAGTTCCACCAGATCGCCGGCCGCGCCGGACGCTCCGGCTTCGACACCGAGGGCATGGTCATCGTCGAGGCGCCCGAGCACGAGATTGAGAACGCCAAGCTCATGGCCAAGGCGGGCGACGATCCCAAAAAGCTCCGCAAGATCAAAAAGAAAAAGGCGCCCGAGGGCTTTGTGACCTGGAACAAGCAGACCTTCGAGAAGCTCGTAGAGGCCGTACCCGAGACCCTCAAGCCCCGCCTGCGCATCACACACTCCATGGTGATCAGCGTGGTGGAGCACGGCGGCGACGCCCGTGCCCGCGTGAGCGAGCTCATCGAGCGGAGTCTGCAAACGCAAGAAGAAAAGGCCGCGCTCGAGCTGCGCGCGGACGAGATCTTTGCCACGCTCATCGATTCGGGCGTGGTCGTGCGCACCGCGGTGCCGCCCGCAGAAGACGCAGGCCCAAACGCCCCGGAAGACGTCGACTACGCGCTCACGGTAGACCTCCCCGAGGACTTTGCCCTCGACCAGCCGCTCTCGCCCTTCTTGCTCGCGGCGCTTGAACTGCTCGACCCCGAGAGCGAGACCTACACCATGGACCTCATCAGCATGGTCGAGGCCACGCTCGAGGACCCCAAGCAAGTGCTCCGCGCGCAGACCAAGCAGGCGCGCAACCGCGCGATCGCCGAGATGAAGGCCGACGGCGTGGAGTACGAGGAGCGCATGGAGCGCCTCGAGGAGGTCACGTACGAAAAGCCCCTCGAGGACCTGCTCGACGCCGCGTTTGCCAAGTACTGCGAGGAGGTGCCCTGGGCCAACGACTACGAGCTCAGCCCCAAGAGCGTCCTGCGCGACATGCTCGAGAGCGCAAACGACTTTAAGGGCTACATCCAAAAGCTCAACATCGCGCGCTCCGAGGGAATTCTCCTGCGCTACCTGGCCGAGGCGTTCCGCTCGCTCGTGCGTACCGTTCCGGTCGAGAAGCGCAGCGACGAGCTGATCGACATCATCAGCTGGCTCGGCTTTGTGGTGCGCTCCGTGGACTCCTCGCTCGTGGACGAGTGGGAGCACGCAGGCGAGGAGCTCGGCCTTAACGCCGCGCCCCCGCAGCCCGACGCCGTGGTGGCCGACCGCCGCGGCTGCACGTTGCTCGTGCGCAACGCCCTCATGCGCCGCGTGACCCTTGCCGCCCGCGGCGACGTGCGTACGCTCGGCGAGCTCGACGCCGACTGGGGCATGACGGACATCCGCTGGAAGCGCGTGCTCGAGGCCTATCACGAGGCGCACGAAGAGATCCTCACCGATGCCGACGCGCGCTCTGCGGCCATGTTCTCCATCGACGAGGCAGACGAGAAGTCTGAGCACGTATGGCACGTGCACCAGATCTTTGCCGACGAAGACGGCGACCATGACTTCGGCATCATGGGCGATGTTGACCTCGACGCCACGCAAGACGGTGGCGAGACCGTGTTCAAGAACTACCGCGTAGGCTTTATCGAGGATCTTTTGGCGGAGAAATAACCGCCGCACAGCTGCGGCTAAAGACCATATAAGAACAGTTGAGCCGGCGAGAGGAGCGGTG
>CAVDZW010000056.1:0-14660 GCA_963613305.1 bacterium | reverse complement strand
TTCACAACAACGTGCCCGAGAGCATCGAGGCCTACTACCAAGAGGCGGGCCGCGCGGGGCGCGACGGCGACCCGGCGAGCTGCCATCTGCTTTGGAACGGCAACGACTTTAGGTTGCGCCGCTTTTTTATCGAGCGCGACCAAGACGAGGGCGACGAGGTCATGAGCGAGGAGCAGCGCATCTTTGCGCAGCAGAATCGCTACCGGCTGCTCAACCAGATGGAGGGCTACTGCCAGACCACCGGCTGCTTGCGCGAGTACATGCTGCGCTACTTCGGCGACCGCTCGGCAGACGCACCTGCCACGTCGGGAGGGGTGGACGCCGGGCAGGGCGGGCCTGAGGTTGCGGTTGGAGACCCGGCTGCGCACGCGGAGAGTGCGGCGCCTCGCCCGGTGCATCGCGCTGATCACACCTGCGGTAACTGCTCTAACTGTCTCACGGAATACGAGGCCGAGGACGTGACCGCCGCTGCCAAGACCATCGTGCGGTTTGTCTCGACCTGCTCGGGTCGCTATGGCAAGGCGCTTATTGCCGACGTTTTGCACGGCTCCAACACGGAGCGCATTCGTCAGCGCCGGCTTGATCAGGCGCCGGCGTTTGCCTCGCTCGAGAGCGAGAACGTGGGACGCATCAAAGATATCGTCGGCCAGCTCGTGGGGCGCGGCTTTCTTGCAAGTTCGGGCGGACAGTACCCGGTCATCGAGCTGGGGCCGCGCGCGCAGGAGGCGATTGCCGACAACGTGCTCACGCCGTTTGAGTTCTCCATCAAGCGCCGTGCGCGCAAGAGCAAATCGGCTGCCCGTGCACGTCGTGCCGTCGACCTGCTCCGCGAGGAGTCCGCGGGCGACGCTCGCGAGCACGTGGGGGACAACGCCGAGCTCTTCGAGCGCCTGCGACTCGCGCGCAAGGAGCTTGCCGAGGAGCGCCAATGGGCGCCTTACCTCATCTGTTCGGACAAGGCCTTGCGCGGCATGTGCCGCCTGCGCCCGCATAACATGGACGAGCTTCTCGATGTGCCCGGCATCGGCGAGAAAAAGGCTACCGATTTTGGCGATCGCTTTATAGCCGAGATCGCTGCCTTCGAAGATTCGCGCAGCTAGAGCAAGAGGGCTAACGCTGCTGTGAGCGGCCGCCCCTTTCACGCGCTTCGATTACATTGTCGTGCGGTCCGGGCCGACAACTGGCGCGTTTTGCGCTGCTCATTTAGCAGAGGCGACCCGTCCCAAGGGCCATGCCCGCTCGTCCCACATGCCGCTTGACCCAAAGTCCCCCCCCGCAAACAAAAAGGGCGCGGCCACATGACCGCGCCCTTGGGGTGCAAACGGTGAGCCGGCTGCCTTACTTGCCGACGACGCCCTCGGCGTCCCACCAGTCGAGCTGGGCGATGTTGTCGCGAATGTGGTCGCAGCTCTTGTGGAAGCCCTCGAGCTCGGCCTCGGAAAGGTCGAGCGTGTAGACCTCCTCGACGCCCTCGGCGCCGATGACGCACGGCAGCGAGGTGAAGATGCCCTCCTCGCCGTACTGGCCGGTCATGAGGGTGGAGGCGGAGAGCACGGCGTGCTCGTTGTGGAGCACGGCAGCGCACACGCGGGCGGCGCTGTTGGCCACGGCGTACTCGGTGCAGCCCTTGCCGGAGTAGGTCACGTAGCCGCCCTTGCGCGCGAGCTCCTCGACCTCCATATGGTCAAAGGCGTACTTCTCGGGGTTCTCGGCCTCGAGCTCGGAGAGCTTCTTGCCGGCGATGGTCGCGGCCTTAAAGGCGGCAAGCTGGCTAAAGCCGTGCTCGCCGATCATATAGGCATCGATGGACTTGGGCGAGATGCCGGTCTTCTTGGAAATCTCGGAGTGCAGACGGGCGGAGTCGAGACCGCAGCCCGAGCCGATGATCTTCTTGGGGTCGTAGCCCGTGAGGTGCCAGAGCTCGGTGCAGACCACGTCGCAGGGGTTGGAGATCGAGACGAAGATGCCCTCAAAGCCGGCATCGACCACGCGCTTGGCAAAGGTGCGGGCGGCGTCGGTGGTAAAGAACAGCTCGCCGTCGCGGTTGCCGGCGGCGAGGGCCACCTTGCCCGCGGCGTTGACGATGACGTCGCATCCGGCGAGTTCCTCGTAGTGATCGTGGCAGTTCACGATCTTGGTGTTGTACGGCACAAAGGTGAGGGAATCGTGCAGGTCCTGGACCTCAGAGGTGACCTTTTTCTCGTCGATATCGCAGAGATAGAGCTCGTCTGCGATGCCCTGGAGCAGGAGGCTGTTTGCCACGTGCGCTCCCACGTGGCCCTGGCCGATGACGCCGACTTTGCGCGTGCTGTACATATGCGATTCCCTTCACTAGGTGTGTGCATGTGGCGCTATTGTACGCGCCTCACATGCGTTTGGTACCGGGTAGTTTGAGAGTGGCACGGTCTTTGCGCAGGGAGTTTGCGGACTCATAGCAGCGCTATCTCCAATTGCGATAACCAGATACGCAAAACATATTCAGCTATAAACCTATATCCCTATTGTGCTGGTGGGTATGACTCCTATAATGATGCAACCTAAGTGCGAGGGAGCGGTGTAATAGCAGGTCGAGGGGGTCTGCCGCCGTAATTCGCCAAGGAAGGTGCATCGATATGCAAAAACTTGCGACGCAACGTACAGGAGGCCGACGGATCTTGGAGGCACTTGCGTGCGCCTGCATGATGCTCGTCGTCGCCTTGGCCTCGTTCGGCTTTTCTGCACGCACAGCTGCGGCCGAGGACCTCAAGACGGTCCACATCGGGTTTCCCTCGAGCGGCAATAACTTTCAAAACGGCCTGCTCGGCGTGGCCGAGAGCAAGGGCTATCTCAACGAATACCTCGAGCCGCTCGGCTACACGGCCGAGACCACGGGCTTTGTGGGTGCCGCGCCAGCGCTTCACGAGGCGCTGACCTCGGGAGACCTCGACTTCGTTGACTATGCGGGCTTTGCCGGCATCCTCGGCAAGTCCAAGGGCATCGACACCACGCTCCTCGCCGTCACCGACTACGGTTCGGGCTGGCGTCTGGTGGTCTCCAAGAACTCGGGCATCAAGAGCCTAAAGGACCTCAAGGGCAAAAAGATCGCCTACCAGCGTGGTGCCACGCCGCAGATGTACCTCGTCAAGGTGCTTGCCGAGGCCGGCCTCTCATTCGATGACGTCGAGGCAGTCAACGCCTCGCTGCCCGACGGCCTCTCCACGCTCGCCTCGGGCGGGGTCGACGCCGCCGTGGTGAGCGGCGGTCAGGAGACTCAGCTCGTCAAGGAGGGTCTGGTGACGGTGCTCCACAACGGCGCCAAGGCCGACCCTGCCGAGTACTTTGAGCCGACGGTCCTCGTTGGTCGCACGGCCTATCTCAAGGATCACAAAGAGGTGGCCGTCGCCATCCTCAAGGCCCTGCTCAAGGCCCGTGCCGACGTGATCGCCGACCCCGATGCGTTCATCGACTTGGTCGTCGAGAAGTCCGGCAACCCCATCGAGGTCGTCAAGGCGCAAAACGTCGCCGACCAAGAGACCCTGCGCCCGCTCTCGCTCTCTGCGAGCATGCTCGCTTCCATGAGGAGCGTGCAGAAGTTCGAGCTCAAGAACCAGATCATCCAGACCAAGGTCGACATCGATGAATGGACCGACTCGAGCTACCTCAAGCAAGCCATCACCGAGTACGGCACGGACGGCAAGGGCACCGACGGCGCCGCGCTTGCCACCAAGGCGATCGCCTCCCGCGTGGCGAGCGCCGAGGACCGTGCCGCCCGCAAGCAAGAGGCGGTAATCCGCGGCCTTGTCTCCGCGCTGCCCGTCGTCATCGTGGCGGCCGTGGTCGCCGCAGCGATCGTCCACGTGCGCCGCCGTGCCCTGAGCTCGGCTGCGGCTGGCACCGCGGCTCCGGCCGGTCCCGCCGCCCGCGCGATCGACACGCTCTTTGCGCTCATCCTGCCGCTTTGGATCCTTGTTGCCTGGCACGTGGCCACCTCGAGCGGCCTGCTCTCGACGGTTGTGCTCCCGCGCATCTCGTCGGTGGTCTCGACCCTCGGCTACCAGCTCAGCGCCGGCACCTTTAAGGGCGACGTGGCCGTAAGCGTTCTGCGCATCCTCAAGGGCTACAGCCTTGCCGTCGTGCTCGGCATCTTCTTTGGCGTGGTCATGGGCATGAATGCCACGGCCCACCGCTTCTTCTCGCTCGCCTTTAAGGCCATCCGCCAGATTCCGATGATGGCCTGGGTGCCGCTGCTGGTGATCTGGTTCGGCATCGGCGAGGAGTCCAAGGTCGCCGTCATTTTCTTGGCGAGCTTCTTCCCGATCCTCGTCAACACCATCGACGGTATCGAGCGCACCGACACCAAGCTCGTGGAGGTGGGCAAGATGTATCGCCTCGGCGGCTGGCAGATGTTCCGCGAAATCTACCTGCCGAGTGCGCTGCCCTCGATCTTCGTTGGCCTCAAGCTCGCCCTCGGCATCGCGTGGATGGCCGTCGTCGGCTCCGAGATGATCGCCGCGAGCGCCGGCATCGGCTTTAGGATCAACGACGCCCGCACCCTCATGGATTACGCGATCGTCTTTGCCGGCATCATCGTCATCGCCGTGGTCGGCGTCCTCATGGACGCGGTCCTTGGACTTATCGCCCGTGCCGCAACGCCGTGGCAGCAGAACAAGCGCTAGGAGGTGCGCCATGTCTAACGAACTGACCATCGCCGGTCTCAACAAGGATTTTTCGATCAAGGGCGCCGAGCGCCATGTGCTCGACAACATCGACCTCACGGTGCGCGACGGCGAGATCCTCGTGATCGTCGGCCACTCGGGCTGCGGCAAGTCGACCCTGCTCAAGATCATCGCCGGCCTCGAGTTCCCGACCTCGGGCACCATCGAGCTCGACGGGCGGCCCGTGGCAGGCCCAGGCCCCGACCGTACCATGATTTTTCAGGAGCACCGGCTCTTTCCGTGGATGACCATCCGCGAGAACGTTGAGTTCGGCCTGCGCGATACGCCGACGGCCGACCGCGAGGCGATTGCGAGCCGCCTGATCGAGACGGTCGATCTCAAGGAGTTCTCCGACGCCTATCCCGCGCAGCTCTCGGGCGGCATGTCGCAGCGCGCGGCCATCGCCCGCGCCCTCGCGACGAGCCCCGAGATCCTCTTGCTCGATGAGCCGTTCGGTGCACTCGACGCCTTTACCAAGATCGAGCTGCAAGACGAGCTCCTGCGCATCCACGAGGAGCAGGGCGGCACCATGATCATGGTCACCCACGACATCGAGGAGGCCGTGTACCTGGCCGACCGCATCGTGGTCATGTCGAGCAAGCCGGGGCGCATCGAAGAGATCGTCGACGTGCAGCTCGGCCGTGAGCGCGACCGCGGCAGCGCGGATTTTGCCTGGTACAAAAAGCGCGTCTACGACCACTTCTTCAAGACGCACGAGACGCGACCGGAGTACATGATCTAGTGCCGGCAGATGCCGGATCAACAGCAACGAGCAAGACGAAAGGCGGGCGCAGCCGCAATGGCCGAGACGCACGACACAGAACGCAAGGTCGACGGGATGAGGTTCGACACGGCGCTGCTCCATGCGCGCCGCCACGATCCCTTTACCGCCGAGTCGACCACGCCGCCCATTTACCAGACGAGCGCCTACCTTTTTGACGAGGAGGAGCGCCACGCGGCTGTGGCCGGCGGGCGCGCCCCCGGCTATGTGTACACGCGTCTGGGCAACCCCACGGTGGCGGCGTTCGAGCGCCGCATGGCCGCGCTCGAGGGCGGCTTTGCGGCCGTGGCCACGGCGAGCGGCATGGCGGCGGTCTTTAACGCGCTCGTCAACGTGCTGCGAGTGGGCGACGCGATTATCGCCGGCGCCAACATCTACGGCGGTTCGGTGGAGCTGTTCGAGAACCTTTCGGCCTTTGGCATCGAGACCCGCTACGTGGCCGAGGTCACGCCCGAGGCGCTCAGCGCGGTCTACGACGAGAAGTGCCGCGTGGTCTTTGCCGAGACCATCTCGAACCCCCGCCTCGACGTGCTCGACATCGCGGCCGTCGCCGACTGGGCGCACGAGCGCGGGCTCGGCTTTATCGTCGACAACACGGTGGCCACGCCCTATCTCTGCCAGCCGCTTGCGCTCGGCGCGGACGTGGTGGTCGAGAGCGCGAGCAAGTTCATCAACGGTCACAGCAACGCCATCAGCGGCGTGATCATCGACTCGGGCCGCGGCCCGTGGAATCCCGAGCGGTTCCCGACCATGGGCAAGTGGGTCAAGCTCGGGCGCATGGCCTACATCGCCAAGCTCCGCCAGGGGCTCTTTCGCGACACGGGCGCGTGCCTCGCTCCGCAGAACGCGTTTCTCAACTGCACGGGGCTCGAGACGCTGGCGCTCCGCATGGAACGCGCCTGCTCAAACGCCCTCAAGCTCGCCGAGTGGTTTGCCGAGAGCGGCCTTGTGGACGAGGTACGCTACCCGGGTCTCGTTCAGAGCCCGGGCCACGAGCTGGCCTGCCGCCAGTTCGGCGGGCGCGGCTTCGGCGCGCTCATCGCTATCCGCGTGGGCTCGCGCGAGCGTGCGTTCGAGGTGATCGACGGCGTCAAGATCCCGCTCAGGGTCAGCAACATCGGCGACACCAAGACGCTCATCACGCACCCGGCGAGCACCGTCTTTGTTGATAATACCGACGAGGAGCGCGAGGCCGCCGGCGTTTGGTCCGACACCATCCGCCTGTCGGTGGGCATCGAGAACATCGACGACCTGATCGCAGATTTCGGCCGGGCGCTGGAGGGCGCCCGCAGCTAGGCGTTCGCGCGCAGAGCCCCCGCATCGCCTGCGGGGAGATAGGGGAGAGACCATGGCAAAGATCAGCAACGCCGCGCTCAAAAAGGGCGGCTTTATGTCCCAAAAGCAAAAGGGCTTCTACAGCCTGCGCATCCGCGTGACCGGCGGGCACCTTACCGCCGAGCAGCTGCGCGTGGTGGCCGAGGCTGCCGAGAAGTACGGCCACGGCTACATCCACAACACGAGCCGCCAGTCGGTCGAGATCCCCTGGATCAACGTGGAGGACGCCGAGGCCGTCAAGGAGCTGCTTGCCACGGGCGGCGTGGAGCCCGGCTGCTGCGGCGCACGCGTGCGCACCGTTACCGGCTGCCAGGGCTGCGCCACGTGTCCGGCCGGCAACATCGACAGCTACGCGGTGGCCACCATGCTCGACGACCGCTACTTTGGCCGCGACCTGCCCGGCAAGTTCAAGTTCGGCGTGACCGGTTGCCAGAACAACTGCCTCAAGGCCGAAGAGAACGACATGGGTGTCAAGGGCGGCCGCAAGGTCAAGTGGGTCGAGGACGCCTGCATCCACTGCGGCATCTGCGCCAAGGTGTGCTCGTTCGGCGCCATCACCGACGACGGCGAGACCATCACCGTCGACTACGACAAGTGCGCGAGCTGCGGCAAGTGCTCGCAAAAGTGCCCGGTCGACGCGTGGGAGACCCGTGCGGTCTACAACGTGGTGTTCGGCGGCCTCTTTGGCAACCACATCACCACCGCACGCAAGCTCCTGCCGCCCGTGGAGTCCGACGAGCAGCTCATGGCCGTGGCCGATGCCGCCATCCAGTGGTTCGACGATCACGCCAAGGCGGGCGACCGCTTTAAGTTCACGCTCGAGCGCGAGGGCTGGGAGAGCATGATCGAGGCCGTGACCGCCGCATACGAGGAGCATGCGCCCAAGCCGGGCGAGGCCGTGCCGCCTCTGGTCGGCACCCAAGAGTAGATTCACGCGGACGCGGGCATGTGCCCGGCCGCGACGGAAAGGAGAACCTTATGGCTCAGGAAGAGATCGAATTCGACGACGAGGTCGACATCACCGACGCCGTCTGCCCCATGACCTTCGTGCGTGCGAAGGCCGCCGTGGAGGAGCTCGAGATCGGGCAGGTGCTCAAGGTGCACCTCAACGAGGGCGAGCCCATGCAGAACGTGCCGCGCTCCCTCAAGGACGACGGCCAGCAGGTGCTGCGCCTCACGCCCGCCGAGGACGAGGGCACCTTCGACCTTTACGTCAAAAAGCTCGTCGACTAGCGCCGGCGACCGATTCCGAACCTAAGGAGACCCAACATGGCAGATCGCATCGATGCCGCCGCATTCGAGGAGCGCGTGCTCAAGGCGTCCACGCCCGTGCTCGTCGACTTCTATTCCGACACCTGCATTCCCTGCAAGCGCCTGAACCCGCAACTCGCCAAGCTCGAGGAGGCGCACGCGGGCTCGCTCGACGTCGTCAAGGTCAACATCAACTTCGACACGCAGGTCGCCATCGACAACGGCGTCATGGCTGCTCCGACCCTGGTCCTCTTTAACGAGGGCGAGGAGCGCGGCCGCGAGGTCGGTTTCAAAAAGCTCGAGGAGCTCGAGGCGTTCATCGACGGCGCGCTCGCCTAGGGGGCGCCGATGGAGCGGCCCGGCCGCTCGGCACATGTTTAATTTCCGGCGCGCGGGCGCCGCAACGAAAGGATTCCAAGATGAAGATCACCGTCACCGGCAAGCAGAAGGATTACGCCGAGGGCACCACCGTCACGCAGCTCATCGCTGCCGAGGAGGTCGAGACCCCCGATTACGTGACCGTATCCGTCAACGACGAGTTCATCGATCACAAGGATTTCGATACGAAGGTCCTCGCCGAGGGGGATACGGTGGAGTTTCTCTACTTCATGGGCGGCGGCTGCTAGCCCTACGCACTGCACCTGGCCGTTCAATCGTCGCTTGCGTACCTTAAGTACGCGGCGCTTCTCTTTTGGGGCGATCTGCGGCACGTAGGACTAGCAGCGAGTTGCCGGGCTTGCCGGGGCTTTACGGTTGCAGGCACCGTCCTTGCGGCCCTCGTCTTGTCGTTTGCGTATCTTTCTTTCTGATCTTGAAAGGTGGCCCATCGTGGCTTTTTCCAATGAACAGCTCGAGCGCTACTCGCGCCACATCATCCTCAAGGAGGTTGGCGTCAAGGGGCAGAAGAAGCTCCTCGGTGCCAAGGTCCTTATCATCGGCGCGGGCGGCCTGGGTGCGCCTGCGGCCCTCTATCTCGCCGCCGCCGGCGTGGGCACTATCGGCATCGTCGACGCCGACGAGGTGGATCTTTCCAACCTGCAGCGTCAGGTGATCCATGCCACTTCCAACATCGGCGAGCCCAAGGTCGAGAGTGCTAAGAGCACCATGAACGACATCAACCCCGATGTCACGGTCAACACCTACCAGGAGTTCGTCGACTCCACCAACATCGCCGACCTCATCGCCGACTACGACTTTGTGATCGACGGCGTGGATAACTTCCCCACCAAGTTCCTCATCAACGACGCGTGCGTCATGGCGGGCAAGCCCTTTGTGCATGCGGGCATCATCCGCTTTAAGGGCCAGCTCATGACCTATGTGCCGGGCGAGGGTCCGTGCTACCGCTGCGTGTTCAAGACCATGCCGCCTAAGGACGCCGTGCCCACCTGCAAGCAGGCCGGCGTGATCGGCGCCATGGCCGGTGTGATCGGCTGCCTCGAGGCGCTCGAGGCCATCAAGTACATCCTCGGCATCGGCAACCTGCTCACCGGCAAGCTCCTCACCTACGATGCGCTTGCGGGCGACTTCCACACCATCAAGCTGCCGCCGCACGATCCCAACTGCGCGATCTGCTCCGACCACCCCACCATCACCGAGCTCATCGACTACGAGCAGCCGGAGTGTGCCGATGCCGTGCACGGCGCGAGCCTGAACGGGGGCGAGTAGGGTGCCGCGCGTCGAGAAGCTGGTCATGACTCAGGACGATTACGAGCGCATCGTCGAGCGGGCGCGTCAGGAGCTCCCCAACGAGGCATGCGGCCTCATCGCGGGCACCGTGGCCGGCGAGGGCGACGCGGCCGTGGGCACGATCGAGCATGTGTACCTGCTCACGAACATCGACGCCAGCAACGAGCACTTCTCGATGGCGCCGGCCGAGCAGCTCGCCTCCGTTAAGGATGCGCGCGCCCACGGTTGGGAGCTGTTGGGCAACTGGCACTCGCACCCCGAGACGCCGTCGCGCCCGTCCGAGGAGGACAAGCGCCTGGCGTACGATTCGAGCGCCGCGTACCTGATTCTCTCGCTCGAGCATCGCGACGAGCCGGTGCTCAAGGCGTTTCATGTTGAGAGCGACAAGCAGGTTAACCGCGTGCCGCTCGAGATCGTCGAGGCGCGGTAGCGTCCGTGTGCGCGTGCGGGGGAGTGGGGGCGCACGGCATCGATGCACGCCTTGAGCATGCTGCTCGCGCTGCCGAGTTTCATGCGCAGGGCGTTGCGGGCGATGCTGAGGACGCAGGCGTGCAGGCTCGGTTCGACCGGGCGGCATGTACTTGCGGCCTGTCCGAGCCGGGCGATACCGCGGCCGTGGTCTTTGCTGCCTACGGGTCGGCCCGTCCGGGTGCTGCGCGTGCGATCTTGGCGGCGCATCGGTCGGTCGAGCGGGCTGTTGATCCGCGCGCCTGCGAGCTTGCCTACACGAGTGCGCCGGTCATCCGCGCGCTCGAGCGCCGGGGCGAGCCGGCTCCTGTTCTCGAGAACGTGCTCGGGCGCGCGTGCGCGGCGAGCAGCGGGCGCATTGCCGTGCAGCCTGGGTTCCTGACGAGCGGCTGGGCCCTGTTCGACCTGACGGAGCGCGTGCGCGCCGTGTGCGGTGAGCGAGCGCTGGTGGGCAAGCCGTTGCTTGCATGCGAGTCCGATGTGGACGCGCTCGCAGTCGCGCTTGACGAGCGGCATCCGCGGCGAGCCGGCACCGCGATCCTCTTTGTTGCTCACGGGGAGTCGTGGCCGCAGGGCATGTGCCCCCGTGCCGTGCCCCAGGGTTTCGATGCGCTTGCGGCCTTGCGCGCGGCGCTTGTCCGGCTCGGACGCGCGGACACGCTCGTGCTCACCATGGCGGACGCGCCTGTCGCGGCCGAGACCGCGCAGTGCTTCGACGCCGAGCGCGTGCGAATCGTCCCGCTTATGCTCACGGCCGGGCATCATGTGGAGCATCAGCTCTTTGGCGCCGATGCCGGAAGCTTTGCCTCGCGCCTTGCGGCGGCCGGTCTTGAGGTCGAGCGCTGCGATGAGGGGCTCTTTGCCCTTCCCGTCGTGCAGGAACTCTTTGCGGCCCATGCTCGGGAACTCTGTCAGAATTGACGACCTGTTGCCTGCGCCCCGTCGGGGACGCCGACTTGCGCGGTCCGGCTTTGCCACCTGCGCAATCCTTTTCAACTGTCTATTGCAAGCCTTCTAACGTAAGGAATCTTCGATGAACCTCTCGTTCACCAAGTCTCTTAAGCAGGCGGGCGCACTCGCCGCCACCGCCGCCCTCGCGCTCAGCCTCGCCGCGTGCGGCGGCACCTCGGCCAAGACTGCCGGGAGCAGTGCCGGTTCTGCCGCGGCCTCGAGTGCGACCAAGACGACCAAGGTCGATACGACCTCCAAGCTCGCCAAGTCCGTTGACCTCAAGGTCAAAAAGGACGGTACCGTCAGCTTTACCGACGACCTCGGCAATGCCGTGACGGTCAAGGATCCCGAGCGCGTGGTGGCCTGCATGGGCAGCTTTGCCAACGCGTGGGAGCTCGCCGGCGGCACCCTGACTGCCGCTACCGACGACGCCTACGAGAACTACGGCGTCGACAGCTCCAAGGTCGCCTCGGTGGGCCGTTCCACCTCGCTCTCGCTTGAGTCGATCATCGCGCAGGATCCCGACTTCGTGATCATGACGGGTACCTCCGACGGCAAGCACTCCACGGGCGTCTCGCAGGCCGAGCTCAAGAGCTCCCTCGATGCCTCGGGTGTCTCCGGCGCGTTCTTTAAGGTCACCACGTTCGACGATTATCTCCGCATGCTGCGCGTCTTTACCGCCATCACCGGCCGCGAGGACCTGTTCCAAAAGAACGGCCTTGACGTGCAGGCCCAGATCAAAAAGGTAAAGAAGCGCTACAGCGTGTCTGCGAGCAAAAAGTCGGAGGCGCCGCGCGTGCTCGTGATGAGCTCGTACTCCAAGGGCGTGAGCGCTCAGGATTCCACGGGCATGACGGGCGCGATGCTCAAAGAGCTCGGCGCCGTCAACGTCTGCGACGAGAACCCGAGTGCACTTACCGACTTCTCGCTCGAGTCGATCGCCGACCTCGATCCCGACTACATCTTTGTAATCTCGGTCGGCACGGGCACCGAGGCCCAGGAGCGCAACCTCGCCGAGTCCGTCTCGTCGAATCCCGCGTGGTCCGAGCTCTCGGCGGTCAAGAAGGGCAACTTCAAGGTGCTCGACAGTGCGCACTTTATGAGCAAGCCCAACGCCGACTGGGCCGAGTCGTACAAGATTCTCGGCAAGGCGCTCAAGGCAGCCAAGTAAACCGGGCGGCTCAACCAAGTAACCCGGCGGCTCGGCTAGGCAAATCGGGTGCCTTTGACGCTCGGTTTCAAAAAAGACGGTTTCCGGTAGCCAAAAGCAGAAGTAGCGAGTAGCGGCCTTTTTTGGTCAGAAAAACCGCAGGTCATAAATTTGCTGTACCTAGGTATACTTTTCGCTTTCAAGTTAGGCTACCGGAAACCGTTATTTTTGTAGGACATAGCCTGAATTTGCCGGCCCGAGATGGCGCTGCACGCGCGCAATCCGGGCGTTTGGCGCTAAGAAAGAACGAGTTGGAAGGGGCGCGAGATGTTGGACGGGCGCAAATGTGGCATTCGCAGGTTGCCGGCAGCTCTGATTGCCCTGATCATGCTCCTGGTCGCGACCCTGCTCGCGCTCTGCACGGGGCCGAGCTCGGCCTCGCTTGCCGATATCCTGGCGCTGCTCACCGGCCGTGAGATCGCCCCGGTCACCTACAACGTCATCATCAACATCCGCATCCCGCGTGTCGTGGCGGCCCTCGTGGCCGGTGCGGCGCTTTCCGTCTCGGGCGCGCTCATCCAGGCCGTGCTCGACAACCCCTTGGCGAGCCCCAGCGTGATCGGCATCAACTCGGGTGCGGGCCTGGCCGTACTTGCCGTCTCGGCTTGTCCCGCGTTCGTCAACGACCCGCCGCGCGAACTGTTGCCGTTCGTCGCCTTTGCGGGAGCGCTTGCTGCCGCCGCCCTGATATTTGCCATCGCTTCGCGCGCGGGCGTCTCGCGCCTCACCGTGGTGCTCGCCGGCGTCGCCATCAATGCTGTGGCCGGCGCCGGTATGAACGCCGTGCTCATCGTTGCCCCCACGGTTTACATCGGATCGTCGACCTACCTGGTCGGCGGGTTCTCGGGCGTGCTCATAAAGAACCTGCTTGCTCCCGCCGCGCTAACCGCGGTGGGTATCATCGCCGCATATCTGGTGGCTCCGCATCTCAACGTGCTCTCGCTGGGAGCCGAGTCGGCGCATGGCCTGGGTATGCGCGTGGGCGCAGTCCGCATCGGCGCGCTTGCGCTCGCGGCACTCCTCGCGGGCGCCGCCGTGAGCTTTGGCGGGCTTATCGGCTTTGTGGGGCTCATGGTCCCGCATGCGGTGCGTCGCTTTGCGGGTCACGACAACCGCGTGGTTATCCCCCTCTGCGCCGTTGGCGGTGCTGCATTCGCCCTGC
Source organism: bacterium (assembly GCA_963613305.1). GTDB lineage: Bacteria > Actinomycetota > Coriobacteriia > Coriobacteriales > Coriobacteriaceae > Collinsella. The sequence goes on along the minus strand of CAVDZW010000056.1, from coordinate 1,122 downwards.
TTGCCGATACCGTCGCGCGCACGGCGTTTGCCCCCTACGAGCTGCCCGTCGGCATCCTGCTCTCGCTTATGGGCGGCCCCTTCTTTATCTACCTGATCATGCACAAAAAGGGGTTCCGCGATGAATAGCTGCATCGAGCTATGCGACGTCTCGTTTGCTTACGGTACACGCCCGGTCATCGGGAACCTTTCGCTTGCGATTCCCGCGGGCAAAATCACAGGGATCGTCGGCCCCAACGGCTGCGGCAAATCGACGCTGCTCAAGCTCATCGACGGCCTGCTCGCGCCTGCGTCGGGCGAGGTCCTTGTTGAGGGCGAGCCCGTCGCGAGCCTCTCTGCCCGCGAGCGTGCGCGTCGCGTGGCGCTCTTGCCTCAGGTGCATCGCACGCCGTCGATGACGGTCGAGGCGCTCGTGATGTGCGGTCGCTATGCGCACATGGGGGCCTTTGGGCGCCCCTCGGCAAACGACCGCGCGATCGTGGCCGAGGCCATGCACACGGCCGGCATTGAGCACATGGCCGCGCGCCCCGCCCGCGCCCTTTCGGGTGGCGAGCGCCAGAGCGCCTTCATCGCGATGTCGCTCGCGCAGCAGGCGCACGCGCTTTTGCTCGACGAGCCCACGACCTACCTGGACGTTCGCGCAGCGCATGACACCATGGCACTCCTCCGCAGGCTCAACGAGGAGCGGGGTCTTACCGCGGTGATGGTGCTCCACGACCTCGACTTGGCGCTGCGCACCTGCGACCGCATCGCGATCATGGATGCGGGCCGTGTCCGCACCGTAGACACCCCTGCCGGGGTGCTCGCAACGGGCGAGCTCGAGCGCGTCTTTGGCGTGAGGATCATGCAGGTCGAGACCCCCAACGGCCCGGCCTATACCTGCTTCTAAAGTTTTATATCTGCCGCCGGACGTCTGCGTCGGCCGCGGACCTTGCACCCGTTGTCGCCTTGCGCCCGTGGCCAACCCCTGCGCTGCGACCGGACGGTTCCACTGGCGACGGAGCACCTCCGCCTGCCGCTTCGATCGACCGCGCCCGCAGCCACCGTCCATCTCACAGGGCCGTCGCTGCCGCCTGGTCTCGACCGTCGGCGACCTGCAGCCACCGCCTCTCTCGGAGCTGCT
>CAVDZW010000055.1:0-12138 GCA_963613305.1 bacterium | reverse complement strand
GTGTCGTGCCCAAGGAGTACATCCCGTCCATCGACAAGGGCATCCAGGAGGCGCTGCAGACCGGTGTCATCGCCGGCTTCCCCGTCCTCGACGTCAAGGTGACCCTCTTCGACGGTTCCTACCACGAGGTCGACTCCTCCGAGGCTGCGTTCAAGATCGCCGGTTCCATGGCCATCAAGGACGCCCTCAAGAAGTCCGACCCCAAGCTGCTCGAGCCGATCATGGCCGTTGAGGTCGAGACCCCCGAGCAGTACATGGGCGACGTCATGGGTAACATCTCCGGCCGTCGCGGCAACATCGAGGGCATGGAGGATCGCAAGAACACCAAGCTCATCCGCGCCAAGGTGCCGCTGGGCGAGATGTTCGGTTACGCTACCGACCTTCGTTCCCAGACCCAGGGCCGTGCATACTACACGATGCAGTTCGACTCCTACGAGCCGGCGCCCAAGTCCATCGTGGACGAGGTCATCAGCAAGAACGCCTAAGCGTCGTTTCTTGCTCTACACGAGTAACTAAGCGAGTCCAACTCTCGCATCCATTTGGAGGTACAAGTTGTCTAGCCAGAAGATCAGGATCCGCCTCAAGGGCTATGATCACGAGGTCGTGGATCAGTCTGCCAAGCTCATCGTCGACACCGCTCAGAAGACCGGTGCCCGCGTGTCCGGCCCCATCCCCCTGCCCACCGAGCGCAACCTCTACACGGTCATCCGCTCGCCGCACGTCAACAAGGACAGCCGTGAGCAGTTCGAGATGCGCACCCACAAGCGCCTCATCGACATCCTCGACCCCACGAGCGGTACCGTTGATTCGCTGATGCGTCTCGACCTCCCCGCCGGCGTCGACATCGACATCAAGCTCTAAGCTTGTCCGTCGTAAGTCTTTGACTTAAAAGCCCCGCAGTTCATACGAGCTGCGGGGCTTTTTGCGTTCGAAGCCTTGTTGAAGTTGCGGGTGGTGTCTCACGCCTCTAAGACCGGACGGATCGAGGCTTCCTCAAAGTGAAACGCAATGGTCTGTTCGCTGTTTTCGATGACGGCACGACCTTGGGCATCGACGGTGCTAAATTCACCCCGTCCGAGTACCGATCCGGTAGGGGAGCGCGCAATCACTTCTTGTCCGACCCAGCAGAGATGGTCGCGATAATCGTCCAGGATGGGTGTGAGCGGGGCGGTGTTTTGCGGCAAGGCGTTGAGCATGCGCGTCCATGCGTTTACCGCGTTCATGATCGCGTGGTGCGTGGCATGCGTGAGGTCGTCTACGGACGGCACGGTTTTGTTGAGATCCGACAGGCTGATGGCGGCAAGGCCGGCGTCGGGAACCTCAGGCGGCGTATAGGAGACATTGATGCCTATGCCGCAGACGGCGAACGTTTTGCCTTGGAGGTCACGGGCACTTTCGATGAGGATGCCGCCAAGTTTGCGTCCGCGAGCAACGAGGTCGTTAGGCCATTTGAGTTCAATCTCGTGGGCAAGGCCAAGGCGTTCAAGTTCGCACAGGGCCGCAAGGCCACATACCGCGGCAAGACCCGAAAGCTGCGTAGGCGCGACTTTGGGCCGAAGCACAATCGAGAGCAGCAGATTGCCCTCGGTGGAATCCCATGAGTGGCCGCGCCGTCCGCGCCCGGCGGTTTGTCTACGTGCGGCAAGGGCGTACCCGTGAGGCGCCCCTTCTTTTCCGGCCAACAGCAGGTCGGTATTGGTGGAGCCGGTTACCTCGACTATGGTGAGCTGCGCGTTCATGTTGCTCCGATCTTTTGTGCGAGCGCATTTACGACACGTGTTCACGTTGTGGAGAGCCTCTGGGCTCTTGTGAACATGTGAACCGATTGTGGGCGTTTACAACCAAGAAAGTTAACTAGTTAACAAACAACATCTTAAACGTTATTCTATCCAGCGGATGTTAACCAGTCAACAAAATGAAGAGGGGGTGAACATGGGCTTGCGAATGATGGGAACGGGTTCTGCACTGCCGGATCGTGCAGTCAGTAATGACGAGCTGTCGGAGTTTCTCGACACCTCGGATGAGTGGATCTTTACGCGCACGGGAATCAAGAGCCGGCGCATCTGCACCACCGAGACGCTCGATGACCTTGCTGTTTTTGCAAGTGAGCGCGCCCTTCAGATGGCCGGCGTTGATGCCAAAGATCTCGACATGATCATCTGCTCGACCACGACAGGCGATCATTTGATTCCGGCCGAGGCCTGTGCTATCGCTGAGCGCTTGGGAGCTACGTGCCCCTCCTTTGACATTTCGGCCGCGTGCGCTGGATTTGTGTTCGCGCTCGATGTGGCCGAGGGTTATCTAGCTCGCGACCGCGCCGGGACCGTGCTCATAGTGGCGGCAGAGCAGATGAGCCGCGCGCTCGATTGGACCGACCGGAACACCTGCGTGCTTTTTGGCGACGGGGCAGCCGCCGCGGTGGTGGGTGCAGATGGCGATGAGCCGTTGGCGGTGGTCCTCAAGACGGCGCCCGATGTTGCGACCCTTGAGGTCCCGGGGCTTGCCGCCTCCTCGCCTTTTGGCGCAGCGGCACCGCGCAAAGAGCAAGAGCCGAGTGTGCTCAGCATGAACGGGCGGCGCGTGTTCAAGTTCGGGGTGTCGGCGATCTGCGACACGGTGGTGGAGCTTGCCGAAGCAGCGCACCTACCGCTCGGGGAAATCGACCACTTTGTGTTCCATCAGGCAAACGAACGGATTCTTGCCCAAGCTGTCAAGCGGCTCGGCATCGAGGATGCGCGCGTTGTCCGCACGCTCGAGCGTACCGGGAACATCTCGAGCGCCTGCATTCCTTATGCGCTCGATGTGCTCATGCGCGCGGGCAAGCTTAAGCGAGGTCAGACCGTTGCACTCGTGGGGTTCGGCGCGGGACTCGATATCGGTGGTTACCTGCTGCGCTGGTAGCGGGATCACATAGCAAGAAGCAACAAGGGCCACCAGGCCCGCAAAACTAAGGAGAACAACATGGCAGACCAGAAGACGTTCGAGCGTGTATGCGACATCATCCGCGAGACGGGCGGCCTCGAGGGCGTTGAGATGACGCCTGAATCCACGCTCGAAGAAATCGGCCTCGACAGCCTCGGTACCGTCGAGATCCTCGTCGCCGTTGAGGACGAGTTCGGCATCGAGCTCGATACCGAGGAGAATCCCAAGACCGTCGGTGCGTTCGCCGACGCTGTCGAGGCGGCATTGGAGAAGTAACGATGCTCAAGACCTCTCTTTGCGAGTTGCTCGGTATTGAGGCCCCGATCTTTCAGGGCGGTATGGCGTGGATTGCCGATGCCTCGCTGGCGTCGGCTGTATCTGAAGCGGGTGGCCTCGGCATCATCGCGGCCATGAACGCGGACGCCGCCTGGCTTCGCGATCAGATTCGCGAGCTGCGCGCCAAGACGAGCAAGCCGTTCGGCGTCAACGTGATGCTCATGAGCCCCTATGCCGACGAGGTGGCCCAGGTCGTGATCGAAGAACATGTGCCCGTGGTGGTTACCGGTGCGGGAAACCCCACCAAGTACATGAAGGCATGGAACGAGGCCGGCATCAAGGTCATCCCCGTGGTTGCGTCGGTCGCGCTCGCGCGTCTTGTGGAGCGTGCCGGGGCCGTTGCCGTAGTGGCCGAGGGCAGCGAGTCGGGCGGTCACATCGGCGAGACCTCGACCATGGCACTCGTGCCGCAGGTCGTTGATGTGGTGAAGATCCCCGTCATCGCCGCGGGCGGTATCGCTGACGGACGCGGCGTCGCGGCGGCGCTCATGCTCGGCGCCTGCGGCGTGCAGGTGGGCACGCGCTTTTTGGTGGCCGAGGAGTGCACGGTCTCTGAGACTTACAAAGACCTGGTGATCAAGGCCAAGGACACCTCCACGCGCGCTACGGGCCGCACGACCGGGCATCCGGTTCGTGCGCTCAAGAGCCCCTTTAGCAACGAGTATGCCAAGCGCGAGAACGCCGGCGCCGCTCCCGAGGAACTGGCGGCGCTGGGCACAGGGGCGCTTCGCAAAGCCGCGCAGGACGGTAACTATACCGAGGGTTCCTTTTTGTGCGGGCAGATTGCCGGCATGGTAAGCGAGCGCCAGCCCGCGCGCGAGATCGTAAAAGACCTGGTGGAGGGCGCGGAGCGCGTGCTAGCGGAGGCGGCCGCATGGAGCGCGTAGCCTTTTTGTTCGCGGGGCAGGGCGCACAGCATCCGGCTATGGGCATCGACCTTATAGGGGCGTCGCCCGCTGCGGCCGAGGTCTTTGCGATTGCCGACCGCGTGCGCCCGGGTACCACGGAGCTGTGCCGGAGCGCCTCCAAGGAGGAGCTTGCGCGTACGGAGAACACGCAACCCTGCGTATTCGCACACGATCTAGCTGTGGCCGAGGCGCTTCGCGAGCGGGGAGTCGTCCCCGCGACATGTGCGGGCTTTTCGCTCGGCGAGGTGGCGGCGCTCACGTTTGCGGGTGCCTTTGAGGCGACTGCGGGGTTTGAGCTCGTGTGCGAACGTGCGCGCCTCATGGCCGCGGCGGCCGAGCGGCACCCGGGCGCTATGCGTGCCGTGCTCAAGCTCGATGCAGAGCGTGTGGCGGAGCTGACTGCGCAGGCGGGTGAGGAATGCTGGCCCGTTAACTTCAACAGCCCACAGCAAACGGTGGTAGCGGGATCGCCCGAAGCCTGCGCCTCGCTCGATGCGCTCGTTAGGGAAGCGGGCGGCCGCTCGATGCGCGTTGCGGTCTCGGGGGCCTTTCACAGTCCCTTTATGGCCGAGGCCGCCGATGGTCTTGTGGAATATCTCGCTCAGGGCCATGGCCCGCGCAAGACATCGATTCCGGTCATCGCCAACACGACGGCTGCTGCATATCCCGGCGACTTAGAAGAGATGGCGGTGCTTCTGGCGCAGCAGGTTTGCCGTCCCGTGCAGTGGGCGCAGACCCTGAACAAGCTCGCAGGCCAGGGAATCGATGCCTTTGTTGAGGTGGGTCCCGGCAAAACGCTTACGGGTCTCGTCAAACGAACGCTCACGGGTGCACGCGTCTTGAGCTGCGAGACGGCAGAAGACGTTGCTCGTGTGGCGGCGGAATTGACATAGATAAGGAAGGTTGTTCATGGCTGTTGATACCAAGGGCGCGTGCCAACGAAACGCCGCCCGACGTGTGGCGCTCGTGACAGGCGCTTCGCGCGGAATCGGCCGCGCATGCGCAATCGGGCTGGCTCAGGACGGGTTTGACATCGCAATCGTTTACGCGGGCAATGCCAGCGCGGCATACGAAACGCAAAAGGCATGCGAGGAAGCCGGCGCAACCGCGCGGACCTATCGTTGCGATGTCTCGAGCTCAAAAGAGGTCGATGCCGCCGTACAGGCGGTGCTTGCCGACTTTGGGTCGGTTTGGGTGCTCGTGAACAACGCGGGCATCACACGCGATGGTCTCCTCATGCGCATGAAGGACGAGGTGTTCGAGCGCGTAATCGACGTGAACCTCAAGGGTGCCTTTAACACCATGCGCACCCTAACCAAGCACTTCATGCGCCAGCGCGGTGGCCGTGTGGTCAACATCGGCTCGGTCGTGGGCCTCATGGGTAACGCGGGCCAGGCAAATTATGCTGCATCTAAGGCGGGCGTCATCGGTCTTAGCAAGGCCGTGGCGCGTGAGCTTGCCCCGCGCGGCGTGACCGTCAACGTCGTCGCGCCGGGTTTTGTGCAAACGGACATGACTGACCAGATGCCGCAGCGCGCACGCGAACAGGCCGAGGCGCAGATTCCGCTGGGGCGTTTGGCCCAGGCCGACGAGATCGCAGGCGTCGTGCGCTTTTTGGCGAGCGATGCCGCCGGCTATGTGACCGGCGAGGTTGTGCGTGTCGACGGCGGTATGGCCATGTAGCGCATTGCCCCTACGGCGAGTATTTGGATGAGGGAGAACGATATGGAACAGAGGGTAGCGATTACGGGTATGGGCGCCATATCGCCGCTTGGCAACACGGCGCTCGCGACCTGGGCCGGCATGTGCGCAGGTACGTGCGGCATCGGCAGCATCACGCACTTCGACACCGAGGGTTTTAACGTGAAGGTTGCGGCCGAGGTCAAAGGGTTCGATGCGAACACGTACTTTGGCAAGCGCGAGGCAAAGCATTTCGACCCTTGCGTGCAGTTCGCGCTCGCCGCGTCGGATGAGGCCGTGCGTGATGCCGGTCTCGATAAAGAGGACGCAATCGATCGAGAGCGTTTGGGCGTCTACGTTGGTTCCGGCGTGGGCGGCATGGGAACGCTCGTCGATAACGTGCTCACGATCAGCGACCGCGGTCCGCGCCGTGCCTCGCCCTACATGATCGCGATGATGATCTCGAACATGGCGGCCGGCAATATCGCTATCCGTCATACGGCCAAGGGCCCGACGCTCCCCGTGGTTACCGCATGCGCCACCTCGGCCCATGCGATCGGCGAGGCGTTCCGGGCCATCAAACACGGATATGCCGACGCCATTCTCGCCGGAGGCACCGAGGCTTCGATCATCCCCGAAGCGGTCGCGGGTTTTGCGGCTTGCCGTGCGCTCAGCACGAACCCCGATCCCGCAACCGCGTGCCGCCCGTTCGACGCCCATCGCGACGGCTTTGTGATGGGCGAGGGCGCCTGCGTGCTCGTGCTCGAGAGCATGGAGCACGCCGAGGCGCGCGGTGCTCATATCTACGCCGAGGTCGTGGGGTATGGCAATACCGACGACGCCTACCACATCACGAGCCCCGACCCGGAGGCGGCGGGCATCGCGCGCGCCATCTCGCTTGCGGTCGCCGAGAGCGGCGTGCTGCCAGCGGAGGGCCTCTATATCAACGCGCACGGTACCTCGACCAAGCTCAACGACTCGTCCGAGACCGCAGGCATCAAACGCGCGCTCGGCGAGGACGCGGCACGGGCGGCGCATGTGTCCTCGACCAAGTCGATGACCGGGCACATGATCGGCGCCACGGGTGCCATCGAGGCGATGGCCTGCGCCATGGCACTCGAGCAGGGAATCGTGCCTCCCACCATCAACTACGAGACGGCCGATCCCGCGTGCGACCTCGACTACACGCCCAACCGTGCCGTGCGTGCCGATCTTGGTTGGGCGATTTCGACCAACCTGGGGTTCGGTGGCCACAACGCCGCCCTCGCGCTGCGTAGATATCAAAGGAGCTAAGCATGGATTCCAAAAGGCTTGCCGAGATAGCCGATGTTATGGAAGGCCGCGGCCTCACGCGCGTTCGTGTGGAGGAGCCCGACGGCTCTGCGATCGAGCTCGAGCGTGGGCCCGAGCGGCAGCAGTTGGGCATTGCGACGACCATGCCTCAAGCGGTGCCGGTGCCGCTGCCGGCCGAACAGGCCGTTGCTGCGGCGGCCGCACCTGCTCCTGCTCCTGCGTCTGCAGAGCCCTCCGAGCCAGAAGCCTCCACTGCAAGTGCAACCGAGGTCAGTGCTCCCATGGTCGGTGTGTTCTATGCCGCGCCCGCACCGGGCGACGAGCCCTTTGTGCGCGTGGGATCAAAGGTCAAGGCCGGCGAGACCCTCTGCATCATCGAGGCCATGAAGGTGCTCAACGAGGTGGCGGCCGAGCAGGACGGCGAGGTCGTCGAGATCTGCGTGGCCGACGGCGAGCTTGTCGAGTACGGCAGCTGCATCATGAGGATCGCCTAGGAGGGGCCATGAACAAAGACAAACTCAAGCGCCTGCTCCCGCATCGCGAGCCGATGCTCCTGCTCGATGAGGCCGAGGTCGTGGATGGCGAGGCGCACGGGCGCATTCGCATCACCGGCGACGAATACTTTGTGCAGGGGCATTTTCCGGGCAACCCCGTCGTTCCCGGCGTGATCCTTTGCGAGATGCTCGCGCAGAACTGCTGCGTGCTCCTGGCCGACGACGAGGCGGCGCGCGGAGCGACACCCTTTTATGCCACGCTCGACAAAGTTCGCTTTAGGCATGCCGTGTGCCCGGGCGACACGGTCGAGCTTGTGTGCAAGATCACGCGCTCGCGCGGTGCATTCCGCTTTGCCGAGGGCACGGCGAGCGTTGCGGGCACGGTGTGCTGCACGGCGAACATGTCGTTTGCGCTGGTGAACGAGGGGTAAGGGGGCCACGTGTTCGATAAGGTACTGATCGCCAACCGCGGCGAGGTGGCGGTCCGCGTGATCCGCGCCTGCCGCGACATGGGCGTCAAGACCGTCGCGGTCTACTCGACGGCCGATCGCGAGGCGCTGCACGTGCGCCTGGCCGACGAGGCCTACTGCATCGGCGGCCCGCGTCTTGCCGAGAGCTATCTCAACGACGACGCGGTGCTCACCTGCGCAGTCAAATCGGGGGCGTCGGCAATTCATCCGGGATACGGCTTTTTCTCCGAAAAGGCGAGCTTCGTGCGCGACTGCGACAAGTTCGGGCTTGCGTTCGTGGGGCCCTCGGCCGAGGTGATCGACCGCATGGGCGACAAGGACGCCGCGCGCCGCACGGCCGCGGCGGCAGGCGTGCCCATCGTGCCCGGGTGCGATCTGCTCAAGAGTCCCGAGGAAGCCGTTGCCGAGGCCGAGCGCATCGGCTGCCCGGTGCTCATCAAGGCACGTGCGGGCGGTGGCGGCCGCGGCATCCGCAAGGTCGAGCGCGCGGAGGATGCGGGCAAGGCCTTTATCGAGGCGCGCGCCGAGGGCGAGGCCGTCTTTGGCGACGGCGAGTGCTACATGGAAAAGTTCGTCTCGCCCGCCCATCATGTGGAGGTGCAGATCATGGCCGACACCCAGGGCCACGTGTGCTCGCTTGGCGAGCGCGAGTGCTCGGTGCAGCGGCGCAACCAAAAGCTTGTGGAGGAGAGCCCCGCACCGTGCTTGGCAGGACGCGACGACGTTCGCGCTCGCATGCACAAGGCTGCGCGCGACCTGGCGCGCTCCGTGGGCTACGTGGGTGCCGGCACCATCGAGTTTCTCTATGCAGACGACGGCAGCTTCTACTTTATGGAGATGAACACGCGCCTGCAGGTGGAGCACCCGGTCACGGAGTTCGTGACGGCGACCGACCTCGTCAAATGGCAACTGCGCGTGGCTTCGGGCCAGGAGCTTCCTTTTGAGCGCGAGGACATTCCCGCGCACGGTCACGCCATCGAGTGCCGCATCAACGCCGAGACGCCGGACTTTCTCCCGTCGTGCGGCACGGTGAGCAGCCTTCATGTGCCGGGCGGTCCCAACGTGCGCTTCGACAGCGCCCTGTTCCCGGGCGCCACGGTTCCGCCGTATTACGACTCGATGCTCGGCAAGGTCATCGTGCATGCGCCGACGCGCGACGGAGCACTTCGCAAGATGCGCTCGGCGCTCGGCGAACTCGAAATCGAGGGCGTGCACGAGAACAGCGAGCTCCAGCTCGACATTCTACAAAACCCGGAATTCATCTCGGGCAACTACCACACCGACCTGATGGGGCACCTCTATGAGGATCAGTAGAAAAGAGAAGGCCGCCAACGTTCTGGAGGGGCCGCTGACTGAGGGCTCGGCGGAGTTTCCCGCGCGGCACGTGTTCGTCAAGTGCCCGGCATGCCGCCGCGTCATCGACGAGGCGCGTCTGCGCGAGAATCTCGAGGTCTGCCCGCGCTGCGGCAAGCACCATCGTGTGTCGGGCCGCGCTCGCCTGCAGATGACCGTCGATGCCGGGAGCTTTGAGGAGTGGGACGCCGACCTGGCGCCCGCGGACTTTTTGAGCTTTCCGGGCTATGCCGAAAAGCTCAAGAGCGCCCAGCGCGCGTCGGGGGAGCTCGACGCCGTGGTGTGCGGGCGGCCTCTACATTGCGGTGCTCACCGACCCCACGACGGGCGGCGTGACGGCGAGCTTTGCCATGGAGGGCGACATCATCTTGGCCGAACCCGACGCGCTCGTGGCCTTTGCCGGTCCGCGCGTGATCGAGCAGAACATGCACCAGCGCCTCCCCAAGGGGTTTCAGCGCGCGGAATTTTTGCTCGAGCACGGGTTCTGCGACGCAATCGTGCCGCGCGGCGAGATGGCGCTCACCATCGGTGAGTTGCTCGCGCTTCATGCGGGGCGTGTCCCGGCCGCGGGCGCTCCGCACGAGATCGTGCACACGGCGCGACTTCCCAAGCGTGCCCGCGCGCGCCGCGGCGCCGAGGTGCCGGAGAGCGCGCTCGACATCGTGAAAATGACTCGCTCGGCCGACCGTGCGACGGCTGCTGAGATTCTGCACCTGGGCCTCGACGGCTTTATCGAGCTGCATGGCGACCGTTATTTCGGAGACGACGGAGCGGTCGTTGCGGGCATCGGTTGGCTGGGCCAGATGCCGCTGACGGTCATCGCGATCGAGCGCGGGACGACGACCAAGGAGCGCATGCGGCGGAACTTCGGCATGGCGCATCCCGAGGGCTATCGCAAGGCGCGCAGGCTCATGCGGCAGGCCGAGAAGTTCGGCCGCCCGGTGCTCTGCCTCGTCGACACCTCGGGTGCCTATTGCGGCATCGGGGCCGAGGAGCGCGGGCAGGGCGAGGCGATCGCGCAGAATCTCATGGAGATGAGCGGTCTTGCCACCCCGACCGTTGCCGTCGTGACGGGCGAGGGCGGCTCGGGTGGCGCGCTGGCGCTCTCGGTTGCCGACCGTGTGTACCTGCTCAGGAGCTCTGCGTTCTCGGTGGTGAGCCCCGAGGCCTGCGCATCCATCATCTGGAAGGATGCCAAGCGCGCCGATGAGGCGGCCGCGGCGCTCAAGCTCACGGCCCCGGAGCTTTTGGATCTTGGACTCATCGACGGCGTCATCGACGACGTGGGCGCCTCGCACGTCGAGCTTGCGCGCTCGATCGCCTCTGAGGTAAAGCGCGCGCTGGACGAGCTCATGCGCCTCGATACGAGCGAGCTCACGGAGCGCCGCTATGCGAAGTATCGCGCCATGGGGCGGGACCGCATCGAACACAAGGGCTGAACCGGAGCCGCGCTCGTCTGTGCGGCGATAGCGTGCAAACTTATCTCTTCGGAGCGCCGCCTTCGCGGCTTGGCGCTGAGCGGGTATGATGGCGTGAGTCAAAAATCCCGCGACGGGGGAGAGGAACGCGCGGTGAAAAAGCTCTATCTGCTGCGGCACGGTCAAACCGAGTTCAACGTCAAAAAGCTGGTGCAGGGCCGTTGCGACTCTCCGCTCACCCCGCTCGGCCGCGAGCAGGCCGCCCTCGCCGCTACATGGCTCAAGAGCCATGACGTGCACCCCGATCGCGTTGTCGCCTCGCCCCTCGGCCGCGCGATGGACACGGCGCGCATCGCCGCGGATGCCCTCTGCGGCTCGACCACTACCGTTGAGCCCTGCGAAGGGATTATCGAGCGCGCCTACGGCAGCTTTGAGGAGGGGCCGCACGATGCCCTCCCGACCGATGTCTGGGATCCGGGCGAGGACCTCGTGCCCTTCGGCGGCGAGGGGAGTGCGGCGCTCCAGGAGCGCATGTACAAGGCGCTGGCCGAAGCGATCGAAGATCCTTCGGTGGCAACGCTCCTGGCGGTGAGCCACGGCAGCGCCAGCCGTCAGTTCATTCAGTCGACGCTCGCGCCCGGCGAGGTCCGCCTAAACCGCCTCCCCAATTGCGCCATCATGCTCTTTGACTACGACGAGGCGACCCGACGCTTCACCTATAAGGGGCTCATCGATCCCGCTGCAGAGTGAGTTGCCGTAACGGGGTGCGCCGTAGGCTAGGGGGCCGTGCGAGGCGCGGAGGGTTTCTGCGCTCATCAAGTTCCGCGTGAGCTAAAGATATCGGCGGCGCCACTGTACGAGCGAGGCTGCTCTAAAATTCGCCGCCTTGCCGCACCACCCTCCCCGAGCTGCGAAAACAATGTGGGAGAAATATGGATACGCCCGCACCCGTGTATACTAATCGAGCTGTGCCTGTCCTAGGGAGGATTCTGGCTGGACGTTTTGCCTGCGTAATAGGGTTGTCGTAGGTGCGCGGAGGCTGAATTCGAACAGGCGGCACATACTGTACATGTGGTCCTCTAGGGGCTCACACAAGGGGTGTGAGCAATGTCCCATGACCACCGAGGGTTAGGATCAGTTTTGATCAGCATGATTCTCGGCCGCAAGATCGGTATGACCCAGGTTTGGGACGAGAACGACAACGTCGTTCCCGTCACGGTCATCCAGGCTGGCCCCTGCACTGTCTCGCAGGTTAAAACTGAGG
>CAVDZW010000054.1:7546-11772 GCA_963613305.1 bacterium | reverse complement strand
CCTCCTCGATGATCTTCTTGGCGGCCTCGATGGTGCGCGGGTCCTCGCCCTCGGGCAGCACGATCGTCTTCTTGTCCGCCCTGGCGGCGTCCTTCATGCGAGTGAGAAAATCGCTCATATATGCTCCTTGTGCATATCGTGCTCGCGCATGCGCTCAGTCGCTTGTGCGAGCGCCGGGGCGCATGCGCACGGTTAGGCTCGTGACGTTGCGGACGGTTGAGCATTCCTTGTGTGGCAGAGCCATTATAGGGCGCGTGAGCGCTATAATCCGTCTGATATATTGGCCATTTGTGCCACCGATCGATAAGGGGTCTCCGCGAAGCGAAAGCGATTTCGGGTTGACCTTATACAAGGAGTGATGATGGAAATTACCTCTGGGCTGCCCGAAGGGTTCGATCCCTGCGCGTACGACATGATCGTCGTTGGTGCCGGATACGCCGGTTCCGTGTGCGCACGCCGTCTTGCCGAGAGCATCGGGTACCGCGTCGCCGTCCTGGAGCGTCGTCCGCACATTGCCGGCAACGCCTACGACTGCGAGAACGAGGACGGCATCCTCATCCACGCCTACGGTCCGCACATCTACCACACCTTTAACGAGGACGTGCACAACTTCCTCTCGCGCTTTACCAAGTGGACCGACTACCAGCACAAGGTGCTCGCCAACATCCACGGCACGCTTATGCCGGTTCCCTTCAACCACCAGAGCCTCAAGCTCGCCTTTGGCGAGGAGCGCGGCGAGTTCCTCTTCAAAAAGCTTGTCGACGCCTTCGGCCGCGACGTCAAGGTCCCTATCATGGACCTTCGCAAGAAGAGCGACCCCGACCTCGCCGAGGTCGCGGACTACGTGTTCGAGAACGTGTTCCTCCACTACACCATGAAGCAGTGGGGCCAGACCCCCGACGAGATTGACCCCTCGATCACCGGGCGCGTGCCGGTCTTTGTCGGCGACGACGACCGCTACTTCCCTCAGGCTCCCTTCCAGGGCATGCCGGAGGAGGGCTACACCAAGCTCTTTGAGCACATGCTCGACCACGACCTGATCGACGTGTTCTGCGACGTCGACGCGCGCGACATCTTCGAGATCGGTGAGACCAACCTCTCGATCTGCGGCAAGGTCTACGGCGGCGAGGTAGTCTACACCGGCCCGCTCGACGAGCTTTTCGATCTCGACCTGGGCGCCCTGCCGTACCGCACGCTCGACATGAAGTTCGAGACCCTCGATGAGGACCAGTTCCAGCCCGTGGGCACGGTCAACTACACCACGAGCGAGGATTACACGCGCATCACCGAGTTCAAGAACATGACCGGTCAGGTGGTGCCCGGCAAGACCACCATCATGAAGGAGTACTCCAAGGCCTACACCCCCGGCTCCGGCGAGACCCCGTACTACGCCATCATCGAGGATGAGAACCGCAAGCTCTACGAGCGCTATCTCGAGCGCGTGCAGAATCTCACGAACTTCCACCCGGTGGGCCGCCTGGCCGAGTACCGCTACTTCGACATGGACGCCGTGACGGCTTCCGCGCTCGAGCTCTCGGACGAGATCATTGCCTGCCATGCATAAAGTCATAAGCTTCGGCATTCCGTCTTACAACGCCGAGAACGATATGGATCGCTGCATCTCCTCGATTCTCGAGGGGAGCGCATACGCCAACGATATCGAGATCATCATCGTCGACGACGGCAGCCACGACGGTACGGCCGCAAAGGCCGACGAGTGGGAGCGTCGTTATCCCGGCATCGTTCGCGCCGTGCACCAGGAGAACGGCGGTCACGGAATCGCGGTGCTCTCAGGCCTGCGCGAGGCCCATGGCACCTACTACAAGGTCGTCGACTCCGACGACTGGCTCGATGCTGCTGCGCTCCCGACTATGCTCACGATCCTACGCGGGTTTGAGGAGCGCGATCAGCGCGTGGACCTCTTTATCTCTAATTACGTGTACGAGAAAGTCTACGAGGGCAAGAGCGCCACGATCGGCTACAAGTCGGCACTGCCGCGCAAGAGGGTTTTTGGCTGGAACGAGATCGGGCGTTTCCGTCCCGACCAGAACTTGCTTATGCACAGCCTGTGCTACCGCACCGACGTGCTGCGCGCTGCCAACCTTCCCATGCCGCCGCACACGTTCTACGTTGACAACATCTACGCCTACGTGCCGCTGCCGCGCTGCGAGACCATGTACTACGCCGACATCGACCTCTACCGCTATTTTATTGGCCGTGAGGGCCAGAGCGTGAACGAGGCCACGATGGTCAAGCGCCTCGACCAGCAGTTTCGCGTCACGCGCATCATGATGGAGGCCTTCCATCTGGGCGAGGACGTGACGCAGCCGCGCCTGCGGAGCTACATGATGGGCTATTTCACCATGATGATGGCCATCTGCTCGGTGTTCAGCAAGCTTTCCGACGAGGAAGGGGCCGACGAGCGCCTGAAGCAGCTCTGGGCTGACCTCAAGGAGTACGACCGTCAGATGTATCGCCATGCGCGCTACGGTGTGATCGGGATCTTTACCAATCTGCACGGCCGCTCGGGCCGCGCGACCACGATCGGGCTCTACCACGTGGCAAACAAGATCTTCAAGTTCAACTAATAAGAGAACCGCCGCCCAGCTGGACGGCGGTTTTTCTTTAGCTTGGTTTTGCGCGCCCATAGGGGTCGGTGCGCAGGACGGCATGTGAGCAGGCGCCGTCCCGCGCTCGGGAGCCGGGTAGGGGTCCTTAAGCGATGTTGTCTAGGGCCTGCGCCGGCGGCCTTGCGGCGCGAGTTCGGACGTGGTTTCGCTAAGCCCCAATCGCGCGCAGCTCGCGCACGAGCCGGGCGATGGGCAGACCCACGACATTGTAGAAGTCGCCATCGATCTTCTTTACGAGCATGCGCCCGCCGGTGCCCTGGATGCCGTAGGCGCCTGCTTTGTCGAGGGGCTCGCCCGTGGCCACGTAAGCCTCGATCTCGGCGTCTGTCAGTTCATAGAAGGTGACGTCGGTCACCTCGGTGAACGACGTGCGCGCCGTACCCTGCACGATGCAGACGCCCGTGGCAACCTGGTGCGTGCGCCCCGAAAGGCGCCGGAGCATCGCCTTGGCGTCCTCGGCATCGGCCGGTTTTCCCAGCTTTTTGTCGTCGATGGCGACGATGGTGTCGGCGGCAACGATCGTTTGGAGGCGTGTCTCGAGCGTTTCGTTTCCGCGCAGCAAAAGCTCTTGAGCGACGGTTTCCGCCTTGGCACATGCAAGGCGCTCGACCAGCTCCAGGGGAGACTCGCCGGCAAGCTCGCTCTCATCGATATCGGCCGGTTGAACGTCGATCTCAAAGCCGGCCTCGCGCATGAGCTCGATTCGGCGCGGTGATTGCGAGGCGAGGATCATAGTTGGATGCTCGCCTTGACCTTCTCGACGGCCGCATCGCCCGCGATGTCTTTGAGGACGGCGAGGGCAAAGGGAAGCGCCTGGCCCATACCGGAGGCCGTGATGATGTTGCCGTCGACCGTGACCTTGTCGCCCGTGTAGGTGCCGGCCGGGAAGGCCTTCTCAAAGCCCGGGAAGCAGGTTGCCTTGCGGCCGATGAGCAAGCCGAGCTCGCCCAAGATAAAGGGTGCGGCGCAGATGGCGGCCACGTGCTTGTTCACGGCAAAATCGGTTACCGCGTCGCACACGCGCTCGTCGGCGCGCAGGTTCGTAGCACCCGGGAGCCCACCCGGGAGCACCACATAGTCGTAGTCGTCAAAATCGACCTCGTCAAAGGTCGTGTCGCAGGTCACGGGGATCTGCTGCGAGCTCACGGCCTCGCGGGTCGACATGATGGAGACGAGCGTGGCGTGCACGCCGCCGCGGCGGAGCACGTCGACCACGGTCAGGCACTCGATGGTCTCAAAGCCATCGGCAACGAGTACGGCAACACCGGACATAAGGGTTCCTTTCGGTCGTAGTTGGGGATTTTGATCGGTTGCAGATGCGTTTGCTTATACCCAGGCACTCGCGTTCGCAAAGTGCGGGCGCGGTCTGGGTTTAGGCGCGGGTGAGGTGGACGACGGTCTCGCAGTGGAAGGTCTGGGGGAACAGGTCGACCGGTACGGCCGAGATGGGGCGGAAGGTGCCCTCGTCGCAAAAGCGCCTGAGGTCACGCGCGAGCGTGGCGGGGTCGCAGCTCACGTAAGCGACATCGCGGGCCGAGGTGCTCGCGATGAGGTCGATGGCCTCCTTGGCGAGGCCTGCGCGCGGCGGGTCGACCA
>CAVDZW010000054.1:0-7536 GCA_963613305.1 bacterium | reverse complement strand
GGCGTCGCCGCCGATGACGTCCACGTTGTCGATGCGGTTGATCTCGAGGTTGCGGCGCAGGTCGCGCACGGCGGGACCGTAAGCCTCGACGGCGGCAACGAAATCGCAGCGGCGCGCGAGCGGCAGGGTAAAGGTGCCGGCGCCGCAGTAGAGGTCGATGGCAAGCTCATCGGGCTTGGGCGCGAGCGCCTCCATCACGAGCTCGATGAGGATCTCGGCCGCGGCGGTGTTGACCTGAAAGAACGACGGGGCCGAGAGGCGCATCTGCCCGTCGGCGATGTTCTCGCACCACGAACCCTCGCCGGCGAGCGCCTCCACGCGGCTCACGCGGCGCGCGCGCTTTTCGCCCTTGCTCATCACGCGGACGATGCTTGTGGCCTTGAGGGCGTCTCCGAGGACGCGCGAGACCTGGGCACGTGGGAAGGAGCCGGTTGGCGTCCAGAGCGCGAGCTCCACGGCCTGCGTGCGGCGCGAGGCGCGGATGCCGACGCGTTCGAGGCCGAGCTCGCGCGAGTTTCCGAGAAACCCGAGTGCGCCCACTACCGATTTGACGGTCTTGGGGAACTTCTTCTCAAAGAGGGGGCAGCGGTCGATCTTTACGATCTGGTTGGGGTCGGTGCCGTGCATGCCGAGCGTGAGCTTGCCGTTGCGCATGACGGGCGCGAGCTCGATCTTGTTGCGGTAACCCCAGGCGTCCTTGGCATGGCGGATAGGCTTAACGAGCGCTGCGACCTCTTCGTCCGTGAACTTGCCGATGCGCTTGAGCGATGAGCGGAGATTTTCTTCCTTGGCGGCGAGCTGCGCCGAGCGCTCGAACGCGCCCCAGGGGCAGCCGCCGCAGATGCCGATATAGGGGCAGGGGGCCGCAACGCGGTTGGGGGAGGGCTCGAGGACCTCGAGCGTGCGTGCGCGGGAGAACGAGGATCCGTCCGAGACGATCTCGGCTTCTACCACGTCTCCTATGATGCCGCCTTGGACAAAGACGGCCTTGCCGTCCTCGGCGTGGGCCAGGCCGTCAGCCCCGTAGGTCATCGATTCGATTGTGAGCTTCATGCGGTCCCTCCGTGGCGCTGTTCAACCTGCTCAGTCTACCATCTCGGGCATGTTGGGCCGGTGAGGGCGGCGCTTTGAGCGAGGTGCCGCATCGGTTTACTCGGCCCGCCCAGCAGCCGCGCGCTCGGGCGGGGATGCCCTCGTTACTTCTCTTTCTGAAAGACCGCTTCATTACAACAAAGAAGCGGCCCCGACTTCTCTCGAAGACCGGGGCCGCTTGGTTGAGCGAGGGGCGCGTTTGGTTTCGGCCGATGCGGTAGAAGGCGGGGCCGGCTTTACTTGTTGCCGGGAACCTTGCCCGTGACGAGCGTCTTGATGCCGAGGCCGATAAGCCCAAGCCCGAGGCGCATGCGACCCGGCTCGCGCTTGGCGAGGGTCTTTTTGCGAGACCGGCACTCTTTCTTTTCGGTGCGTCGAGCATGCTTTCCGATGGGCTCGGCGGCATCCTTTGCAGCGGAGGCGCGACCGCCCTGCTCGCGTGCGGCAGCAGGCTCGGCTTCGGCTTCGGGCTCAGGCTCCACGATCGTCGCCTGCATGGGCACAGCCTCGGGCTCCTTGGCGGGCGCGGCCTCGACCGCAGGTGCCGGCGCGGGGACCTGCTCGGGCTGAGATGCAGGCACGACCGGCTCGCTTACCGGCTCACTTGCCTGAGCGGGATCGGCAATCACCGTCTGTGCGGAAGCGACCTCAACCGGGCCCGAAGCCGCGGGCGCCTCGGCTGTGGACTCCTCCACAACTGTCGGCTTTGGTGCGGCGACGGCGTCAACATGGGCGGTCGCACGCTCGTTGCCGGCGTTCGCGTAGGCGCGAGCCAGCAGGAATTCCTGCGAGTTGAAGGGCTTCTCGCCCGCGGCACGGGGCACTGCGGCCCAAGTTCCCTCGGAGGTGAGCATGCGCGCCTTTACGTTGTCGGCGAGCTGCACCTGCATGAACTCGCGCACGAGGGCGCGGCAGGTGGGGTCGAGCACGGGGTAGGCAATCTCTACGCGGTGCTCGGTGTTGCGGGTCATCATGTCTGCGCTCGAGAGGTAGACCATGTCGCTGTCAATGCCAAAGGCGTAGACGCGCGCGTGCTCCAAAAAGCGCCCGACGATGCTTCGCACGTGCACGTTGTCGGTTTTACCGGCAACGCCCGGACGCAGGCACGAGATGCCGCGGATGATCATGTCGACCGTCACGCCCGCACGGCTCGCTTCCGAGATCTTGTCGATGACCTCGCGGTCGGTGAGCGAGTTGAGTTTAAAGAACACGCGGGCCGGCTCGCCTGCGAGCGCGCGCGAGATCTCGCGGTCGAGGCCGCGCATGATGAGCGGCTTGAGCCCGGTGGGCGCCACGCCGAGGAACCGGTAGTCGCCCTTGAGGTTGCCGAGGGTGAGGTTGCGGAAGAACAGGTTAGCGTCCTCGCCGATGCCGGGGTGCGCGGTCATGAGCATAAAGTCGGAGTAGAGCTTAGCCGTCTTCTCGTTGAAGTTGCCCGTGCCGAGCAGCGTGAGCCTTGTGAGCGCCATGCCCTCGCGGTAGGTGATCTGGCAGATCTTGGAGTGGCACTTAAAGCCCTCGGAGCCGTAGATGACGGTGCAGCCGGCCTCCTCGAGGCGCTCGGCCCACTCGATGTTGTTCTGCTCGTCAAAGCGTGCTCGGAGCTCCATGAGCACCGTGACCTCGCGGCCGAGCTCGGCCGCGTCGATCAGGCTTTCGCAGAGGCGGCTCTGCTTGGCCACGCGGTAGAGCGTGATGCGAATCGAGATGCAGTCGTCGTCGTGTGCGGCCTCGTGCACGAGGTCCAAAAACGGGCTCATCGACTCGTAAGGATAAAAGAGCAGCTTGTCGCCCTCGAGTACCTGCTGGCGTAGCGAAACGCCGCTCTTGACGGTGGGGTTTGCCTGCGGGCGGAAGGGCTCGAACAAGAGCTCCTTCTTGGCAGCCTCGGGAATTTTGCCCTCGATGCCGAACACAAAGCCGAGGTCGAGCGGGATGCTGCAGGCAAGCACGTTCTTGGCCGAGAGGCCGAGCGCACGGCGGATCGTCTTGAGCGTGCGGCGCTCGAGGTCGCCCGAAACAGCGAGCGCGACGGGTTTGAGGCGCAGGCGCTTCTTGAGCACCTTCTTCATGTGCAGACGGTAGTCGTCGTCTTCTGCGACGCCCTCGCCGTCGGGATCGATGTCGGCGTTGCGCGTCACGCGGATGAGCGCGCGGTCGAGCGGGCGATAGCTGCCAAAGCAGCTGTCGAGGCAGGTGAGGATCACGTCCTCAAGGAGGATGTAGCGGTACTCGCCGTCGGGCGAGGGAATCTCGACCGTGCGGTTCATAGACGAGGGGATCTCGATGAGGCCGAGCAGGCTTTCCTCGTCATCGGCTCCCTCGAGCGCGCAAACCAGGTAGAGCGCACCGTTCCTGAGGTTGGGGAACGGATGGCGCGGGTCGATCACGAGCGGCGAGATGATGGGCGAAACATAGGCCTGAAAGTAGCGGTTCACGAATGTGCGGTCGGCAGGGGAGAGCTCGTCGACGCGGGCGCGCGAGACGCCGTAGCTCGCGAGCTCGTCCTCGAGTCCGCTAAAGATCGAGCCCCAGCGATCGAGCATGCCCGGGAGGCGCGAGAAGACCTCGTCTACCTGCTCAGCGGGCGTGAGGTTGCTCTTGTTGTCGCGCGGCTGGTGCTTGAGCTCGGCCAGGTCCGAAAGCCCGCCCACGCGCACCATGAGGAACTCGTCGAGGTTCGATTCGAAGATGGCGGCGAACTTGAGGCGCTCGAACAAGGGAACGCTCGCGTCATTCGCCTCATCGAGCACGCGCTCGTCAAAGCGCAGCCAGCTAAGCTCGCGGTTCTGGGTATAGCTGAAGTCGCGCTTGGGCGCACTGGTTGCGGCCTGGCGTGCCTTTTTCTCGGCTTTCGATCCCATGTGGTCTCCTTCTCTATATGTAGGGCGCCCCGCGACGCGCGGAGCCGTTGCGGTCCTAGCAATCAAATGTAGCCCTTTGGCGGGCGCGCGCCGTGCGGGCGGCAAAAAGGCTTATCAAGTGTTTACGTGCCCTTGCTCGGTTTGCCCTCGATGGGCGAGGAAGCACTCCACCATGGTAGATTGGCGGGGCGTATCGGTACAGGTAGAATAGCCCGTATCCACGAAGTGAACGGTGCCCGGCGCGGGCGCGGCCGCCTGGCCGCGGCGTCGGTGCTGCCGATAAAGAAGAGGGACCGTATGTACAAGGGCCTGCATGTAACGTCTGAGATCGGTGCGCTCAAGCGCGTCTGCCTCCATCGTCCCGGCGAGGAGCTCCTGAACCTGTTGCCGTCCAAGCTCGGAGACTGCCTGTTCGACGACGTTCCCTACCTGGCCGCCGCGCAGGCGGAGCACGATGCGTTCGCGCGCGTGCTCAGCGATGCGGGCGCCGAGGTCCTCTATCTCGAGAACCTGGTCGCCGAGGTCTTTGCCGCGGTGCCCGGCACGCGCGAGGAGTTCACCGAGCAGTACATCGCCGAGTCGGGTGTTTCGGGGCGTTCCATGCCCTCCGTCGTGCGCGAGAAGCTCGATTCGATCGAGGACGACCTCGAGTTTGTCAAAACGACCATGGCCGGTCTTACCGTGCGCGAGGTTGACCTGCCGCTCGAATCGTCGGCCACGCTCGATTCGCTCGTGAACTTCGAGACCGAGCCCAACCTCGTGATCGAGCCCATGCCGAATCTTTACTTTACGCGCGATCCCTTTGCCGTGATCGGTGACGGCGTGGCACTCAACCGCATGTTCTCGAACACCCGCAACCGCGAGAGCATCTACGGCAAGTACGTCTTTAAGTACCATCCCGAGTTCAAGAACTCGTCGCTGTTCTACCGCCGCCGCGAGCAGTTCCATATTGAGGGCGGCGACATCCTCAATTTCAACGAGCGCACGCTCGGCGTCGGCATCAGCCAGCGCACGCAGGCCGCTGCCATCGACGTGCTCGCGCAGCGGATCTTTTGGGATTCCGATTCCAAGGTTGAGCGCATCCTCGCGCTGGCCATTCCCGTGTCGCGCGCGTTCATGCATCTCGATACCGTGTTCACCCAGGTGGATGTCGACAAGTTCACCGTGTATCCGGGCATCGTCCGCACGCTGCAGGTCTTCGAGCTCACCGCCGGCCGCGCGCCCGGCGAGGTTAAGATTCGCGAGATCGACGACACGCTCGAGCATATCCTCGCCGACGCCTGCGGGGTCGACGTCGTAAAGCTCATCCCTTGTGGCGGCGACGATCCGATCGCGGCCGAGCGCGAGCAGTGGAACGACGCCTCGAACACCCTTGCCCTGGCACCTGGCAAGCTCTGCGTGTACGACCGCAACCACGTGACGAACGATCTTTTGAGCAAAGAGGGACTGGACCTTGAGGTCATCCCGTCGGCTGAGCTCTCGCGCGGCCGCGGCGGCCCGCGCTGCATGAGCATGCCGTTCGTGCGCGCCGACGTATAGCGGCGCAAGGGCAGAAAAAGCCGGGGAAACGTCCCCGGCATTTGGAAGCCTTCCTAAAGGAAAGCCAATCGGAATCTCTCACGGGCTGCCTGTAATTGCAATGGGCGGCCCTTCGTGCTCTCTTCAGGCTGGATCATTGCCCGCGGCCCCACAAGTTAGATACCAATTCGGTATCACCTGAGGTGTCGGCATGAGTTGTGGTGCGGCCACTCTCGCCCCGTGCGCTGCATCGTGCTAAAGTGGGGAGCATTCGAGTCGAACCCCTGCGCACTTGGCGCATCACCAGACGAAAGGAACACCATGGGCGTCAACCTCTCCGGCAAAAGTTTCCTCAAGCTGCTCGACTTCTCCACCGAGGAGATCGAGTACCTGCTCAAGCTCTCCCGCAACTTCAAGGACATGAAGCGCGCCGGTGTTCCGCACCGCTATCTCGAGGGCAAGAACATCGTGCTGCTTTTCCAAAAGACCTCCACGCGCACCCGTTGCGCCTTTGAGGTGGGCGGCATGGACCTCGGCATGGGCGTGACCTATCTCGACCCGGCGAGCTCGCAGATGGGCAAGAAGGAGTCCATCGAGGACACCGCCCGCGTGCTCGGCCGCATGTACGACGGCATCGAGTTCCGTGGCTTTGACCATGCTGACGTTGAGGAGCTTGCCGCCAACGCCGGCGTTCCCGTGTGGAACGGCCTCACCACCGAGTGGCACCCCACCCAGATGCTCGCCGACATCCTCACCGTGCAGGAGAACTTCAACTACGACATCAAGGGCCGCACCCTCGTCTTTATGGGCGACGCCAAGAACAACGTCGCGCGTTCGCTCATGGTCGTCTGCGCCAAGCTCGGCATGAACTTTGTTGCCTGCGGCCCTGAGTCGTGTATGCCCACCGCCGACGTGGTGGATGCTTGCATGCCCATCGCCGCCGAGAACGGCTGCACCATCACCCTCACGCAGGACGTGACCGAGGCCTGCTCTGGCGCCGATGTCATCTACACCGACGTGTGGGTCTCGATGGGCGAGCCCGACGAGGTCTGGGAGAGCCGCATCCGCGACCTTACACCCTATCGCGTGACCACCGACGTCATGGCTCTTGCCAAGCCCGAGGCGATCTTCCTCCACTGCCTGCCGAGCTTCCACGACACCAACACGCAGATCGGTGCCGAGAAGGCTGAGCAGTACGGCATCACGGAGCAGGAGGTCACCGACGAGGTCTTTGAGTCCAAGCAGTCCAAGGTCTTTGACGAGGCCGAGAACCGCATGCATACCATCAAGGCCGTGATGTACGCCACGCTCAAGTAGCGTTCAAGCGTTCTTGGGGCGCCTCAACCGCCCGTAGACGATGCCGATGCGTCCGATCCGACGCATCGGCATTTTTGTTTTGATGGGCTTGCAAAATTGATTTTGCCTGCGGTCGCGCCATGGATGCTTGTATGCCCCTGCCTTGATTTGAAAGGGGATGGGCCCATGCCCGCGTCTGCCAAGAAAAAGTTCGAGACACCCTTCTTGTTCACTATCCTCTCCGTGCTCATGACGGCGACCGCGCTCGAAAAGTTCGTGCTGTGGAGCGCCTTATTTCGTGCCGAAAGGCTTTTCCTTGCTGGGCCTTGCGGCGAGCGTGCCGACGCTTTGCTCCGTTTTGAGTCGGGGCTGTGCGCTCTCGTATGCTGCGACAAGAGGGGGTGTTTTTGAAGGATCGCGGTGGCGATTATTGAAGGTGGTAGGCACCAGCAAACCACTTTACAAAGCGCGTCGGCTTTGACGGAAAACGCAAAAACCGTGGGAAAATCGTGCAAATCGCAAACTTTGCGTTATGCGTCTTGCACGGCCGGGGGATACGTTTAAAAAGTTGTACACTTTTTGATGAGAGGCAGCGCCTTAGCGCCTGCCACGCGCATCTTGGGAGAGGGTGGCCGTGGCGATTCTGTGCGTTTTGGCAGCTGCGATACCGCAGGTTCGCAACGGGGAGATGCGGGCGCGGGCGCGCGCCGCAGGCTGAACGGCGAGACGGGCGATACGCAGGAGACGGAGATAAGACCATGGCTGG
>CAVDZW010000053.1:5553-9968 GCA_963613305.1 bacterium | reverse complement strand
CAACGTGACCGAGACCATGGCCGACATCTGGGCCGCGCAGCAGCAGGCCGTGAGCGGCCTGTCGCGTCGCTCCTCGAGCTGGGACGTGGCCGCGAGCACGCCCACCGCCTACCTGCAGCAGGTCATCGACGGCCTTAACGAGCAGTTCAACACGGCGGGCATGAGCTACTGCTTCACGTCCTTCGAGCAGGGCACCATCTGGTCGAGCGTGCCGCTCGACGAGAACGGGCGCCCCATCAAGACGGGCGGCAGCGCCATACAGATCTGCTCGCAGGGCTTCCGCATCGCGAGCGGCACCAAGGCCGACGGCTCGTACGACTGGCGCACGTTCGGCACGGGCAAGGGTTTCACCGCCGACGAGATAACGGCGGGCATCATTCAAGACGCCAAGGGCAACAACTGGTGGAACCTCTCCACGGGCACGCTCAAGACCACCTCGGGCACCATCGGCGGCTTCACCATCACCTCGTCCTCGATCAAGAACAAGACGCTCGACCTGCGCTCCGACGGCATGCACTTCGTCTACGACTCTGCCGACATAGGCCACGTCGGCACCAACAGCCTCACCGGCCACCCGACCAAGTACGGCCTGGTCTTCGATCTTGAGTCCACGGGGGCTTACATAACCTGGGCAGCGTGCAAGTCCTCGTCGGAGACGACCTACACGACGAAGTGGACCTACGCCAACACGACCGGCACCGATTACACGGAGTACTCGCTCAACGCCGGGTGCAACATCGACATGCACAACTGGAACCTCGTGAACGCCGAGCTTGAGCAGAGCTGCTGGGTGACGGGTGGCCTGAACGCCAACGATACGATCAGGCTGAACACCAGCGACGGCAGCGGTTACTACGACGTGAAGATCTGGCACGGCTTCGTACTGAAAAAATAATGGAGGAAACCATGGCAATCGACATCATCATCGAGGAGGGCGCGCCGAACCCCGAGGCCGTGACCGAGCCGACGCCGCTCGGGGGCGGCGAGGCCGAGCGCCTCGCGTCGATGAACTCCAAGCTCGACGCGATCATCGCGGCGCTCGGGATCGCGCACGGAGGTGGCAGCGATGGGGACGAGTAGCTACACGAACCTCGAGCTCGAGCGCATGGCGGAGGCCCTGCAGCCGCTGCTCGCGCTCAACGACATCGTGGGGTACACGGCGGCACGGAACTTCCGCCTCATCACCGGCGCGCTCGCCGACTTCATCGAGGTGAAGGAGCGCCTGCTGCGCGAGTACGGCCACGAGGTCGAGGGCGAGGACGGCGTGCCGACCGGGGGCTACGCCATCGGCCCCGCGGACGAGGGCTTCGCGGAGTTCTTCCCGAGGTTCACCGAGATCGCGGGCGCGCGCCACGACATCGAGTTCCACCGCCTGCCCGCCGAGCGCTGCGTCGGCTCGCTCACCGGCCAGCAGTTCCTGGACTGCGCCTTCATGGTCGACGAGGAGGGCACCGATGATTAACCACGCCCTCGACCTCGACATGCGCAAGGGCGGCGCGCTCCGCCCGCGCGTGGCCGTGCGGCTCGGCGAGTCGCGCACACAGAGAGTGGTCGCGGCCCTCATGAACGGCGGCGCGTCCTACGTGCCCGGTTGCGACTCGGCGCGGCTGCTCGCCCGCATGCGCTCCGGCGCGCTCCTGGAGGCCGCAGCGACCGTGGTGGAGGACACCGTGGCCGCCACGCTGCCGGTGGGCGACCTCAAGGCCCCCGACCGCAGCCGGGTGGCCTACATCGAGCTGGCGTGGGCCGACGGGCGAACCGAGACCACGGAGGACTTTGAGATGACGATTCTCGACGGAGGGAACTGATGATCGAACAGGTTATCTACCTCGACATGCGCAAGGGGCCGGGGCGCGTGCCGCCCCGCGTGACCGTGCGCCGCGGCGAGAGCCAGACCCAGAAGGTCACGGCGCGCCTCACGCTCGACGGCACCGATTACACGCCGACGTACTCCGACGCGCGCCTGCGGCTGCTCCACGAGGACGGCACGTGGGCCGTGTGCTCGGCCACGAGGAGCGGGGCGAGCGTGAGCGCGACCCTGCCCTCCAACTGCCTGAACGGCGCGGGGCGCTGCCGTCTGGCCTACTTCGAGTTCTCGAGCAGCAACGGCTACTCCGAGACCACGGAGGGCTTCGAGCTGGTCATCCTCGAGAACGTGGACGGCAACGGCAGCGACGAGGCCGCGAACTACGACGACGAGCTGCTGCAGCTCTGGAACAAGTGGAGCGCTTTCGAGAAGCAGGCCGAGGAGCGGGAGGGGGCGCGCGTCGCTGCCGAGAAGGCGCGGGCGAGCGCCGAGACCTCGCGCGCGTCGGCCGAGTCCTCGAGGGCATCTGCGGAGGAGGCGCGCGCCACGGCGGAGAGCGCCCGGGCCACGGCGGAGAGCGGGCGCGCGTCGGCCGAGACGGAACGCGCGGCGGCGGAATCGGCGCGCGCCACGGCGGAGGCATCCCGCGAGGAGGTCGAGGCCGAGCGGGCCGCAGCCGAGAAGGCGCGGGCGAGCGCCGAGACCTCTCGCGCCACGGCGGAGGCCGAGCGAGAGAAGGCGAGCGCCGACGCCGTGTCGGCTGCCGAGGCCGCCACGGCAGGTGCCGAGAAGGTGAACGCGACCCTCGCGGGAACGACGCTCACCGTGACCGACCGCACCGGAGCGAGCGCATCCGTCGACGTCTCCGGCATCGACGAGACCGCGCGCGCGGCGGCTGCGGCGGCGCAGACGGCGGCGGATGCCGCGACCTCGAGCGCGAGCAAGGCCAACACCGCCATCGGCGCCCTTGGCAGCTCCATCACGACCAAGGCGCTCACGGTCAGCGGCTCCGCAGCCGTGGGGGTCGCAACCACCGGCACGTTCGCGCTCCCCAACATGAGCGCCGTAGGCAAATGGCTGAAACTCGGCTGGTGGTCTAACTCTGACGATTCCAACTCGCTGATAATCGACCTGTACACCGGCAACGGTTACAACGGGTGTGCCGACCAGAACGCCCACGCGCGCATCATGGTGAAGGATGGCGCGGAGACCGACATATCCAATGTGTTTGGCGGCACGCTGCAAATCGTCGCGGGCGCAAGCGAAACAGGCGCGCACGCAATGAAGATAGCGTTGCTCGCATCCTCGACAACCAACTGCGACGTGTACGTCTACATGCCGTGGATATACACCATGGGTTGGATGGAGGTCACCTGCAACGGCGGCAAATGGAACTCCGACGTGAAGGAACAGAACTACCCGACCTCAGGCTACACCCTGCAACCAGTGGATTACACGGGCATCGTCGCATCGTGGGTTGCTAGCCCCGGTGCCATGACCATCGCGGCGAACAACGCATCGTCGAACGTCACCCTCAACAACACGGTGTTCGGTAACAACTCCCTCAACACGACCACGGGCACAATCGACAACCTGCTGTGGGACTCGACCCTTCTCGGCGGGCGCGTGGGGCTGAAGCTCTGGAGCGGCACCTTGAGCAAGGGCGGCTCCATCACGGTCCTCCACCTCAACCGGTTCCGAGTGCTGTATCTCACGAGCGCGTGGGCACCGGAAATCAAGGCCATCGGCATCAACAACAACGATTCGGCGCAAATGTCGTTCACGACGGGGTTCGACAACGGCGCGAGCTACCAGATGGTCTTTTTGTTCCAAAAAAGCTCGTGGGCCAGCAACACCATCACGTACACGTGCGGGTCTTACCACAACTTGGGCGACACATCGCAAGCCGCTGCCCTGCAGGTCACTGGCATCTGGGGGCTCATCTAGGGAGCGCGCATGAAAGCATGGATTTCAACGGACGAGACCGGGCGCATCCTCGCGTCAACGACCGAGGAGGAGTTCACCACCGAGGACATGGAGGAGTTCGAGTTCCCGGACGGTTTCGACTTCTCGACGCAGGACGGCTACGTAATCGAGGACGGCGCGCTGACCGAATCGGAGCGCCCCCTCACCCCTGAGGAGCAGGCGGCGGAGGAAGCGCGGCAGGAAGCAGCCGACAAACAGGAGACGCTGAGCCTTCTCCCCGATGCCGTGGCTGAGCTTTCCGACACCATCTCAACGAACGAGACCGCCACAACCGAGCTGGCCGACGCAATCGCGGAGCTTTCCGCCATCGTTGCCGAGCTGGCCGCGACCGAGTAAAGGAGCAAATCAAAATGGCTAAATTCTGGTACAAGCGCATCAAGGGCGATATCGAGCGCATCGACGAGGTGCCCAAGCTCTGGCGCGAGCAGGTGCGGCAGATGATTGAGGATGCCGCTTAAGGCGGGGGACTCCCGGCACACCATTGCCGGACACGCAAAAGGCCGGGGAGGTGATACAGGCGAAATGATGCTGGACATTAACACGTTGGTTGCCCCGGCCTTCACGGCGCTGCTCACCGGTCTGGGCGTGTACGTCGGCATGAGCAATCAGGTTGTCGCGATCA
>CAVDZW010000053.1:0-5543 GCA_963613305.1 bacterium | reverse complement strand
GGAGAAGCACAACTCCACCGTGGAGCGGACTTACAAGCTCGAATCTGATTCATCGACGATGTGGCGGCGCATCGACGAGCTGCGCGAGGCCATGCAGCGCCTCGAGGAGAAGCTGGACGCCGCCACCCGTGTCGGCGGGACGGACTAGGCCGCCGACAGGGCGCCCGCCGCCGCCGGCGCGGGCACCCGCGATCCCACCCTCGATCAAGGAGGAACGAATGAACGAATGGTTCAAGGCGGCCGGCATCCGGGCCGTCAAGACCGCGGCGCAGGCCGCGATCGCCGTCATCGGCGGGGCCGCCGCGATGGGCGGCGTCGATTGGCCGCTCGCGGCATCGAGCGCGGCGCTGGCGGCGCTGCTGTCGCTGCTCACGAGCGTCGCGGGCATCCCCGAGGCCAACGGCGGCGCCTCCCCGCTCGCCGCGAACGGGGAGGAGTAGCGATGGACGACGAGACCTTTGAGGAACTGAACGACGGCAAGGGAGCGGACGATGACCAAGAGTAGCCTCTGCACCTACGTCAACATCACGTCCAACAAGAGCAGCGGCCGCGGCGGCAACAGCGTCCGCAAGGTCACGCCCCACTACATGGCGGCTTATTGGACGGGCAGGCAGTGCGCCGACTACTTCGCCTCGACCTCGCGCCAGGCAAGCTCCAACTACTGCATCGGCCGCGACGGCGACATCGCCATGAGCGTCGACGAGAACGACCGCGCCTGGACCAGCTCCAGCGGCTGGAACGACCGCCAGGCCATCACCATCGAGTGCGCCAACAACTCCGACTCCTCGCTGCCGGACGCCACCTACCGGGCGCTCGTCAAGCTCTGCGCCGACGTGTGCCGGCGCTACGGCATCGTGCCGAGCTACGACGGCACCCAGAACGCGACCTTCACCGAGCACCGCATGTTCGCGTCGACCGACTGCCCCGGCGCGTGGCTGCACGCCCACATGTCGCAGCTCGTGGCCGACGTCAAGACGGCCATGGCCGGCGGCGCCGTATCGGCCCCCGCTGCCTCCGGCGGCTCCTCCTCGGCTGCGGGCAAGGAGGGCACGGGGTTCGGCGGCACCTACCGCTGCACCGTCGCGTCCCTCAACGTGCGCACCGCGCCGTCGCTCTCGAGCGAGGTCGTGGCCGCCTACTCCGAGGGCCAGACGGTGGCCCTGGACGACTGGTACTGCATCGCGGACGGATACGTATGGGGACGATACACCGGTGGCTCGGGCAACCTGCGCTACGTCGCCGTCGGCAAGCCGACGGGCGGCTACGACTCGAGCGACTACCTCGTGCGCGAGGGCACGGCATCGGCCGGCACCTCGCTTACTGCAGGCACCTACCGCGTTGCGGTCGATGCCCTGCGGGTGCGGGCGGGTGCCGGCACCGGCTACGCGGCCGTGGCCACCTACTCCAGGGGCCAGACCGTGGAGCTGGACGGCACCTTCGCCAGCGCCGACGGCTACGTCTGGGGCCGCTACACCGGCGGCTCCGGATACAAGCGCTGGATCGCCGTCGAGACGTCATCCGGCGAGAAGTACGCGGAGCGCGTCTGATGAGCCGGATGAGCGGCTTCGGGCCGCGGCGCTCGGGCGGCGAAGGCGAATCGGGGGCCGTCTCCCCGCTTCACGCGCTGGCCGCGGCGCTCGTCGCCTTGGTCGCGGCCCTCGCCCTCTCGCTGGCGCACACCGTGGCCGGCGCGCAGCCGTCGGCGGACACCGCCGAGGCCGCCGAGCTGCCCGTCGTCTACGACACCCCGGCCGTTACGGAGACCAGGACGGACGGCCCCATCTACGACCTGCCGGACGATGTCTCCCAGGCCATCGTCTGCGATCGCCTCAACCGCGAGTACCTTCTGCTGACCACCGAGCAGGGCGGCGTGTGCCTGGTGCCGTACCTGGACGAGGACGGCGAGCAGGCTGTCGCGCCTCGATCCTAACGGGCGGTGAATAAACCGTACTCCCCGTTGCCCCTCTCCGCTTCGGCGGGGAGGGGATTTTTCATGCCGAAAACAGGGGGTTAAACATATCCCTCAAATATCCCAAATGAACCCGGCGGGCCGTGTTCATTTGGGTTTCTCGCGTTTCGCATGTCCATTTAACAGGTCTGTTACGTTTGCACAGTCTCTCCGCACTTTGCTGGTAGCATGGTCCGGTCAAACGCATATGAGGAGTCAATCCGTGAAGATCAACCACGCCATCTTGCATATTCTCGACTTTGAGTCGGCTGTGAACGTTATGAGTCAGCGCGAACTCGACCTTGAGGATTCGCGGCAGGCCCGTTCGTTCGTTACCACGCACGTGCGTCGCGCACGCGAGAGCGCCGACAACAAACGGGCCACGTTCTCGGACAGCTCTGCATTTGGCGGTGAGCTCAAGCGCTACTTCTTTGGCGAGCGCGAGTTCGTCGATCTGTCGCAGCAGATCGCGGAGTTTTTGGCGGGCGAGCTTGCCAAGGCTGACAAGGCGGCCTCGACCGATATCTTGGTGGCTGACTTTGAGGACGACGATGATGTGCGCTGGTTCGCCATCATGATGCTCGCGAGCAAGCAGGCCTTTATGCACGAGGTCGGCTCCGAGGCGGGTGAGACCGTGAACAGCATCAAGCGTCACTACGCGATCCTGCCGAACCCCTCGCAAAAGGTGCAGAGCTATGCCGTGGTGCGTGCGAGCACGATGGAGATCGGCTACGTCGACAAAAAGCGCAAGATTGCCGGCGAGGACGTCATGCTCATTCCCGACGGCCTTTTGCAATGCGATACCGGGGTCTCGGGCAAGGAGGTCATCGACACCGTCACGCGCGTTGTTGAAGAAGTGACCGAGGAACACGGTGGCAACACCGCTGTGGCGCTCGCCAAGGTCAAGGCAGCCGTGGCCGAGAAGGTCGAGGACGACGAGGAGCTGCCGCCCTGGGATATCGTCGACGAGGTGTTTGAGAGCGAGCCGCAGATCAAGGAGAGCGTGCGCGCCGCGCTCACGGAGGAGGCGCTGCCCGAGCGCGTGCCCGTGGAGCGCAAGCAGGTGGAGCGCGCGGCTGTGCGCAACCACAAGATCCGCACCGATACGGGTATCGAGATCACGTTCCCGGCCGAGATGGGCTCGAACTCCGAGTACATCGAGTTCGTGAACGAGCCGAACGGGCTTATCTCTATCGAGCTCAAAAAGATCGCGAGCATCGAGAACCGCTAGATAAAAGGCGGGCGAGAGGTAAAAACGAGGCCGAGGCCCCCGTGAGGAGCCTCGGCCTCGTTTGCTATCCGGCGCCGACGGACCTTGCCGTTTATCTACCTCGGATCGGTTGGCGTATCCGCGATACGTTTGCGAGCGGGGGGGTGCGCTCCTGCGCGTTCCCGAATTCTGTCCTAGCGCTTGCCCTCGACCATGGTGAGCGAGATCTTTTGGCGAGCGCGGTCGACGGCCGTCACCCACACCTTGACGTTGTCGCCCACGCGCACCACGTCGCTCGGGTGCTTGACGAACCCCTTGGACATCTTGGAGATATGCACAAGGCCGTCTTGGTGCACGCCCACGTCGACAAAGGCGCCGAAGTCCACGACGTTTCGCACCGTGCCGGTGAGCTCCATACCCGGCTCAAGGTCGTCGATGGAGAGCGCGGAGCGGCTGAATACCACTTCGGGAGCGTCGTCGCGCGGGTCGCGACCGGGTTTTTTGAGCTCGTCGATGATGTCGATGAGGGTGAGGAAGCCGCAGTCGAGGTCGGCCGCAAGCGAAGCCGTGCTGCCGCAGCGGCGCTCGATATCGGGGATGCCGCCGCGCTCGATCTCGCCTGCCCCCACGCCCGCGCGCTCGAGCACCGCGGTGGCAACAGAATAGCTCTCGGGATGCACGCTCGTGGCATCGAGTGGGTTCTTGCCGCCGCTGATGCGCAAAAAGCCAGCCGCGTTGAGATATGCCTTGGGGCCGAGCTGAGGCACCTTCTTGAGCTCGCGGCGGTCGGTAAAGGCGCCGTGCTCCTCGCGGTAGGCCACGATGTTCTTGGCGACCGTCGAGGTGATGCCCGAGACGTAGCCGAGAAGGCTCGCGCTCGCGGTGTTCACATCAACGCCCACGCGGTTCACGACGTCTTCGACCACGTTGCCGAGGGCGCGTGCAAGGTCGTTCTGATCAAGGTCGTGCTGGTACTGCCCCACGCCGATGGACTGCGGCGGGATCTTGACGAGCTCGGCGAGCGGGTCTTGCAGGCGGCGACCTAGGCTCAGGGCTCCGCGCGTGGTCACGTCGAGGTCGGGGCACTCGATGCTCGCGGCCTCCGAGGCGGAGTAGACCGAGGCGCCTGCCTCATTGACGATGGTGTAGCGCACGTCGGGGGCGGATTCCGCGATGAACTCCGACACGACCTCCTCGGTCTCGCGGCTCGCGGTGCCGTTGCCGATGACAATGGTGTTCACGCGGTCCTTGCTCACGAGGCGCGCGAGCGTGCGCTTGGTGCCCGCCACGTCGCAGCGCGGTTTGGTGGGGTAGACGATGCCGTGGTCGAGGAGCTTGCCGGTCTCGTCGATCACGGCGAGCTTGCAACCGTTGCGATAGCCCGGGTCAAGGGCGAGGATGCGTGCGCCGCGCACCGGGCGCGCCGAGATGAGCCCCTCGAGGTTTTTGGCAAAGACTTGGATGGCCTCGGTCTGCGCACGCACGGTGAGTTTGGCGCGAGCCTCGCGGGCGAGCGAAGGCGCCATGAGGCGTTTGTAGCCGTCGGCGATGGCGACATCGAACACGGGGGCAAAGACGCCCTGACGGCGCGGCCAGCGGCCTCCCAGGCGCTCGAGAGCGGCCGTATCGTCAACATCAACGCTCACGCGGAGCTTGTCCTCGCGCTCACCGCGGTCGATAGCGAGCACGCGGTGGTTGGGGATTTTGCGGAGCGGCTCGTCAAAGTCGTAGTAAGCCTCATACGGCGTTTTCTCGTCCGCATCGGTGGCGACAACGCGCAGGGAACCCGTCGCCTGGGTAAAGGCGCGCAGGTCCGCGACGTTCTCGGGATCCTCGGCCACCGTCTCGGCCACGATGTCGGCGGCTCCGGCAAGTGCGGCCTCGGCGGTGGCGTAGCCAGCCTTCTCGTTCACGTAGTCGGCTGCGGCATCGAGCGCCGTGCCCTTGGCTTTGACCTGCATGATGATCATGTTGGCGAGGGGTTCAAGGCCGGCATTGCGCGCCTTTTGAGCGCGCGTGAGACGCTTTTTGCGGTAGGGCTTGTAGAGGTCCTCCACGCGCTGCAGCTGCTCGGCGGCGCGGATCTCGGCCTCGAGCTCGGGCGTGAGTTTGCCCTGTGCGCCGATGATGAGGATCACGTCTTCCTTGCGCTGCTCGAGGTTGCGCAGGTAGGCGAGGCGCTCCTCGAGTTTGCGGAGCGCGACGTCGTCCATGCCGCTCGTCGCCTCTTTGCGGTAACGAGCGATGAAGGGGACGGTGTTGCCCTCGTCCATGAGGTCGATGGCGGCCTGAACGTATTGCTGCCTGAGTCCGAGCTCTTGTGCCAGCGCGGCGCAGATATCCAATGTGCCTCCCGGGTCGTTGGTTGCGGGCGAACCATTGTCC
>CAVDZW010000052.1:0-13431 GCA_963613305.1 bacterium | reverse complement strand
GTGAAGTTCTTGGCGGTGGTGCCGGCGCACATGATGCCCATGACGCCCATGGTGAAGTTATAGAGCTTGTTGCACCAGTCGATGATCTCTTGCGGCAGCGTGATGCCCACAACGCCCGGAAGTGTTGCGATGAGCAGAAAGATCGACGAGGTGAGGACGATGGGCATGCAGCCGAGGAAGCCGTCCTTGATCGCTTGCAAGAAGGGGTTACGTCCGATTTTCTCGAACAGGGGCTGCTGCTTCTCGAGCAGCTGAACGATGGCGTCCATAAGTCTCCTTTGTTGACGAGAGCGATGGATACGATTCGATTGATGGTGGATAGATGCAGCCCGGAACCCGCCTAATCCCGGTAAGGCGGGCGATTGAATGCTGTTGTAAAAGCCGAGGTAACAGCTTTTGACAACGTTGTCATTCAACGATGACAACGTAAGACATTTAAGAACCGCCGGCAGTACGGCTCCGGGTGAACGGTTGGATTGTTTCCGCAAACGGCGCGTCTGGGACCGCAGGTCGTTTAAGCTACAGGGAGTTAATTGAACGGGCCTTGCGCGAAAGGATGGTTGCATGGCCGCTGCAGACAAAAAGAACGCGTCGATGAACGACGTCGCCCGCGCTGCGGGCGTGTCACTCAAGACGGTCTCGCGTGCCATCAACGAGCCCGATTCGGTGCGGCCCGCTACACGCCGCAAAATCCAAGAGGCGATGGACGCTCTGGGCTTCCGCGCGAATTTTGCCGCGCGTTCGCTCAAGCTCGGGCGCTATGGCTGTATCGGCGTGGTTCTGTTCCATCTGAGCGGCGGCGTGGTCGACATGCTCGACGGCATTGCCGATGCGGCGGAGGACTGCGGCTTTGCGCTCACGCTCATAAAGAAAAAGCCCAACGAGGGAATGACGCTTGCCGACGCGGCCCGCAAGATGCAGCAGCTCCCCGTTGACGGCATGATTTTTAACCTCGGCCAGATGGTGGACGACTTTGAGGAGTTTAGGGCTCCGCATGACCTTAAGACCCTGATCATCACGCCGATGGAGCATCCGACGTGCTCCACGGTGAGTGATGATCAAGAGGGTTCCGCCCGTATGGCCTGCGAATACCTTCTCGACCGCGGGCACAAGACGGTGCATTTTATAGCGGGCGCCGAGAAGTCTCTTTCGAGCGCCTGCCGCATGAAGGGTTGGCTCGCGGCGCTCGAAGCGCGTGGGATAGAGCCGCCCGAGCCGTTGTGCGGCAACTGGGAAGCCGATGGTGGCTATGCCGCGGGGAAAGCTTTGGCTGAGCAAGAGAGCTGCACGGCGATACTTGCGGCCAATGACGCCATGGCCAACGGTGCCATGGTCGCTCTGCGAGAACGAGGGCGGAGCGTGCCCGACGACGTGAGCATCGTCGGATTCGACGACGTCTTGGGCAAAACGGTCCCCAACTCCATTTTGACGTCGATACGCTTTGGTCACCGTGAGTTGGGCGTTCGCGCACTTAATGAGGTGGTTGCCGGGCTGGACGCGCCTGAAGAAAAAGATCGCGTTCTCGTGCCCGGAACCCTGATCGAGCGTGCCAGCGTACGCGATCTGAGGTAGTAGCTGGCGGCGATTCGGTATCACGAACAAACTTTCGGTATCATACGGTATCATAATGATACCGAAAGTTTGTTCGTGATACCGAAAGTGGCCTCATGCGTCGATTTGACTATCTCAACGTGCCGCCAGAGCTCAAGATTGACGCGATCAATAACCTTCTTCTTGCGATTAAAGAGCATAAGGGCAGGCAGATAGCTCTTGCTCAAGCTAAACCCGAGCTCCTGTCTTCTCTCATCGATGAGGCTAAAATCCAAAGTACGCGGTCGTCCAATGGGCTTGAGGGCATCGTGACGACCCAACGTCGGCTCAAGGCGATCATGTCATATGCTGCCAGGCCCAATACCCGTGCGGAAGCAGAGATCGCTGGATATCGCGACGTTCTCTCGCTCATCCACGAGCAGCACAGCTCGATTCCGGTTACACCCTCGGTCATCCTTCAGCTTCATCGTGATCTCATGTCGCACACGCCCGTCTCATACGGTGGTCGCTGGAAAGACGGCGATAACGAAATCGTCTCGATCGACGGCAACGGTAACCGAATCGTTCGTTTTAGACCCCCTTCTGCCATGGTGACCCCTGGACTCATCGAAGACGCCTGTCGCTCACTTAACGATGCTCTCTCTAAACAGACCTGCGATTCTCTGCTCGTTTCTCTGAGGTTTATATTCGATTTTGTTAGCATTCATCCATTTAACGATGGAAACGGTCGTATGAGTCGATTGCTCACAACGCTCCTGCTTGAGAAGTCTGGCTACGACATAGTGCGCTACGTCAGCGTCGAACGACTAATCGAAAAGAACAAGGCGCTTTATTATGGTGCTCTAGCCGACAGCTCATCTGGGTGGGGCGAGAACAAAAACAATGAGGCGCCCTTTATCGGCTTCATGCTTGGGACCATCCTCGCGGCTTGCCGCCAGCTCGAAGAACAGGTTCCCGCCTATGCAGGCACATTACCTGTCCGTAAGAAGGCTCGTGTTGCAGCCGTCTTTCGGCACAGGCTCGGCATTACGAGGAAATCCGATATTCTCTCCCTCTGCCCCGATATCAGTGAAATTACTGTAAAGCGCGCCCTTGCGGAGCTCGTGCAAATCGGAGCGATTGAATCGACGGGATCGGGCCGAGCGACGGGATATACACTCAAAAACGCGCAGGCGCTCGATCGATATATCGAGGAAACCCGTTCGTCTTAAAGTTCGCTAGCGTGACAGTGTGAGCGGGACTTTGAAATCGGTGCGCTCATGTTCTGGGGATCACTCAGATTTAAAAACGTAGTTCTGATAGGGGACGAGGTCGGTAAAGACGAGCCTGTTGATGATGAGCAGTAGTTTTCCGGCATCGCCGTAGGCATGGCGACTTATTTCTAGGACCGGGATTCGCTCGACTTCTAAGTTGGAAGCCTCGGTATCGTTCAGGAGTCGCGCTTGATAGCTCTCCCGAACGGAAAGAATCGATTTGGAGAGCTCGGTTAATACACGCTCGATCTGCGCAGCATTAAAGCGGGTTTCGGGAACGTGGAGTTTGGTGATGAAGATGCTGTCGGATCCAATAAGCCGACCATCATGGCTGTAGCGCACCTCGAAACTCTGTATATCTTCTCTTTTTTGGCAGCCGAACTGTTGGAGCATCATGAGGCTGACTGGATGGCTTTTGCAGTTGGCATTTACAGCCATTGCGATGGAGTCGGGATTGATGCCATCGCAATGGCTTGTAAACCCGAAGTCAAGGAGGGAATTAAACCCTCCGACACGCTCGGCGGATACGAATGAACCTTTGCCTTGCACGCGGTAGATGTTACCCCGGCGCTCGAGCTCGCTCATGGCGAGGCGCACGGTCGTACGGCTGACGGCGTATTCGTTGCAGAGCTCCATCTCGGTTGGCAATTTGTCATCAGGTTGATAGACGTCAAGAATCTGCTTGAGCAGCGTGTCTGCGAGCTGGAGGTACAGCGGTCTTTTTTCGTGAGTGTCGAGCATGGGGACCTCGGTTTGCATGAAAAAGTCCTAGAAGGCGGCGGAGTCCGAGTTCTAGCGGTTTTGCTATTAACGTATCACAGAGCGGCTGAGCATGACGATTTGATGTCGATAGCCTCGGAGCGCCTGGCCGAGCGCAAAGATGTTTTGCGGTAGACAGATGCCATTCATTGAGTCGCCAATGTGCTGCAGGTCTGCACCGGCCGCCTTGGCGGCCAGACCGATCTTTTTGATTGTCTCAACGTCGCAGGAGTCCTGGCTCGTTCCGTTGGCCGCCATAATGAGGACCTTTTCTTCGATTGGCTTGCCGATATTTCGACTTCGCACGTAATCGACAATTTCGCGCAGGTCGTGCTCCTGAAAACAAGGGACGGTGTAGGGGGCCGGCACAAGAAGGATATCGACACCGAGCTCGATGAACTCGCGTGCGATTTCCATGGTCATAACGGGTTCTGCAACACCTGCGCCGTGCATCTTTCCAGCGATTACGAGGCCGTCAAAATGCTCTTTAGAGAGCTTGATTGATTGGGCGATGGCGTCATTCGAAACGCCCGTGCCGGGGTTTCCCGTAAGACAAATGAAGTCAAAGCCGAGCTCGTTCGCCTTTTCAAGGGTTTTGGGCGAGACCCTGCGCCCCATGGGGATTTCGGTGCGTGATTCAGACATTTCGGCTTTGGTGTCGACCGGCTCAAGATTCACGCCGATGGGTCGACCGCAGGCCTTTTTGATCCAGGTAACGGGATTCTCGTCGAGGTCGTCTGGAACACCGGCGATAACAGGGTCGAATACGTCGAGAGCGTTAAATAGCAGGAGGTCGGCTCCTGCGGCTCGTTCGATTTCGGCATTGGTGACGCCGCCGAGGAACTGAGAAGAGGGAACGTTCTCTGCCATGATGGTGCGGCCCTCTGATGCAAGGATCGCCTGCTTGAGGGTCATGGGGGCTACGGTTGCAAAATCGGATGCGGACATGTTCAGTAGTCGTTTGGACATGATGTCTCCTTTGCCGAAACGTATGAGAATGCAACATTGCACCTATATTGTTACAACAACAAGTTAACGATGTAGGATCAAACTGGTAAACGGTAGTCAAAAGATGATAGTTATTTCAAAAATGGTTCTCTACCTGGGCAGTTACTGGAATAAGAGATGACCGCTTACCGAAACGAGAACTTTTAACTTGAATAAACGCTTGCTCAGAAGAATAATTGGTTATGACAAATCGCGCAAATGATATTACATCTATGTGCGAAAGGGCGCTCGGTTACGCGGGTGCATGCTCGGGCGGTTGTGACTAAATCCGGATAGGTCGCTTGGCTTGGGCAAGTCCAGAAAGGATGTGTTATGGACGCCATCGTCAAGTTCCTAGAGAAACACCAGGCTCTTTTCGACAAGATCTCGAAGAATATCTATTTGGTGGCAATCAAGGACGGTTTTCTTTCGAACATGCCAATCGTGCTGTTCTCGAGCCTGTTTTTGTTGCTTTCGACGCTTCCCGCATACGTGGGAATTACACTTCCGGCCGAGGTTCTTGATTTCTTCAACAAGATTTATGCGTACACCATGGGGCTGCTTGGAATCATGGTCGCCGGCACCACGGCGAGTTCCCTCGCAATGTCGATGAACCGCCGCATGCCGTCGGGAAAATCCCTCAATCCTACTTCGTGCATGGTATGCGCCATGTG
The DNA here is from genome assembly GCA_963613305.1 of bacterium. Taxonomy (GTDB): domain Bacteria; phylum Actinomycetota; class Coriobacteriia; order Coriobacteriales; family Coriobacteriaceae; genus Collinsella. Next base: position 8,207 of record CAVDZW010000052.1, on the reverse strand, counting down.
CGGCATGTTTTTGTTGTCGGTCACCAACGATGTCGTTTCTATTGGCGGTGCGGACACCTCGGTGTTCGAAACTGGCTATATGGGAACGAAGGGCTTTCTCGCAGCGTTTGTTTCCGCGTTCCTGACGGTCAATATCTATAAGGTGTGCATCAAGCATAACGTGACCATCAAACTTCCCAAAGAGGTGCCCGGTGCCATTGCTCAGAGCTTTAGGGATATCTTTGCATTCGGCTTTTCTATCCTCGCCTGCGCTTTTATCGATCTTGCCAGCCGCACGGTTCTTGCTGTGCCCTTTGCAAATCTCGTTTCGGCGTTGATTTCTCCGCTTTTTTCTGCGGTCGATACCTATCCCGGCATGGCGCTCATCGAGGGCGCGGTTGCCCTGTTCCAGTTCATGGGCATTCACGGTGCTTCCGTTGTTATGAGTCCTATCAATGCTGCGCTTTACGGCAATACCGTTACCAACCTCGAAGTGTTTCAGGCTGGAGGCCACCCCTCGATCATCCCTGTTATTTTTGGCGTGAACGAGCCGGTGCTCTTTGGCATGCCGATTGTGCTCAATCCTTACATGTTCGTTCCCTTCCTGCTGGCTCCTATGGTCAACGCGGTTATCGGAAAGTTTTTCATCGATGTTATCGGCATGAATGCTCCCATGTACACCATGCCGTGGGCGCTTCCTGGGCCTATCGGCGTTTTTCTCACCACGGGACTCGACCCTCGTTCGCTGGTGCTGGTCGCCGTTCTTTTGGCCGTTGACTTTATAATCTACTATCCATTCTGCAAGGCTTATGACCATCAGCTCTGTCTTGTGGAGGCGGCTCAGGATGCTGCCGAACTCAGCGAAGAAGAGGTTCAGGCTGAGCAAGAGAAGTCCGCAAAAGCTGTCGCGGCTCTGAAGGACAAGGCCGAGCAGATTCGCGTACTGGTTCTTTGCCAGGGAGCCGGGACGTCGACATTGCTCGCAAATGCGCTGCGCGAGGGCGCTGCCGCTAAGGGTATCGATTTGGTCTCTCAGTCCGGTGCGTACGGCAGCCATTACGAGATCATGGATCAATACAACGTCGTTGTTCTTGCCCCTCAGGCGCGCATGTACTTTGATGCCATGAAGGCCGACACCGACCGGCTCGGTATTAAGCTGCTCACCACAAAGGGCAAGCAGTATATCGATCTGACAAACGATCCCGAAGGCGCTATCGACTGGATTGTTAAGGAGCTGGCCGAGTAGCCGTCTCAAGCAAATACGCGCACGTGCGCCCGCCCCGCGGTCAAGTGGGGCGGGCGTTCTGTGTTGTGGGAATAGCGGAGAGAGTGAGGTGGGGTTTATCCTGGCCGTGGGTTCTTGATGGGCAACGGCATTTTTAATGTGGTATAAAAAGAGCGGTGGCTTTCATGCTACCTCCAAGCGCCAGGGGCTTATCCCCTGGCTTTTTATTGGGGAGGTTTAGCTGGATGGCGAATGAATTAAGCGTATTCGTCGACGAAAGCGGTGACCGCGGCGGTGTGGCTCGCTATTACCTGTTGACGCTTGTCCTTCATAATCAGGCCGACGATATTACCGAGAAAATCGCTCGTTATGAGGAGTCTCTGCTGCGCTCAGACCTGCCTAATATTCCGTTTCATTCTGAGCCATTGCTGAATGGGCACGGCTTGTACAGCGGCCTTCCTATCGAGGTGCGCAAAAAACTGCTTTACTCGTTCAACATCCTCGTTCAGCGCTTGCCCATCGCCTATACGACATTTGTCTATCGACGTAGCGAGTTCGATGATCTTGCAAAGCTGACCGCACGGATGAAGCGAGGTATTTCGGGGCTTCTTTTCGACCATCTTGAGCATTTCCAGTCGTTCGATGAGGTGAAAATTTATTACGACAATGGTCAAGACATCGTTAAGCGAGCATTGGATCAGTCCATAGGGTTTGTTCTTTCTAAAGGGGTGGTCGAGAGGCGTAAGACGTCCATGACGGACTATCGCCTTGAGCAAGTGGCGGATTATCTATGCACGATTGAACTCGCCGCCATTAAGTATGCAGCCAAAGAGGACGGCGGCACATACGACAAATTCTTCGGTGGCATCGGCAGCTTTAAAAGAAATTGGCTTAAACAAGCGCGCCGAAAGAAGATCAAATAGGTCGTGTTTTTACCGATGCTGCTGAGTAAGGGGGGGGCGACGGTTTTATAAGAATTGCTTTCGGGCGGATGCGTGAGTTTGACAATGGCGCTACGCATGCCAGAGCAAAACCGGTCCAAGCGCGAGCAACCTCCCATCTCCTGGACAACGGGGGATGGGAGGCATTCTTGTGCGCCTGGGCTTCGGGGCATGTATGGCATCGGAGCCCCGGGTTGAGGCCATTTTTACGTTGAAGCTCGGGGCCGTGCTAACGGGCGTTCGGCCTACAGCGCGTCGATGAAGCGCTGCTGGGCGGCGCGGCCGGCCTCGTTCCATTTAAAGACGCCGGCGTCCTCGAGTACGTGGCCAAATACGGCGCCGACCTCCTCGCGCAGGACCGTCTGCACGGTCTCGGGCGCGAGCTCGTCCTTGCGACGTTCGTAGAGTTCACGCGCCCATGCGGCGTGGCTCTGGCAGAGCTCGTCGCTCTCGAGCGCATCGAGCTCGCCTGCAAGCAGGTGCTTGCCCACGGCATCGAGCTCGGGAACCAGGCGCGGCGGCAGAATCGCCAAGCCCATGACCTCAATGAGCCCGATGTTCTCGCGCTTGATGTGGTGGTACTCCGCATGCGGATGAAACACGCCGAGGGGGTGCTCATCGCTCGTGATATTGCAGCGGAGCGCCAGGTAGGCCTCGTACTGGTCGCCGCCCACCGCTCCTGCACGGGTCACGCGACGGATAACGGGCGTCACGGTGTTGTGGGGCGTGCCGTCTTCGCTCTGGGCAAGCACCCCCGCCTCAGCATCGCTCCAGCCGCGCCATGCATCGACAACGTGCACACAGGCGTCGAGCAGCTCGGAGCTGTCCGCGCCGCGCAGGCGCAGCACCGAGAGCGGCCAGCGGAGCACGGCGCCCGAGATGCCGTCAAAACCCGGCAGAGAGAACTCGCTCGCGACTTCGGCCTTCATCATCGGGAACTCGTGTGCGCCGCCCTGAAAATGATCGTGCGAGAGAATCGAGCCGCCCACGATCGGCAGGTCGGCATTGGAGCCGATAAAGTAATGCGGGATCGTGTCGACAAAATCGAGCAGGCAGGTGAGGCTCGCGCGGTCGATGTGCATGGGGCGATGGTGAGCGCTCATGGCAATGCAGTGCTCATTGAAGTACGCATAGGGGGAGTATTGGAATCCCCAGCGCTCGCCACCGAGCGTGACGGGGACGATGCGCAGGTTCTGGCGCGCAGGATGAGCGCCGCCAACGGCAGCGGCGCCTCTGCCGGCATAACCCTCGTTTTGGATGCAAAGCTGGCACGCGGGGTACTTCTCACCCGTGTTCTTGGCGGCGCCGGCGGCCGCGATCTCGCGCGGGTCCTTTTCGGGTTTGGAGAGGTTGATGGTGATCTCTAGGTCGCCCCAGGGGGTGTTGGTGGTCCACTCGATGTTTTTGGCGATGGCCGCGCGGCGCACGTAGAACGCATTGCAGCAGAGGTTGTAGAACCAGGAGGTGGCGGCGCCGGCCTCGCCAACGCCCAAACGGCCCTCGAACTCGTCTGCGACCTGCGACGGCTTGGGCATGAGCGCGCCCATAATGCGGCAGCTCACGCGGTCGCGTGCGCTTGCGGTGTCTTCGGCGGCGCCGGTGTCGACTGCCGCATCGGCGAGCGGGGCGAGCGTGGCGTCGAGGTCAAAGTTCGCGTTGCCGCCGTCGGCAGATGCGGCTTCCCCGAGCGCCCAGGCGTCCTCGGGGGCGGGGCCCTCGGCGCCAATGCATTCGAGTACGGTGTTGTAGGCCCAGATGCGGTCGGCCTCGTCCATGAGCTCGCAGCTAATCGCGTAGCTCACGAGTGCCTGTGCGGCGTTGCGCACGGAATCGTTCGTTAGAGCCATGCCGCGTACGCCCCCTTGTCGGTAACGGTGTAGCGGCGGCAGGAGCCCTCGCCGAGCCAAGCGTCCATCTTGGTCTGGAACTCGCTGACGATATCGAGCGGAACAAAGGCCTGGATGGTGCCGCCAAAGCCGCCGCCGTGGATGCGCACCGCGCCGCGGCCGTCGAGCACGTGCTCGGCCGCACCGAGGGCGTACATGGCGGGCTGGCTTGCGCCGAGCTCGGCCACGACGTTTTGCAGATACATGGCCGAGCTGGCGCCGCTTGCGCGCGTGAGCTGCAGGAACTCGTCGACATTGCCGGCGTTGAGCGCGGCCCAGCGGCGGTCGACGAGGTCGTTCTCGTACCAGTAGTGGATAGCGCGCAGGCAAGCGCGGTCGCCGTGCTTGGCGCGGATCTGGGGGAGCGCAGCATCGAATTCGGCGCGGTCGACCTCACAGAGGCGCGTCTTGCCGAAGTCGGCAGCAACGGCCTGCATCTCGCCGGGAATAGCGGCGTAGTCGTCGGTGGAGGCGGCGTGGTCAGCGCCCACCTTGACGAGGCAGAGCGCGTAGCCGTGGTCCTCGAAATTGAGCTCGAGCTTGCTGGTTGCGGGCTCGGCGGCGTTCTCAAAGTCCATGTAGGCAAGGCCGCCCAGGCAGACGGCCGCCTGGTCCATGAGGCCGCAGGGCTTGCCGTAGTAGTTGTTCTCGGTGCGCTGGCTCATCTGCGCAAGCAGGACGGGTGCGATCTTTGGGGCATTCCAGAGCGCCTCCATGGCGCGACCGTAGGCAGCCTCGACGGCGGCAGAGCTCGAGAGGCCGCCGCCCGAGGGCACGGAGCAGGTAAAGGCAAAGTCGAAGCCGCAGGGCGTGCCGCCATGAGCCGCGACCTCGTGGGCCATGCCGCGCACGAGGCTCGCCTGGCTGCCGAGCTCGGCCGGGTCGATCTCGAGCGAGTCGAGCGCAACCTCAAAGCTCGGATAACCCTCGTCGACCACGCGCACGGTGTTCGTGCCGTTGGCGACAGCGATGCCGTCGACGGCGACGTCGAGCGAAGCGGCAATCACGTGGCCGCCCTCGTGGTCGGTGTGGTTGCCGGCGATCTCGGAGCGGCCGGGGGCATGCACAAAGAGGGCGCGCTTGCCCTCGAGCGGGCCGAACGCCTCCTCAAAGAGCTCGGTGACGTGCGCGGTGATGCTATCGCTCATCTTGGGTCCCTTCGGTTTGAGTGAGATTTATTGGGGTGGGGGGGTATCGGGTGCGTTGCGTTGCGTGGGCTTGCGGGGCGCCGTATCCGGGCTGTTGTGCGGCGCGTTGCGTGCCCTGTCTAGCGCGTCGACACGGTGTAGACGATGATCGAGCTAAAGGGCTCGCTCGGGGTGCACACGGGGTGCTCCCAGTCTGCATGGTGCGAGTTGTCGGGGCGGAACTCCGGCTCAAAGGCAAAGCCGTCGCGCGGCTGGTAAGCCGAGCCGTCCTTGGTGGGGCTGCCGTCAAACCAGTTGCCGGTGTAGAGATGCGCGCCCGGGCAGGTGATGGCGATGCCGAGCTCGCGGCCCGAGGCGGGGTCGAAGGCAGCGAGTGCCGGGCGCGGGGCGGCGCCGGTCTCGTAGCCGTCGATGAGGAAACAATGGTCGTAGCCGTGGGCACGTTCGAGCTGCTCATCTGCGGCTTCGATATCGCGCCCGATGGTCTTGGGCTCGCGGAAATCGAAGGGGGTGCCGGCAACGGCGGCAACGTCTCCGCGCGAGACGGCGTCCTCGCGCAAGGGGAGATAGCTCTGGGCGCAGATTTTAAGCTCGTGATCGAGCATCGTGCCCGAGGCGTGCCCCGCGAGGTTGAAGTAGCTGTGGTTGGTCATGTTCACAAAGGTGGGGGCATCGGTCGTGCAGCCGTACTCGAGCGTGAGTTGCGCTGCGGGCCGGCCGTTGCGCTCGGTTACGCCCAGGGTGTAGAGCGCGCTGAACGTGCGATTACCCGGCAGACCGAACTCGCCGTCGGCGATCTTGCAGGTAAAGCGTACGGCGTTCTGCTCAGGGAGCTCCTCGGCCTCCCATACGCGCTTGTGCAGGCCGTGCTCGAGGTCGGTATGCAGGTTGTTCTTGAGTCCGGGGCCGGTGTTCTTGGGGAGTTGGTAGACCTGCCCGTCGACGATGACCTCGGCGTTGTCGCTGCGGTTTGCGGAGGGGCCCACGGTGGCGCCGAAGCACGCACCGCTCGCGAGGTAGCCCGCCACGTCGGCGCAGCCGAGCACGATATCGGCTACAGAGCCGTCGCTTGCCGGGGCATCGAAGCCGACAAGCGAGGCGCCCAGATCCATCAGGCGAACGCGTGCCGGCATCTCGGGACACGAGAGCTCAAAGATCGTGACGGCTTGGCCGTCCGCGGTTGATCCAAAAGGCATTCGTCTGGTCATGGCTTCCCTTCTCTGTGCTTTGCCGCTCGTGGCTTGCGCGTGGCAGAACGGTATTGCGATCCATCAGTTATGTTAACGTACTCATAAGCAGTTGCCTGCGGTTTCCATACTTTCTGGCAGTCGGTTGAAAAAGGGCTGTGAGCGGTTATGTTCGACTTTGAGCGGTTATGTTCGGCTTGTAAAAACCGGCACCGGTATAGTTGGGAGCCATGTATGAGCTCTGCGCGCTGAGCGCAAGGGACACATGAGCCGCGGGCAGAGATGGATGCCAGCCCACCGAACCGACGGGCCACCAAAACACGGGAGCGTTCGATGACAAGAAACAACAGCAGCAGGCCACAGGGCACACGGCCGGTCTCCATGGCCGATGTCGCTCGGGCGGCCGGCGTTTCTCAACAGACCGTGTCGCGTGTCGTCAACGGCATGCCGAACGTCAACGCCAAAACGCGCGAGCGCGTGCAGAAGGCTATGGCAGAGCTCGGGTTTCGACCGAGCTACGCAGGCCGTTCGCTCCGCGACGGCAAATATCGGTCCGTTGGGCTTTGCATCAACGACATCACCAAGATCGGCAACCTCTCCATGGTCGACGGTATCGCCGGTGCTGCTCGCGAACGCGGCTATGCCCTCACGCTTATCGAGATGTCCAAGACCGAGGAGTTCTCGCTTGCCGAGGCCTCGCGTCGCATGGCTGAACTGCCCATCGACGGCATGATCATTGGCATGAGCCGCATGTCGCCCGATTTTGAGGAGTTCTGCCCGTTGCCGGGGTTGCCCACGGTCATCGTCACCATGGTGGCCCATCCACGCGTGACCACGGTCGATTCCGACCATTATGGCTGCTCAACGCTCCTCATGGACTACCTGATGGGCCTGGGCCATAGGCAGATCAGGTTCATCGGCGGGCCAGACTACTCGGTCGATGAGCGGTTTCGCCTTGCCGGCTGGCGCGATGCGCTCGAGGGTGCGCACATTGAGGCCGCGGAGCCGCGTCAGGGTGACTGGTCGGCGATGAGCGGCTACGAGGCGGGGCGCTACCTGGCGGAGCACGACCGCGATATGACGGCGATCTATGCGGCAAACGACCAGATGGCCAACGGCGCCATCGCGGCCCTGCGCGATGCGGGCCTGCGCGTGCCCGAGGACGTGAGCGTGGTGGGCGTCGACGATTCGCTTGGTGAGTTCGTCGCACAGAACGAACTCACCACGGTGCGTTTTGACCTTGCCGAGCGCGGCCGTCAGGTGTTTGAGCATGCGGCACCAAAAGAGGCCGCGCCCGAGTCTCCGAGCGCTATCAGGATTCCCGGCCAGCTGATCGTGCGAAGCAGCGCGGCAGCGCCAAGGGGGTAGACGGCCCCTCCCTGCATGCAAAAAGGCGGCTCCCGCGTGGGAGTCGCCTTTTGAGGAATAGGGAGCAAGTTGTTGTGCGCCTGCATGCCTGCATGGCGCGTTGGCTCAACGGATGTTCGTGCGGTGTGCGCCAGCTCGGCCCGCACCCGCGCCCGCGCCGCGTCTAGTCGAGCCTGCGGGTCTCGGCCACGTGCTTGTACCAGTAGGCGCTTGCCTTGGGCGTGCGCTCCTGGGTCTCAAAGTCAACGTAGAAAAAGCCGTAGCGCTTGTTGTAGCCGTTGGTCCAGGAGAACTGGTCCTGCAGGCTCCAGAGGAAGTAGCCGCCCACGTTCACGCCGACCTTCATCGCCTCGAGCAGCCAGCGCAGGTGCTGCTCGATGTAGTCGATGCGCGGCTGGTCGTCAACAAAACCGTCCTGGTAGGGGTCCTTGTAGCCCATGCCGTTCTCGGTGATGAAGATCTGCTTGTAGTTG
>CAVDZW010000051.1:0-5859 GCA_963613305.1 bacterium | reverse complement strand
CGGACAGAAAGTGTGTCTGGATTAGCACTGTAAGTGCAGGTAGATAACCTTTTTTGGGACGGTTAAAAACATCCCGAAAGAGGTTTCAGATGAAAGCCGTGAAATGCCTTTCCTGCGGCTTCGCGATGAAGAAGAACGGCAAGACATCAGCGGGCACCCAGAGATGGAGATGTTACCTGTGCGGAGCGTCGACGACGCTGCACTACGACGACACGACGGCTAGGTTCAAAGAGTTCCTGGCTTGGTTGCTGTCGAAGGACACGCAGGCCGAGATGGCAGGATCAGGACGTACATTCAGGCTTATAGGACAAAATGTGTGTCCGATTTGGGGGGCGTCGCACCAGGTAGATAACCTTTTCCGAAGCCGTTAAAACCCTTTCGGAAGAGGCGTCCATGAAAGCCGTTCACTGCTCCTACTGCGGAGGACCGACCAAGCGAAACGGCAGGAAGCCTTGCGCGGTTCTGGTCTGTGCAAAATCGGGCAACGCGTATCCTCCGTTCCGCCGGCCGGTTCTGGTCTGGGCTTGAGGCTCGGGCTAACAAAAATCGATGCAGATGTTCTCGTGGTGGGCGCGTAGAGCATCCCAGCTAAAGAGCCGTGCGAGTTCCTCCGCGCTGCGAGGCTCCGTGCTGGGGGCGATGCCGGCTGTTCCTGCAAGCCAGCCGAGCAGAGCCTCGGGCGTGCCGAATCGCTCATGCAGGGCATCCATGCCGCAGTCGCCATCGCGCTTTGAGAGGCGCCGCCCGTCCGGCGCTACCAGCAGCGGCACATGCGCATAGGTGGGATGCACATAGCCCAGGAGATTTTGCAGGTAGAGCTGGCGCGGGGTGGAGCCGAGCAAGTCGCAGCCGCGCACTACCTCGGTGATGCCCATCTCGGCATCGTCCACGACCACGGCAAGCTGGTAGGCAAACACGCCGTCGCTCCGGCGCACGAGAAAATCGCCGCACTCGGCAGCGAGCGCCTCGGAGCGCGGTCCGTACGCGCGGTCGACGAACTCGACCACACCGGCGCCGTCATCGAGCCCAGGAACACGCAAGCGCACGGCGGGTGCGCGCAGCTCCGATTTGCGGGCGACCTCGGCAGGAGAGAGCGCGCGGCAGGTCCCGGCGTAGATGGGCGTGCCGTCGCTTGCATGCGGGGCGCTCGCGGCATGGAGCTCCGAGCGCGTACAAAAACAGGGGTAGGTGAGGCCTGCCACCTCGAGTTTGGCGAGGGCCTCTTCGTAGCGCCCAATTCGATCGCGCTGGTAGATGGGCCCCTCGTCCCAGGTGAGCCCCAGCCAATCCAAGTCGCGCATGAGGGCGTCGGCCCATTCCTGCCGGCAGCGCGTGTCGAGGTCTTCGATCCTGAGCGCGACGCGCCCGCCCTGGCTCCGTGTCGAGAGCCAGGTAACAAGGCACGAGAAAATGTTGCCCAGGTGCATGCGGCCCGAGGGGGAAGGGGCAAAACGGCCCACGACGGGCGGGTTGCCGCCTGCCGCGCGTTCAACGATCTGTTTGCTACCGGTATCCATGGCGCTGAGTATACCGCGCGGGTTCCCGCTCCGGCTGCCCCGTCGCCCCGGCGTCGCCGCGTCCGCCTCGTCCAAAAACAGGACTCCCGGCGACTGCTCTTGCTGCCACCGGGAGTCCTGCGGAAAAGGGGGACTGATTGTCTGCGAAGGGGATCTGCTGGGACCCGCGCCCTCGCTCGCTGTTGTTATGCCCGCCCGCTTGCGTCCCAAGCCCTTGCCTGCGCAACGCCACAATCTCGCTACACATGTGTTAGCTCCATGAAGTGCAGCTGCGGTTGAATGGACGCGCCCACCTGGGACAAGCGTCCCGACCCGGCGCCGCGGCAGCTCAGGCTCAACCCGGGCGGCTACAATGGTGAAACCGGACCACATTAACCGGACCCCGTTGGAACACGGAATTAAGGACGCTCCATGAACACTCGCCATCGCATTCCGGCTCCGCTTCTTTTCCTCGTCGCCATCGCGCTTGTTTGCGCGGCCATGCTCACGGCGCCCGCGACCGCCCGGGCCGACTACTCCATGCCGTCGGTCGATATGGAGGCTACGGTGCGGCGCGACGGAAGCGTGCTTGTGCACGAGGTGCGCACCTTTGAGTTCGACGACAGCGTCAACGGCGTCTTTTGGCAGATTCCCTTTGCCGAGAACCAGCAGGGAACCACGTCGAATGTTTCGGTGCTCGGCGTCGCGGTCGACGGCGAGGCCTTTACGGAGGCGTCGAGCGCGGCGAGTGGAGACGATGGCGTTTACACCGCCGACGTCATCTCGGAGTCGGGCGACGAGTCGCTCAAGCTCAAGGTCTTTACCCCGCACGATTACGACACCGTGGCAACGGTCGAGGTCGACTATATCCTCACCGGCGGCGTGATGGCCTGGAGCGATACCGCCGAGCTCTATTGGAAGTTCATCGGCCCCGACTGGGATGAGAACTCGCAGGGCGTGTCGCTCACCGTGGCGTTCGACGAGGAGCTCGCCCAGGCGACGCCGGCCAACAAAAAGACCCTGCGCGCATGGGCGCACGGCCCGCTCGAAGGCAACGTTGCGCCCGATCCCTCCTCGGCGTCCGTGAGCTTTGAGGTTCCCGTGGTTGGCTCGGGTGAGTATGCCGAGGCGCGCATCGCGTTCCCGACCGCGTGGGTACCCGATGCGTCGGCACAGGGCACCGAGCGCTTGAGCACCATTCTCTCGGAGGAGCGGCAATGGGCCGACGAGGCGAACGCCGAGCGCGCGCGGGCGCGCATGAAACTGCTGTTGTTCGCCGTCGGCACCGTCGTTCTTTCCCTGCTCTTTACCGGCGTCATCCTGATCCTGCGCCCCAAGCGCAAGGACAAGCAGGCACAATTCAACGACGAGTACTTTCGCGATCTGCCGAGCGACGACCATCCGGCGGTGCTCGCCTGCCTCATGGCCCCGGCGGGAGCGAATGTGCCCGACAACGCGTTCACCGCAACGCTCATGAAGGCCACGGACGATCGCGTGATCACGCTCGGCCAGGTGACCGCCGCCAACGGCAAGGAGGATTACGAGGTCAGAACGACAAAGTCGACCCTCAAGAGCGCGGCTGTTGCGGGCAAGATCGCAAAGATCGACAAAGCCGCGCTTGACCTGCTGTTCTTCGGTATGGATTTTGATGCTGGGACGCACGTGATGCGCCAGACTTTTAAGGGGTTCAAGCGCAGCGCTAAGCGCGATAAGGAGAGCTATTCCTACTACTACGACACCTACAAGGCCAGTGTCACGGCCGGGGTTGAGGAGAGCGGGCTTGTTGAGTCGAACGGGAGCCTTGCGCTCGGAATCGCTGTGATGGTCGGTCTGGTGCTTGAGTTCCTGGGCCTTTTGCAGATGTTCGAGATGGATTTTGCCGCCCCGAACGTGATCGCCTGCGTTGTAGCGACGCTGATCATCCTCATTGGCGTGCTGCTGAGCCGCGGGTTCAAGCGGCTTTCGCCGCGGGGCCGCGAGGTCGAGGCCAAGTGCCGTGCGCTCAAGAAGTGGCTTGAGGACTTTACGCGCCTGAACGAGGCCGTGCCCGGCGACCTTGTGCTCTGGAACAAGCTGATGGTTATGGCCGTGGCGCTCGGGGTCTCGAAGAAGACCCTGCGCGAGCTCGCCGATGCTGTGCCGCCTGCCGTGCGCGAGCGCGATGACTTTACGAGCACCTATCCGGTCTACTGGTGGTGCTATCCGCATGGCAGACTCCATGAGCCGACTGATCGCTTGGCTTCTTCATATAACGCGGGTGCGCGCGCGATTGCCGCGAGTTCTGATAGTTCGGGTGACGGCTTTGGTGGCGGCTTCTCTGGAGGCGGCGGCGGTGGCGTCGGCGGCGGAGGCGGAGGCACGTTCTAGCCGAGGTTGGCGTCTCGCGCGCTCGGGCCGGGCGGGCACGTTGGTTTTCTCGCAGGTCCTCGCTTCGCTGCGGAGGCTTCGAAAACCAAAGTGCCCGCCCGGCCCGCGACTCGGCCGACCGGTCGGTGGTGCGATGGGGAATATGGTGAGGCCCGCGATGCGGGCCTCGCTTTTTTATGGGGGGGTTTGGGTTGAGGGTCGGACCCATCCCCATCGCGCGGGCTTCGCGCGCGCTGCTTGGTTGGGGCCGCTTGGGCTGAGGGTCGGCCGCGTCCCCTGCGCGCGGGCTTCGCGCGCGCCTTTGGGTTGCGACGTTCTGGTTGAGGATCGGACTTATCCCCGTCGCGCTGGCTTCGCGCGCGTGCCTGGGTTGGAGCGTTCTGACTGAGAGTTGGCCGCGTCCCTCCGCACCCCCTCGCTCGCGGCCCTGGGTCGAGAGGGGCTATGCGCTCAAATCGAGGGTGTAGAGGTACATCTCGCGGGGCATGTTTTGGCGGCGCTCCTCCCAGGTTGCCTTGTGGCTGGCGCGGCGCTTGAAGCCGTGGCGCTCGTAGAACTTGAACGAGCAGTCGGTGTCGGTGTAGAGGTAGGCGCTGCGGGCGCCCTGCGAGCCCACAAAGCTGATGGCTGCGTCGAGCAGAACGCTGCCCACGCCCAGACCGCGCGTGGTCTCGCTTACCACGAGGAGCGTGATCTCTTCGGCGGCCGACTCGTTGCAGCGCGAGAGCAAGTCGCTGTTGGCTCGTGCGGTCGAGCGTGCTTGCTCGAGGTAGGCCTCGGTGGCCGTGGGGTCGATCGCGCGCATCTGCTCAACAAAGTCGTGCTCGGTTTGCAGCCAGCGGTCGGTCCAGCTCATGCTGCGGGCCCCCGCACGTGCGAGTACGAGGCCGCGCGCCTCTCCGTCGATGACTGCTACCTGCGAGAACGTTGAGGCCGAGAGACACCAGGCAAGGTCTGCGCAGGCCTCCAAAAAGTTGTACTCGTCGTTCGGGGTATACGTGTGCCACGCCTGCTCGAGAATCGACGCGATGGCGTCGAAATCGTCGTCTTCAAAAGGTCGGTACAGCACGCGCGAGACCATAGAACTCCCCCGGTCGAAACTCATCCTGTTTCTACCACGGGGCCGCGTGGCGATTATGGTGCGCGTGTGGGGCATTAAATCTGCTCGAATTCTCCGCGAGGAATTTATACAAAAAGGGTGGCCACAAGACGTATGCGTTACATTTAGATGGTTGTAAACGGCTGTCGGCCCCGGGCGGTGCGGCGGCCCCGTGAGCAGGAGGACTGCATGGCATCTGATGTGAAGATCGCACGCGCGCTGATCTCGGTCACCGACAAGACGGGCGTGGTCGATTTTGCACGCGCGCTGGTCGAGGAGTTCGGCGTCGAGATCGTCTCTACGGGCGGAACCGCCAAGGCAATCGAGGAGGCCGGGATTCCGGTCCGCGCGATCGAGGACTACACGGGCTTCCCCGAGATGATGGACGGCCGCGTCAAGACCCTGCACCCCAAGGTGCACGGCGGTCTCCTCGCTCGCCGCGACCTTGAGCAGCACATGTCCGAGGCCGCCGAGCACGGCATCGAGATGATCGACATGGTCGTCGTGAACCTCTATGAGTTCGAGAAGACTGTGGCCAAGCCCGACGTGACCTTTGCCGACGCCATCGAGCACATCGACATCGGCGGCCCCTCCATGCTGCGCTCTGCCGCCAAGAACGCCGCGAGCGTGACCGTCGTCTCCGACCCGGCCGACTACGAGCAGGTGCTCGCCGAGATGCGTGCCAACGACGGCGCCACCACGCTGGCCACCCGTCGTCGTCTGCAGTTCAAGGTCTATTCCACCACCGCTGCCTACGACACGGCCATCTCCACGTGGCTGGGCGAGCAGCTCGGGGCCGCCGAGGGTTGCTGCTGCGGCGAGGGCTCGTGCTGCTGCGAGGGCGAGGCCGCAAGCGAGTTCCCCGAGAAGTTCGAGCTCGAGGCCACCAAGGAGCAG
>CAVDZW010000050.1:6556-7121 GCA_963613305.1 bacterium | reverse complement strand
AACAACTAGGGAACGCGAGAAGCCCGCACGCAGCGGGCTTCTTTCTTTTGAAAGGCGCATGTTGGTAATGGGGTCCCGAAAGCGCAGGCAATACGCGCCCATCAAGGCCCCGTTCAAGGTGACGTCCAAGAAAGCGTAACGCGAGCAGCGCTCGTCGCTCAAGGCCCGTTTTATGCGCGCCTCGTAAAGCGGGTGCAGAAATGACCGTCGCAGTCGCCCGAAACACGGGGGACGGTTCTCAAGCACCCGTTCTCAAGTGCGTTTTCCTCAGCAAAACGCAGGGCGCCCGCATATTCAGGACGTTGCAGAAGATAAGACCCGGCAACCGGCGCGAGAGAAAAAGCATCGCCCTCGTCCGAATCCAAAAAGGCCCGAACCACGTCTCGGTCTTCGGAATCAAGAACGGAGCAGGTCGCATAGAAAAGCTCGCCGCCCGGCGCCACCGCGCCCGCCGCCTGTTTTAGCATGGCAAGCTGCAGCTCGGGTAGCGTACACTCCACATCCTCCGGCTCGAGGCGCCACGGGATCTCGGGGTGACGACGCATGGTTCCCGTTCCCGAACACG
>CAVDZW010000050.1:4399-6507 GCA_963613305.1 bacterium | reverse complement strand
TGCGAGAGCATCATGAAGCTTTTGGTGCCACGCCCCGCGCCTATCTCGAGGCAGGACCCCGGACGCGTCGCGACGCAGGCAACGAGCTGTGCAACCACATCGGAGACAACGGCATCGCCGTCCGCGAGCACCCGCGCGCACGCAGGATCAGACACGTCGACCGGGCCCACACATCCGCAAAACGGCGCGGGCACACCCTCAAAAGCAACTGAGAATGAATGAAGCCATACCGGCGCGGCGTCTGTGTTCGAGGCGAGCAACTCACCCTCAACCGGCCCAACCGATTCGTCAAGCTTAACCGCAAGCCAAACCGGAAGCCCCGCCCTGCGCGCCAAAGAGACAAGCTCGCGAGACCAATCGCCCTCACACGAGCAAAACTCGCCAGAGAGATATGCATCGCGGCGCTCATCCACGCGGCGTAAAACCGCATTCGCAAGACCCGCCGCGCTTTTTGCGCACGCGCGCACGAGCTCCACGCCCTGGCTCACGGCCACACGGCCCTCTGTGCCCAGATAGAGCATCTCGAACGTCGCCACGCGCAGTGCCGTGCGCACGCGCTTGGATACCTTTTTTGGTTTGGCGAGAAAACAATCGAGCAGCTCGTCCAAGCAACCGCTCGTCGCTGTCACGCCAAGCGCAATCCTCAGGGCAAAGGCCCGATCGCGCGCGTCCTCGACCCCCACGTGTTCAGCCAGGATATCGCGCACGTAGCGACCCGAGGTTTCGGCCTCGCAGAGTGCCGAAAAGGCCAGCTTTCGGCCCGGCGCAAGCTTACTCACGAGAGCACCGACCATACCGGGTCGGCGCCGTTAAGACCCGCAGCCCAGGCAGAAGCGGCCATCGCGCGCTTGCCGTCCGGCTTGACCTCGAGGAGTTCGAGCGCGCCGTCTCTGCAACCGAGAACCACGCGTTTGCGGGCGAGAGCGACCTCTCCCTCAGCCGCCTCGTCATCACACGGCGCCGCCGCGAGCACGCGCACGCCCTTGCCGGCAATCGTGCAACGGGCTGGAGCGGTGTCGGACGAGGCCAGCACGCGACGCGCGTTCTCCGCAGCCGGCAGCGCCGGGTCAAGGCGCATCTCGGCCTTGCTTACCTTGGCAGCATGGGTCACCAGGGTCTCGTCCTGCTCGATCCAGACGGCGCTGCCGTCATCAAGCGCGGGGAGCGTCTCGAGCAGAAGCTGTGCTCCTAAATCGGCAAGCTCGGATGTGAGCTGCTCGGTGTTCTTGCCGGCGACCGCCGTTTTTGCCTGCGCGCAATAGGCTCCCGTATCGACCCCGTGGCCGATACGCATGATAGAGACACCGGCGAACTCGTCACCCGCAAGAATCGCGCGCTGGATGGGAGCGGCACCGCGCCAACGCGGCAGCAGCGAGGCATGGATGTTCACGATGCCGAGACGCGGCATCGTGAGGACGTCGTCGGGGATGATGCAGCCGTAAGCGGCCACGCAAAAGATGTCGGCCTTGGCCGCAGCCAGCTCACCGCGCACCTCATCGGTGATGCGTGCGGTCTCGAGCACCGGGATCCCGAGCTCCACCGCCGCCGCCTTGACCGGCGAGGCGATGAGCTTCTTGCCGCGCCCGCGCACGGCATCGGGGCGCGTGAGCACGAGAGCGACCTCGTGCTCGGCCGCAAGCATGCGCAGCGCGGGAACCGCGAACTCCGGCGTTCCCATAAAGACGATCCTCATATGTTCCTCTCTTGCACTCGCCGGCATCTAACATGCCCGGCCGGCCGAATGCGATAGCTCGGAGCGGACAGGGCCGCCGCTCCCGCCTACTCAGTCTCGCCGGGCTTGGCTCCGCGAGCGAGCGCGTCCTGGTACTCCTTCATGGCTTTGATGCGCTGCATGGGCGCCAGGCGCTCGAACATGGTCTTGCCGTGCAGATGGTCGATCTCGTGCTGCAGGCACACGCAGAAGAGGTCCCCTGCCGCCTCGTAGCGCATGAGGTTCGCGTCGAGGTCGTAAGCCTCCACGACCACGTGATCGGGACGGCTGATCTCGACATTGATGCCGGGAATCGAAAGGCAGCCCTCGCTAAAGGGGCGCGTGGTCTCCGAAGACTCGACAATCACCGGGTTGATGAGCACGTACGGGTCGTAAT
>CAVDZW010000050.1:0-4389 GCA_963613305.1 bacterium | reverse complement strand
CGCCCGTGTACTCGCAGTCGATGAGTACCATCTGAATGGTCTCACCGATCTGCGGGGCCGCGATGCCGCAACCGCCGTTCTCGAACATGAGACGCTTCATCTTTTCGGCGATCTCCTCGATATGCCCGTCGATGTTCTCGATCGGTGCGCACTCCTGACGCAGGCGCGGATCGGGAGAAAGCACGATGCCGTTGGACTCCATGGGTCCCCTTTCGCTACATAAGGTCGTATGCGTCGATGTCGACGCTCAAATGGACGCCGCTCGGGACACGCACGCCCGCGAGCGCGTCGGAAATCGCTCGGGAGACATCGTACCCCAACGGGCTCTTGACGAGCAGATGGAAGCGGTAGCGGTCCTTGGCGCGCTCGATGATGCACGTGGAGGGGCCGAGCACCACCGGCTCGCGCGTGGGGTCGGGCGCAAGCGAGGGCAGGGCCCCGCCCGCCGTCGGGGCCGCCGCGCGCTCGTTGCGAAACCGATCGCGGAGCGCCCGCGCCACCGACTCGATGCACTGGCGCGTGCGAACGTCGTCGGCACCCCACGCGAGCACGTTCGAAAGGCGCACGAACGGCGGGTAGCCGACCTCCGCGCGCTGGTTTTTGTCGCTCTCGGTAAAAATCGAGCGATCGTGCTCGGCCACGGCGCGAATCACCGGGTCTTCAGGAAGGTAGGTTTGAATGACCACCTCGCCCGGGGTCTCGCCGCGCCCGGCCCTGCCCGCCACCTGTTCGAGCAGGTCGTAGGCGCGCTCCTGCGCCCTGAAATCGGGCATCTTGAGCTGGTAGTCGGCATTCACCACGCCCACCAGCGTGACCTCCGGAAAATCGAGTCCCTTGGCGACCATCTGCGTGCCGAGGAGCACCGCGCACTCGGCCGCGTCGAACTGCTCGAGCAGGCGCTTGTGCGCGTCCTTGCCGCGCGTGGAGTCGGCGTCCATACGCACGACCTCGACATCGGCGGGCAAAAGCTGGCGGAGCGCGTCCTCAATCTGCTGCGTACCGAGGCCCATCTTGGCCAGATAGCGGCTCCCGCAACGCGGGCAGGCGCTGCCATAAGACGGATAGGCCTCGACTTTATAGGAGGTACCGCAGGTATGGCACTCGAGCGTATGGGTGCGCTCGTGATAGGTGAGCGAGGTGGAGCAGTGCCGGCACGTGGGCACGCATCCGCACTCGCGGCACATGAGAAACGGGGCGAACCCGCGCCGGTTGTGCAGGAGCACCGCCTTCTCGCGCCGCTCGACGACGCGCTCGAGGCCCTCGCGCAAAGGCTTTGAGAAGATGGAGCGCTCCCCCTGCGCGAACGCGCGACGAAGATCCGAGACGACCACGCGCGGCAGGCGCGCGCCAGCCGGGCGCTCGGGCATCTCGACGCGCGTCCAGCTCACGCCGCTATAGCTTTTTAGGCGGCAACGCAGGAGCGCCTCGGCAGAGGGCGTGGCAGAACCCAACACGAGCGGGCAGCCGTGTCGGCGGGCCATGGCGGCCGCGACCTCGCGCGCATGGTAGCGCGGGCTCGACCCCTGCTTGTAGCTCTGCTCATGCTCCTCGTCGATGATGACGATCCCCAGGTTTTGGAACGGGCAGAAGAGCGCCGAGCGCGCTCCCACCACGACACGTGCCGCGCCACGACGCACGAGCTCCCACTGGTCGAGGCGCTCCCCCGCTGAGAGCCGGCTGTGGAAGACCGCCACCGACTCGCCAAAACGCGAGCGGAACCGGCCCACGGTCTGAGCCGTGAGCGAGATCTCGGGAACGAGCACGCAGGCCGATTCGCCGCGCGCGAGCACCTGCTCGATGGCCGAGAGATAGACCTCGGTCTTACCCGACCCGGTCACGCCGTCGACGAGAACCACGTCGCCGTGCGCCGCGCGGACCACAGCGTCGATCGCCGCGAGCGCCGCCGTCTGCCCGTCAGTGAGGCGCTCGGGCGCCGTCGCGCGCGCCGAAGAAAGCGTGCTCTCGTCGGCCACCCCGCGCCAGGCTCGGCGCTCACCCACCTCGACAACGCCCTTTTTCTCGAGCGCACGGATGGTCGCAGACATGTTCGTGAACAGCAGGTTGAGCTCGCGGGTAGAAACCGGACCGCAGCTCAGCGCCTCGATAAGCTGCCTTTGCCGGTGCGCATTGCGAGCCGGCTCAAAGTTCGCTCCCTCGGGGGTGAGCGAGACGATCCGCTCATGAGCCTCGGCCACGGCGGGGCGCTCGATGTGCCACGCGCCGTCCTCGCCCTTGACCACACGCGGCGAACCCCCGGGCGGCAAGAACAGCCTGATGCACTCCGAGAGCGGCGCCACGTACTCATGGCTCATCCATCTGGCGACATCGACCGACTCGGCCGAAAACGACGGCTCCGAAAGCACGGAGCTCAGCGCCTTGATCTTTTTGGGGTCGAGGCCGCGCGTGCCCGGCAAATCGAACGCCGACTCGGCAAGGCCAAGCACATAGCCCACGGCCATCCGCCCCGCAAAAATCACGAGTACGGCGCACCCCACCTCAACGCGCTCGGCGAGCTCGCTCGGCACGGCGTAGCAGTACGGATCGGAGAGAGCGCGCGTCGCGATGTCGAGCACGACCGACGCGTAGCCGCTCACGCTGCGCGCGATGCCCATCGCGCGGTTTTGGTCGTCAAAAAGGGAGGGCTGCTGCGGTTTTGGCATCTGCAACATCCCTCCCTGTCTCGTTAACAATTCAGTTGCCGGGGCTCACGGCCCCATTGCGCTACCCGATTACAGGCCGCAAGCGGCGCGGAGCTCATCCACGCGGTCGGTCGCCTCCCAGGTGAAGTCGGCGTCCTCGCGGCCAAAGTGTCCGTAGGCGGCCGTCTTCTCGTAGATGGGACGACGCAAGTCGAGGTCGCGGATGATCGCGCCCGGACGCAGGTCGAACACGCTCTTGACAGCCTCCTCGATCTTTACGGCCTCCACGTGCTCGGTGCCATAGGTCTCGACCATGATCGAGAGCGGATGCGACACGCCGATGGCGTAGGCGAGCTCGACCTCGCAGCGATCGGCAAGGCCCGCAGCCACCACGTTTTTGGCGACCCAGCGCGCGGCATAGGCGGCAGAGCGGTCGACCTTAGTGCAGTCCTTGCCCGAGAACGCGCCGCCGCCGTGGCGGCCCATGCCGCCATAGGTGTCGACGATGATCTTGCGCCCGGTGAGGCCCGTGTCGCCCTTGGGACCGCCCGTCACAAAGCGGCCGGTGGGGTTCACGAAGATCTCGGCGTTCTCGAACGGCATGCCCTCGGCAGCCATGACCGGTGCGATCACGTGCTCGATCATGTCGGCGCGGATCTGGCCCATGTCCTCGATCTTGTCGGAGTGCTGCGTGGAGACGACGATGGTCGTGACCTCACGGGGCTTGCCGTCCTCGTAGCGGACGGTCACCTGGGTCTTGCCGTCGGGACGCAGGTAGTCGAGGGTGCCGTCGTGACGCACGCACGCCAGGCGCTCGGCAAGGCGGCTCGCCAGGTAGTGCGGCATCGGCATGAGCGTAGAGGTCTCGTTGGTGGCATAGCCGAACATCATGCCCTGGTCGCCCGCGCCGATGAGGTCGATGGGGTCGGTGGTGGAACCGCTCTGGGTCTCGAACGACTCATCGACGCCCTGCGCGATGTCGGGACTCTGCTCGTGGATGAGGTTCATGACGCCGCAGTTGTCGCAGTCAAAGCCGTATTTGCCACGGTCGTAGCCAATGCGACGGATGACGCCGCGCGCGATCTCTTGCACGTCCACGTAGGCCTGGGTGCGGATCTCGCCGGCAACGATGACCGTACCGGTCGTCACGAGCGTCTCGCAGGCGCAGCGGAGGTTCTCTACCTTTGCCGGGACCCCGTTAGGAGCGATATAGCCCTGGGCCTCGAGCTCGGTCTCTTTTTGGATGATGGCATCGAGGACGGCGTCCGAGATCTGGTCGGCGATCTTGTCGGGGTGCCCCTCGGTGACGGATTCGGAGGTGAAGACGAAGTTCCCCTGGCCGAAGTTGGAACGATTCTCGTTTGGCATGGCATGCCCTTTCTCTTAAGTACCCGCGGCCGTTACCATTCCGCGGGCTTCTACAGCCCACCCATACTAACGCCCCTGCCGCCGATGTGAACCCGCGATGCAAAAGAGGCACACATCGGGGGCCGGGCGCCGCGTGCCGTATACTAGGCGGATGCAGATACACCAACACCTCGAGGAGAGAACATGACCTCACCCGTACGCGTGCGCTTTGCGCCCTCGCCCACCGGCAAGCTCCACATCGGAGGCGCTCGCACCGCCATCTACAACTGGGCCTTTGCCCGCGCGAACGGCGGCAGCTTTATCCTGCGCATCGACGACACCGACCCCACCCGCTCCACGCAGGAGAACACCGACATCATCCTGCGCGCCATGCGCTGGCTCG
>CAVDZW010000049.1:0-8660 GCA_963613305.1 bacterium | reverse complement strand
TGTTCATGTCGGAGAACATGATGCCGGCGACGATGATGGCGAGGATGCCGACGAACGACTCGACGACCATGGCGCCGTAGCCGACCTTGACGGCGTCGGCCTCGTTGGAGACCTGCTTAGAAGAGGTGCCCGAGGACACGAGGCTGTGGAAGCCAGAGAGAGCACCGCAGGCGACAGAGACGAACATGACCGGGAACATCATGCCCGACGCGGTGGAGAAACCGGTGAACATCGGGGCGGTGATGGTGGCCTGGCCCGAGGCGTTGAGGGCAAAGATACCGATGACAGCGCAGACGATCATGACGATCATCATGATGGAGGTCAGGTAATCACGCGGGGTCTTGAGCATCGAGATGGGCATGGCGCCGGCAAAGACCAGGTAGACCATAACGACGGCGAACCACTGGAACTTGTCGAGGTAGAGCGGGAACTGCATACCCACAGCGAACATGAGAACCATGAGCACAACGCCGGTCACGAACTCGGCGGCACCGGAGAGGTTGAACTTCTTCTGGGCCCAACCGAAGGCGATGGCGACAAAGGTGAACAGGATCGAGATGGTACCCGCGCAACCAGCGGCGTAGGACTTGGTGAAGTCAACGGCGGCGGTGGCGTTGCCGGCGGCGTCCACGACGTTGGTCAGCTTAAAGGTGCCGCAGACCATGTCGGTGAAGGCGGCGATGACCGTGATGCAGAACAGCCAGCTGAAAAGCAGGAACAGGCGACGACCAGTCTTGCCGATGTACTTCTCGATGAGCTGGGCGAGCGACTTGCCGTTGTTCTTCATCGAGGCGTAGAGCGCGCCGAAGTCGTGCACGGCACCGAAGAAGAGGCCGCCGATGAGCACCCAGAGCACGACAGGGAGCCAACCGAAGGCCATGGCCACGATGGTGCCCGTGACGGGGCCGGCGCCGCAGATCGAGCTGAACTGGTGCGAGAACGCGGTAAACGCCGAGACGGGCGAGAAGTTCTTGCAGTCCTTCATACGCTTGGCCGGCGTGAGCGCGTCTTTGTCGACGCCCCACTTGTTGGCCAGCCATCGGCCGTAGCAGAGGTAACCGGCGGCGAGAACCACCGCGGCTACGACCATGAGCATTACTCCGTTCATATCCTTTTCCTCCTTAAGAGAACCTATCGAAACAAAAAAAAACGAGGGCCGTCGGTTGCGCTCGACGGCCCTCGTTTTCATCAGCCGCCCGTTATCGTACGGGCTAGCTGTATGGCTAACCCGCATCAGATAATTACTACGCTGATAATGTTTAGCTGACGCGTTTTCATGGCTTCGATAGTCCTCTTAGATCACGACGGCGGCCGGATGCCTCCGTCTCCCCAATGGATGAAGAGGAGTATGAAACTTTACCGAAATAAAGTCAACGCGATTTTTCGATTTTCTTGCTTTATTTTGAGAAAGTGTCTCCATTGGTTTTGCGATGGGTAGCGGGCAAGCCGCGCGCTACAGCGTCATGTTGGGGTCGGCGTCCACGTCAAAGCCCGAGAACTCGCCGCGCTGGAACTTGCCGCGCGCGACCTCGGCAATCATGGCCGCATTGTCGGTGCACGCGCTGAGCGGTGGCACCGTCACGCGAATGCCCTGGCGCCCGAGCTTGCGGATCATCATCTCGCGCAGGTGCGGGTTGGCCGAGACGCCGCCACCGATGCAGTACTCGCGGCAGCCCGTGGCATGCAGCGCGTTCTTGGCCTTTTTGTACTGCACGTCGAACACGGCCGCCTCAAACGACGCCGCGAGGTCGGGCAAATGAATCGTGCGACCGGCCGCCGTCTCGCGCTCGATGTAGAGCGTGACCGCCGTCTTGAGGCCCGAAAGCGAGAATCGGTAGTCGCCCCTACGGTTGAGCGCACGCGGAAAGTCGATGGCCTCGGGGTTACCCGTCTCGGCCAGCTTGGAGATGATGGGGCCGCCCGGGTAGCCGAGACCGAGCGCCTTGGCCACCTTGTCGAACGCCTCGCCCACCGCGTCGTCGAGGGTCTCGCCGAGCACCTCATAGTCACCCCAGGCTTTAACGTGCACGAGCATGGTGTGCCCGCCCGAAACGAGCGTAAAGATGAACGGCGGCTCAAGATCTGGCTGAGCCAGCAGATTGGCGTAGAGGTGTCCCTCGAGATGATTAACGCAGATGAGGGGCTTGCCGGCGGCAAACGCAAAGCCCTTGGCAAAGGCGACGCCCACCACGAGGGCGCCCACGAGGCCCGGCCCTTGCGTGACGCCCACGACCGCAAGCTCGGTGGGAGCAATAGCGCCGCCTTCAAGGCCGAGCGCCTCAGCGGCATCCTCGAGCGCGGCCTCGACCACGCTCACGATAACCTCGACGTGCTTGCGCGAGGCAATCTCGGGCACCACGCCACCAAAGCGCGCATGGAAGTCGATCTGCGTGGACACCTGGTTGGCCAACAGGTTGCCCTCGGCGTCGATGATCGCCACCGCTGTCTCGTCGCACGAGCTCTCGATGGCGAGCACCATCTGGCGGCGCTCGATCTCGGCGCGCTCGGCATCGGTGCGCTCGGGTGCGGGCGCGGGCCACGCACGCACGGCAGCGGCCGTGGGCTCGGGTGACGCGGCGTCAACAGGCAGCACCAGCGGCAGCTCCGCGCACATGACCTGCGCATGCAAGCCCGGGCCGTAGTAGTTTTTACGAAGCCCCGCCGGCTTAAAGCCAAGGGCCCCATAAAGCGCGATCGCAGGCTCGTTTGCGGCCTCGACCTCGAGCGAGGCTGTGGTGCAGCCGAGCATCTGCGCGTCATAGCTCACGTGTCCGAGCAGCTTGCGCGCGATACCGCGACGTCGATGCTCGCCCGAGACGGCCACGTCCAAGATCTGCACGTCGCCGTCGACGACCATGCCACCGGCGATGCCAATGAGCTCACCGTTATCGTGCGCGACCCACCACGTGCGCGCGGCAGGGAGACCCTCGGCGAGTTCGTCCAAAAAGAGCTGCGCCGACCACGGCTCATGGCTCGCGCCCGCAAAGCAGGCAGCGTCGAGCGCAGCGGCAGCCTCGGCGTCGGCCGCAGCCATGGGACGGTACTGCAGATGGCGCCCGGCAAGCTCCTCCGCCACGCCCGTCTTGGCGCTCGCGGCGGACTCTTTAAGGCCCAGACGCTTGCGCTCGTTCTCCTCGGCGTCCGAAAGGCGCGTGTAAACCGGCAGCACGCCCGCCGGATCGCCCGCGCCCTGAACCTCGGACCTGAGCAGGCCCTCGCCCGTCGGCCACCAGAGCTCGCGCTCAAGGCAGCGCTCCGTCTCCTCGGACTCAAGCAGCTTGCCGTAGCGCACAAGACCGTCGCCCGTCAGGCGAATGCTCGCCCAGTCGCTGCGACCACGCCACTCCTCGAGCGCCGTTGCGGCCTTAACCACGCTCTCGCGCTCAAACTGGCGGCTGATTCCCGCATCGTCAATGCGGTAGAGCGCCGGGTACACCTCGCCGCGCATGGCGTCGGCGAGCACGCCCACGAGGCCGCGCTCACCCGCCTTCCATGCCGTCCAGGCGCAGGCGTCGAGCGTCGACGCGCCAAAGAGCGGTACGTTCGCGCCAAGCGCCAGACCCTTGGCCGTCGAGATGCCGATGCGCACGCCCGTGAACGAACCCGGGCCGCGGCCGGCCACAAACCGGTCCACATCGCCCATGGCAAGACCGGCCTCGCCCAAAAGAGCATCGAGCGTGTTCACGAGCCCCTCGTTCGCATGACGGCGGCACATATGGTCGCGCGCACAAACCGTACGCTCCCCCGTCGCCTCGTCGGTCCACGCAACCGCGCAGACCAGCATATCGGTCGCCGTGTCGACGGCCACCGTCACATCTCGCTTGTTACCTGCAGTCATTCTCAACAGCCTTGTCTATAGCATCGGCCAGCTCGCTCGCACGGGCGCCAAAGGGCTCAAGCGTCACGCGACGCAGGCCCTCGTCGTCCGGATCGCGCTCGAGCGTGACCGAAAGGTACTCATCGGTGAGCTCGTCCTGAAACTGCTCGCCCCATTCCAGCACGCATGCGCCCTCGTAGCCGAGGACGTCGTATATACCCGTGTCCTCGAGCTCATAGGCGTGCTCGAGCCGATAGAGATCAAAATGAAAGAGCTCGAGCCGCCCGCCATCGTGCACGGCCATAAGGGCGAATGTCGGGCTCGTCACCGGATGCTCGTCGCCGAGACCGCGCGCGATACCCTTGGTCAGATGCGTCTTGCCCACGCCAAGACCGCCGGTGAGCACCAGCACGTCGCCCTCGTCGAGCGCGTCGGCAATGAGCTCACCCAAGCGCACGGTATCGTCCGTGCAGGCGCTCAGATATGTTCTCGGACCTTCAAAACGAAGCGTCATCGGTCTCCTTCCGGGGTCGCCGCAGGATGGCGGCTCAGATAGTCGTCGAGCAGCGCAAAATCCTGCTCCAGGAGCTTTTGCCATTCGGGGTTTCTGAGCGCCGCCGCCGGATGAAAGGTCGGCAACACCGCAAAGTGCCCCATCTGGTGAAACCTCCCGCGCAGCCTGGTGATGCCCACCTCGGTTTTGAGCACAAAGTGCGTGGCCGGGTTGCCGAGCGTCACGATCACGTCGGGCCAGATACTCCGGATCTGCTCGCGCAAAAACGGTGAGCAGGCGAGGATCTCGTCGGCCTGCGGGTTGCGATTTTGCGGAGGCCGGCATTTGAGCACGTTCGCGATGTAGACCTCCTCGCGCGTGAGCCCGGCGATCGAGAGGATGCCGTTCAGGTCCTCACCCGCCGCGCCCACAAAGGGCACACCCTGCAGGTCCTCGTTGCGGCCCGGAGCCTCGCCGATGAACATCACGCGGGCATGCGGGTTTCCGCAGCCAAAAACGATCTTGGTTCGCGTCTGGTAGAGCTGGCAGAGCCGGCAATCTCCCAACACTGCCTCGATCTCGTCGAGGGTCACCTCGCGGGGCTTTTGCCGCGTGTGACCGGGAATGTGCATCACGCCCATGCGTGCCCCTTAGACGTAGACCTTCTCGAGGCGCATGCCAAAGTCGCAGGCCACCTCGTAGTTGATGGTCCCGCGCAGGCGCGCCATCTCGTCCATGGTGATCTCTTCGTTGCCGTCGCGCCCGACGATGGTCATCAGGTCGCCGCACTCCGCCTCGGGCACCTCGTGCGCTGGGTTGGACTGGATGGCCACCATGCACTGATCCATGCAGATGTTGCCCACCTGATGAATGCGTTCGCCGTTATAGAGCACGTCCATGCGGTTCGAGAGCACGCGGGCAAGGCCGTCCGCATAGCCGAGCGGCAAGGTGCAGATCTGCACGCGCGTGCGCGGCACGCGGTAGGTGAACCCGTAGCCCACGCCCTCGCCCATTACCGGGTGCGCCACGCGCGTCACGCGGGCGCGCACGCTCATAACGGGATCGAGCTGCATGATGGAGCGGCTCGCCGCGCAGGGCTGCAGGCCATAGAGGCCGATCCCAGCGCGAATCATGTCGCAATGCGTGCCCGGGTCGAGAATCGAGGCCGGGGTGTTATCGCAGTGAACGATGCCGCATTCGTAGCCGGCATCCTTCATGGCGGCAACGGCCTCCTCAAAGCGACGGCACTGCAGCTTGTAGTCCCAGCTCCCGGGCTCATCGGCCGTGGCAAAGTGCGTGAACACGCCATCGCACTCGATGCCGCGGTGAAAATCGATGCTGCGGCGGAACTCCAGCACCTCCGAGTAGTGCACGCCAATGCGGTTCATGCCCGTTTCGATCGCCAAGTGGTACTTGCCGATCTTACCCCGGCGCACGGAATACTCGCCGAGCGCGAGCGCAAAGTCGGAGTTGTAGACCGAGGGCATGATGTCGTGCTCCACAAGCAGCGGAATGGCCTCCATCGGCGGTTCGCTCAAAAGCAGAATCGGCGTCGAGATGCCGGCATCACGCAGCTCAATCGCCTCGTTCACGGTGGCGACGGCGAACATGTCGGCGCCCGTTGCCTTCATGATCTTGGCGCACTCGATGGCCCCGTGCCCATAGGCATCGGCCTTGACCACGCAGCAGAGGCGTTGGCGCGGACCCAAAAGCTGCTTGAACGCTCGCGTGTTGCGCCTGAGCGCACCGCGGTCGATCTCGACCCAGGCCCAGCGCGTAAGCGGTTCTCTCGATGACACCTTACTCACCCTCACCATCGTCATCGAACGCATCGATGCCGCGCAGCGCATCGTTCTCGGCCAGCTGCATGGCCTCGCCAATAAGATCGATAAGGTCCGTGGCGATCACGCTCTTCTCGCCAAACTCCATGGCGGCGGCAAAGCCGGCATAGGAGTGAACGGCAACGGCGTAAGCGCACAGCAGTTCCCAGTTGGCATCCTCGTTGCCCATGGTCGCGATGGTGCCGCCGAGAATGCCGGCGAGCACGTCGCCCGACCCGGCGGTCGCAAGCGAAGAGGGGCCGTGCATGGGGAGCAGGACCTTCTCGACCCCGGCGATGGCCGTGGTCGGGCCCTTGGCAATAACAACAAGATTGCTCGAGCCGGCAGCCCAGAGGACCTTCTGCGCAGCCGCGATGGCGGTACCGAGGTCGTTCACGTCATCGCCGCCCACGAGCCTCGAGAGCTCGCGGTAGTGCGGCGTGAGGATGAGCGGAGACTCGCGACGGTACATCTCGGGCGTCTTGTCGATACCGCCGATAGCGATCTTAGAAAGACAATTGAGTGCGTCGGCGTCGAGGATAAGCGGCACGTCGAGCTCAAGCAGGCCGTTCACGACCTGCATGCAGCCCGAAGCCGTGGTCATGCCGGGACCGCACACAACGCAGCTGTACTTTTTTGCGATATCGCATACGGCCATGCGTGCAGCCGCGCCAAAGGCGCCGCGCGAATCGCACGGAATCGAGAACACCGGAATAGAGGGCAGCGCCATGCGGATGAGATTCGCGCAGGCATCGGGCGCCGCCACGGCAACGTAGCCGGCACCGGCGCGGGCAGCGCTCTTTGCCGCCATGATGGCGGCGCCGGGGTACTGACCGGAACCGGCAACAACGAGCACAGAGCCGCGCGAGTACTTGTCGATATTCGCCGGGAGCGACCCAAAGCAATCGGCCAGGTCCTCGGGCTCAACGATCTCGGCCTCGTGGTCGACGTCGCCAATGACCTCATCGAGGTGCTCGTAGAGCTCACCGCAGATGATCTCGCCGGTGTACTCGGGAGCATCGGCACTGTACAGACCGATCTTGGGAGCGATCATGGTCACGGTAATGTCGGCGCGCACGCAATCGTCCTCGACAATTCCCGTCTGGGTGTTGAGGCCCGAAGGAATGTCGACCGAGATTACGCGGCTCGCGCAGGCATTGATGGTGGGAATCCAGATAGAGAACGGGGCGCGAAGCTCGCCATGGAACCCGGTACCGAGAATGGCATCGACCACGACGTCGGCCTTCTCAATCAGCTCCTCGAGCTCATCGCGGGCAGGACCAACATGAATCTCGACCTCGCGGCCAGCGGTGCGGCGCGCAACGTGGCGTGCGAGCGGGGAAGTCAGCTCATCGGGCTCGATGGGCGTCACCACATCAACCGAGATGCCCTTGTGCGAGAGGATGTCGGCCGCGACCCAACCGTCGCCACCGTTGTTGCCAAAGCCGCAAACGATAAGGACGCGATCGGGGTCGTCGCGCTCAACGATCGTCGAGACAAACTCACCGGCAAGCTCCATGAGCTCGGCCTTGGACGTTCCCTCGCGGTCGATGATGTCCTCGAGTTTTACGACCTCTTCGGTATTGAGAACTGCTCTCATCGCATCTCCCTATGATTCAACGGCCGCGTCGGCAGCCTCTACAGATTCGATATCCTGAACACGCTCAAGCTCGTCGAGCACCGAACGCACTTCTTTAAACGATTGGGCGATCTTGGCCTTTTCGGAAATCTTGTCTTCTTTGGGCTTGGGACGCACATCCTCGGTAATTGCCATGGCGTTGGCGATGGCGAGCTCCTGCGTATACGAAAGCGAGAGAGCAACCTCGATGATTCCGCGCTCTTGCGCAACCTCGGCTACATGCCCCGCAAGCACTGCCACGGGCTTGTTGCGCTCATCGCGGGAGACGGCGATCTCGCCATCCTGTAGATCCTCCTCGGGCGCAAGACCCAAGGCCTTTGCGACCGCCCCGCGAGCAGCGTAGCGGCAAGCGTACTGAGCAATAGTTCGGTTAGAGGACTCGCAAAACGCACGCTCCTCGTCGGTGAACACGCGCTCGAGGAACTTAGGATCCTCCGAAATTAGTTGTTCCATACGGGAAATCTCTAGCAGATCAACCCCAACACCAGCCTCAGCCATGCTCACCTCCAAAAAAGATAGACGGTAAGCATTGTAAGCCCTAACAGCGGCTCTCAGCGATTCTCCGAAACATAGAGGAAAACGAGTGAGCGAACCAACATCCCGTGCACCAGAAGAGCTCGTTGTTGCAACCAGGGAGCCGAACGAGATGTCGGGTGCAAGAAAAACGGGGAGGCGACAATATGCTTTTGAGCGTTCAAACGATTTGCACCGGTACTGATACAGGCACTGATTTACACGGCGGACCGAGCAGCCTTGACCGCAGCGCCGGGTGCCCCTTTTTTTAAACAAGCAGGAAATGACGGAGTTTGAGAGGCAGATATTTATAACAAAAAAAGGGGGCCGCGGGAATCCCCGCGGCCCCCTGGACCGGACAGGTCCGGTGCCGTCCAC
>CAVDZW010000048.1:0-6633 GCA_963613305.1 bacterium | reverse complement strand
GCATGATCGGGACGCTCTTCAAGGACTACCGCCCGCTCAAGTTCTTCTCGCTCGT
The DNA here is from genome assembly GCA_963613305.1 of bacterium. Taxonomy (GTDB): domain Bacteria; phylum Actinomycetota; class Coriobacteriia; order Coriobacteriales; family Coriobacteriaceae; genus Collinsella. The sequence continues at coordinate 6,578 of CAVDZW010000048.1, read as the reverse complement.
GGCGCTGCTCTTCGCCCTCGTCGGGCTCGTCCTGGGCGTGCCCATCATCGGCGAGTACCTGCACTCGGGCCTCGTGCCGCGCTTCCCCACCGCCATGCTCGCCGCCGCGTTCATGTTCCTCTGCGGGCTCTCGCTCGCCACGGGCTTCATCCTCGACTCCGTCGCAAAGGTGGAGCGCAAGCAGTGGGAGCTGCAGGTGTACCGCGAAACGGACAAGGGTTAGACGCAGACAAAAAACTCAGACGCCCAACCCTACTGCTCAACCCTACTCGAACTGCGCGCGATAGGCCTTGCAGACCTCGTCGACAGGGCCATCCATGCGCAGGTCGCCCTTCTCGATCCAGACGGCGCGCTGGCAGATGCGCTCCACCTGGTCCATGGAGTGCGACACGAAGAGCACTGTGACGTCACCCGAGTCGATGAGCTTTTGAATACGACGCTCACACTTTTCCTGAAAGAACACGTCGCCGACCGAGAGCGTCTCGTCGACGATCAGGATATCGGGTTCGGTGATCGTGGCGATCGCGAACGCGATGCGCGCCACCATGCCCGACGAGAAGTTCTTGAGCGGCATATCCACGAAGTCGGGCAGCTCGGCAAACTCGATGATGCCATCGAAGTTGGCATCGATGAACTCCTTGGTGTACCCGAGGAGCGCGCCGTTGAGATAGATGTTCTCGCGCGCGGTGAGCTCGGGGTCAAAGCCCGCACCGAGTTCAATGAGCGGCGCGATGTTGCCGTGCACCTTGACCTCACCCTCGGTGGCCTCGAGCACGCCGGCGATGACCTTGAGCATGGTCGACTTACCGGAGCCGTTCGTGCCCACAAGTCCCACGACCTCGCCGCGGTGGATATCGAACGAGATGTTCTTGAGCGCACGGAACTCCTCAAAGAAGAGCTCGTGACGCGCGAGCTTGATGAAGTACTCCTTGAGGTTGGTAAGCGACTCCGACGCCATGTTGAAGATCATGGTGACGTCTTTGACCTCGACCGACAGGGGCTGCTTGCTGAAATCGACCGGCTGCTTTTCGGCCTGCTTGCTCATCTCGGACATGCAGACTCCTTAGATGTAGAGGATGAACTTGTGCTCGGAGCGATGGAAGATCGCGTAGCCGATCGCAAGCGAGACCACGGCCCAACCGGCGCAGAGGCCGAGCTCGAGCGGAGTGGGATTGCACTGGAACAGGAAGATGTCGCGCATGAAGGCGAGATAGTTGTACATGGGATTGGCGTACATGATCACACGGAGCACGTGCGGCATCTGGGCGATGAAGTCGGTGGTCCAAAAGATCGGGGTAAAGTACGTCCAGGCCGTGAGCACAACGCTCCAGAGATGCATGATGTCGCGGAAGAACACGGTGAGCGCCGAAAGGATGAGACCGAGGCCCATGCAAAAGAGCATGAGGAGCACGAGGCAGACCGGCAGCCAGATAAGATGCCAGGTGGGCACCACGCGGAACCAGAGCATGACAAGCGCGACGGCCACGAGCGAGAACGCAAAGTTCACGAGCGAGAAAAGCACCTTTTGCACCGGAAAGACCCAGCGATGCACCTTGACTTTTTTGAGCAGCGACGAGTTGTCGATAATCGACATGAGCGCCTGACTCGTCGACTCCGACATCACCGAAAACGTGACGTTGCCGATGATGAGGTAGAGCGGGTACATCTCGGGCGTAATGGAGCCGTTGCGCCCCTGGGCAAAGATCGTGGAGAACACGATGGCCATGACGATCATCATGAGCAGCGGGTTCAGAACCGACCATGCCACGCCGAGCACGCTCCTGCGGTACTTGCGCTTGAAATCACGCGTGACGAGCTGCTTGAGGATGAACGCATCCTTATCGCGCTCGCTGGCCGCGTAGGGGCTGATCGCAGCCGTCGACGCAGCGGAAACTTTGGAATCTGCCACGAGGGAACTCCCGTCGTCTATAAGGTCAATCTTTAAGAGTATAGCGCCCGGCGCGAAGGCGCTCTCCTACTCGGACATGCCGAGATACTTTTCCCAGAACTCGCGCGAGCTCAGGTACTCCTTGGCGTCCTTCCACTTGCGGCGCACGGCCTTGCGCTCCTTGGCAAAGCGGCGCACAAGCTCATGCTCGCGCTTGCGGATGGCCTCAAAACGCTCGCGGTCCATATGGCGCACGCAGCCCTTGGTGCGCGTGGGATCGATGTAAACAATCGTCTTGGCTCCGACCGTGGTACCCGCGAGCAACGCGCGATTGTTGGTGACGGCATAGGTCGGCTTGGCCTTGAGCAAGCGCTCCGGAAGATAGTGCTTGTCGTAAGGCAGGCCACGCACGAACTTCATGGTGGGGATATAGGTGAACTCGAGACTCTTGTCGGACAGCACCGTAGGCGTCACGCCGGCTTGGCGCAGAAGATCCTGGTCGAGCTCCTCGACGGGCACGAGTTTCTCGTTACGGGCGCCGTTTTGCTTCATGAGCGCTGCGCCATCGGTGTTCTCGAGGAACTCGGGACCCTTGAGGTAGTCTTCGAGGCCGTCGAGGTAGAACTCGGCCGACGTGTAGTCGAGCTCGCGCAGGTACTGGCGAATCTCGTAGCGCATACGGGTCACAAAGAGCTTGTCGGAGCAGCAGTCGTCGAGCGCGATCATCGAGAGGAAGTTGCGCACGTACTGATAGATGTCGACCGACGCACGGAAGCGGCCCTCAAAGCTCGCGTGCCACACGCAGATGCAGTTCATAGTCATGTAGGTCGGCTGGTTGCGCATGCCGAACTCAACGTCGTCGCAGCGAATAAAGAACGGCATGGGCAGGCCGTTCTCCTCAACAGCCGAGAGCGGAATGCAGCTGTACCACCAGGCGCCGTAGGCGTTGGGAACCTCGACGCTCTCGCGCTCGTTGGAAACGATGTCCTCGAGCTGGTCGACCTTTTTGTCGACCTTCACACGACGGTAGCAGGCACGGTTGAGCACGGCCGAGACGTCCTCGAACTGACGCGTGGGGTTCTCGAGCGAGAGCATGGCGCCGTTGATGAAGGCGCCCTTGTACTTGCCCTGCGCGAGCGAGAGCAGGTTGAAGGTGCGGATGAGGCTCTCGGGCATGATCGACACATCGTCGTCCATGAGGAGGATATGCGTAAATCGGCCCTGAGCATCGAGTGCCGCCATCATGCCGCGCGCAAAGCCGCCCGAACCGCCGGTATTGGGGTTCGGGATGACAGTCACCATGTCACAGGTGAGCGCAGCGGCATCAAGTGACTGCCCGTTGTCGACCACGAACATATGGAAGTGGTCGCGCACCGGGCCGTCCTCGTTGGCGATGCCGTTTTTGACGAGCTCGATGTTCGGGAGGATATAGCGCTCGTTCTTGAACGTGGTGGTCGAGAGCGCAAGTTCAACATGGTTGATGGCGTCCTCGGCGACCTTGGCAAAATAGAAGGCGCGCTTGAGCGTGACCGTTGAGGCGCCGTCGGAGATAACGGAGAAACCGACAAGATCGAGCTTAGAAGCGTCGATTTCGATGTCGAACGCATGGATGCCCGCGCACTCGAACGGACGCTGGGCGATGATCTTGAGGTCGCTCGCATCTGCGTCGGAAAGAACGCCGCGCACCACGATACGGCCCGCACCCTCGGCCTCAACATGCAGGTAGACGGTATCGATGCCAGCGTACTGGCGCCATTTGCAGGCGGAGCAGGCGTTCACGTAGGCGAGGAAGTCGACGCTGCCGCGAATGCTGAGCGCGGAGTCGTCCTTGGGCGCGACCTCGCCGGCCTTGACGCGGTAATAGAGCTCGGGGTGCTCCTCGGCGTGCTTCTCGACACGCAGGACAACGTTTGAGAGTTTGAAATCGATGAACATCTTGGCTCCGACCTAACGGGATTGAATCTGGCAGTAGTTGGACCGCTGGTCCAGGTTGGGACTGAAATACGGATCGCCTGCAGCGCGAACATCCGGCCATTTCTCGTCAAAAAGCGCGACCTCAGAGGCGGGATAATCGGGGGCATTCTCTGCAGGTACATAGTAGTGCGCGGGCGGCACATCGTCCGTGCGCAGCTTGACTGTGCAAAGGTTGGCCACGCGCATACCGCGCTCGAGCACGCGATGGCAAAGGTCGACAGCACCGAGCTCGCCAGCAAAGCGTACATCGAAGCTGCCAAGCTCATCAAAGAGGCCGCGCTCGATGCAAAGGCCCTGCAGGCCGCAAGCGCTCGAGTTCTGGAACGACCGGATATTGCACTGGTAACCGGGGAAGTCGTCCTCGTAGCCGCGATAGAGCGGCATCACGCGCTCAGGCGTGACGGCAACGCCGTAGGTCTTGTTGCGGCCGTTGCGATAGAGCACCTTGGGCGCCGCGATACCGACGCCATCGAGCGTGCAGGCACCGATCAGCTGCTCAAGCGGCTCGGGGCTATCGAAGAAGCAGCCCGCATCGGCAAAGACGAGGTAGTCGCCCGTGGCCGCCGCAGCGCCGGCATTCAGGCGCGCGAGGAGGCCTGAGCCAGCCGGAGCCTCGACCGTGCGGAAACCCTTGGGAAGCTCTTTGTGAGCGCTGCCAGCGTTGACAAGCACAACCTCAGTGCCCGCAAGCGAGTTGTTCTGCTCAAAGAACTCCACAAAGCGGTCGATGGTGTTGAACGGGCACGCGCCCTCGGCAGCAGGCTCCTCGGCCCAGGGCTCACAATCAACGATCACGCTCGCAGTCGGCGCGTCAGCCGGCTTGAACCACACGTTGTGCACATTGACGATGCCCGACGAGACGATGCGTCCCGCTCCGCCACGGCGCGCAAGCTCACCGTTCGCGGCCAAGCGATACGACTTTTGGCTGTAGGGCTTGGCATCGGGGTTGGCCGCCGTGGACTCGGCGCTGATGCGCCAGTGATAGAGCACCTTCTGCACGCCGTGCACGCGACGCGCGGCACCCGAGCACCAGAGAATCATGTTGTAATCCTGAGCGCCATCGAAAGTGCAAGTAGGACGCGGCATGCGATCGAGCAGTTCGCGACGCACCGTCATGAGGTGCACCACGCTGTTCTTGCAGAGCAGGAGCTCGGGCGTGATCTGTGGCTTAAACAGCGGATGCAGATGCTTGAACGTGCCGCGGGCACCCTCCTCAACAAGGTCCTCGTCGCAGTAGAGCACGTCGATATCCGACTGCTCGTTAATGGCCTTTACGTACTCAAAAAGCAGATCGGGCTCAATAAAGTCGTCGTGATCGAGGAAGCAGCAGAAGTCGCCCGTGGCCTCGGCAAGGCCGGCGTTGGTGTTCTCGGTGATACCGAGGTTCTCGGCGACCTCGACCACGCGCACGCGCTCGTCAAGTGCGGCAAGCGCGTTCACAGCCTCCTTGAGCTCAGCCATCTCGGGCGAAGCGTTGATGAGCACGAGCTCAAGGTTGCCGTAAGTTTGGTTGCGCACCGAATCGGCCATAACGGCCAGATAGGGCAACGGGGTCTTGTACAGCGGAACGATAAAGCTGAACTTCGGCTGCAGCTCAAACGACGTTGCGGCCGTGCGCTGAAGCAACAGCTCGGCCTCCGTCGCTTTATGGCGCTTGAACCAGGCCTCATAGCCCGAGTCGGTCCACGCATCGATTGGGAACGGGTTTAGCACGTGCTCGGGAACCTCCTCGAGCCCGGCAAGGACTCTCGTTCCGTGGTACATGCGGCGTGCAATGTCGAGCGGACGTCCCACTGCTCTCCCCTATCTATCGGCTAGGCGCAAAGACCGCGCAGGTACTCGGCAAGCTCCTCTTCCCAATCGCGCGGGGCAAAGCCCGCGCCCTCGAGCTTGGAGAGGTCGAGCGTGCTGTATCGCGGGCGCGGGGCGATGGGGCCCTCGGCGCTCGCGTAGTAGTCGGCGGTCGAGACGGGCACGACTTTGTCGCCGTTGCCGTTCTTGGCCTCAAAGCATGCGCGGGCGATGTCGGCCCAGCTCTTGATGGCGCCGGATCCGGTCATGTTGTAGACGCCGTAAGGGGCCTGGGCGTCGAGCACATGGAAAATGGCCTTGGCCATCTGGTCGGTAAAGGTCAGGCGGCCCAGTTGGTCGTCGACCACGGTGACCTGCGGTAGGTCGCCCGCAGCAACCTTATCGCTGAGCATGCACATGGTCTTAGCAAAGTTGTTGCCATCGCCGATAACCCAGGAGCTGCGCATGATGTAGTGCTTGGGCGCACCTGCAACGGCCAGGTCGCCGGCGGCCTTGGACTGGCCGTAGACACTGACGGGGCTCAGGGCCTCGTCCTCGGTGTGGAGCTCGGCGGTGCCGTCGAAGACGTAGTCGCTGGAGACGTGCACGAGGGTGATGCCGTGCTCGGCGCAGGTGCGGGCGAGCAGCGCCGGGCCGGTGGCGTTGGCGGCCCAGCAGGTCACGCGGCCCTCGGGGGTCTCGGCGCGGTCGACCGCGGTGTAGGCGCCGCAGTTGATGACGGTGCCGTAGAGCGACCAGTCGTATTTGGAATAGGCGGACGCGTCCGACATATCGAAGGTGTCGATGTCACAGAAGTCAAAGGTGGCAACGCGGCCGGTCTCCTCGGCGAGCTTGCGGACGGCGCGGCCGAGCTGGCCGTTGCAGCCGGTCACGAGCGTGCGCTTGGGCGCCATGGGGACGACGT
>CAVDZW010000047.1:1335-5891 GCA_963613305.1 bacterium | reverse complement strand
CGGAACGGCGCGGATGGCCTCCTCGGTGGTGCGCATGACGATCGGCAGCATGAGAAGCGCGAGCGCCATGGCAGCAGAGACCATGGAAAGGCCGAGGCCCATGGCCTCGACAAAGAGCGCGTAGCCAAAGAGGCCCATAACGATGGAGGGCACCGAGGCGAGTGTGTCGGCAGCATAGCGGATGACCTCGACGAGCTTGCCCTGCTTGGCATACTCGGCCAGGTAGACCGCAGCAAGGATGGCGATGGGCGTGCAAATCAGCATAGCGAGCGCCGTCACGTAGAGAGTCGAGACGATGGTCGGCCAGATGCCGCCCTCGGCGTTCACGCCGTGCGGCCAGCCAAAGATGAAGTCGAGCGAGATATGCGGCAGACCGTTCACGACCACGTACGCGATGATCGCGATAAGCACGAGCGTCGTGATATAGGCGGCCAGACGAAACATGCCGAGCATGATCTTGTTGGTGAGGTCCTTGCCGATGCGTCCCTCTTTTTTGTGCGAAAGGGCGCGCTTGATGCGCTCGCGCGAGCTAAGCTCGCCCTGCTGGGTCTCGGCCATGGGCTACTCCCCCTTCTTCGAGATCAGGCGCACGATGCCCACGAGCGCGGCGGAGATGATGAAGAGCACGACGCCCATGCCGAAGAGCGCAGAACGGTGAAGGCCGCTCGAGTAGCTCATGTCGAGCGCGATCTGGCTCGTGAGGGTCGAGATGGGGCTCGCGATGGAGTCGGGAACGACGGGCGCGTTGCCGACGACCATGAGCACGGCCATGGTCTCACCGATGGCGCGGCCCATGCCGAGCACGATGGCGTCGACGATGCCGAGCTTGGCGGCCGGGAGCACGACCTTGTAGATGGTCTGCCACTTGGTGGCGCCCATGGCATAGCTCGCCTCGCGGATACCCATCGGGATAGAGTTGAGCGCGTCGATTGAGAGCGTGGTGATAGTGGGCACGATCATGATGGCGAGCACGAACCAGGCCGTGAGCGCGCCGAAGCCGAGGCCACCGGTGATCTGGGCCACAAAGGGGCGCAGGATAACCATGCCAAAGAAGCCATAAATGATCGAGGGGATACCGGCAAGCAGGTCGACGCACGGGCTGATGATCTTGCGCACGCGCTTGCTCGCGATTTCGACGAGGTAGACGGCAGTGCCCACGCCGAGGGGCACGCCCATGACGAGCGCACCGATGGTCACGAGGCCGGAGCCCGTAAGGAGCGAGAGAATGCCGTAGTGGCCCTCGCTCGGCGCCCAGTCAAAGCTGAAGAACTCGCCGAGACCGATCTCGGTAAAGACCGGGGAGGCCGATGCAGTGGTAAAGACAAAGATCAGGATAACCGTCACCACGGCCAAGAAGGCGCAGGCAAAAAAGAGATACTGGAGCGCCTTCTCCTTGACGTAGGTGCTGTGCGATACGAGCGCGAGGTCGCGCTTTTTGGAAACGTGGGATCCAGCCGTCGTGCCCTCGGGCGCGTGCTGTTCGGTGTTCTCGGACATGCGCTACTCCTCCCCCTCGCTCGTGTGGTCGACGGGGATAAAGCCCGCCTCGCGGATCTGATCGTCCATCTTCTCGGAACGCACGTAATCGATGTAGGCCTGCGCCTCGGCGCTCGGCGTGCCCTTAACGAAGAAGTACAGGTCACGCGAGATGGGGTACCCGCCGCTCGCGACCGTCTTCTCGGTGGCCTCCACGTGGTTCACCGAGAGCGCTTTGACGCTCGTCGACGCGTTGGCCGACTCAACAAAACCCATGGAGATGTAGCCGATGGCGCCGCGCGAACGGCTCACGACATCGCGCACCTGGCCGGTGCCCGGGAGCACCGTGGCACGACGGTCGAACGAAGTGCCGTCCATGACGATGGTCTTGAACGCCTCACGCGTGCCCGAGGCCTCGTCGCGGTTGACGATCTGGATCTTGAGGTCCTCGCCGCCGACTTCTTTCCAATTGGTGATCTTTCCGGAATAGATGTCGCGCAACTGCTCGATCGAGAGGTTGTCGACCGGGTTGTCCTCGTTCACGATGACGGAGATGCCGTCGTGCGCGATAACGATGGGCGTGAGCCCGAGATCCTCCTCATCGGAGTTAAGCTCGCGGCTCGAGGAAGCGATGTCGGCGGTGCCGTTGCTCACGGCCTCGATGCCGGCAGAAGAGCCGAGGCCCGAGACGAGCACGTCGGTGCCGGTCTCTTCCTTAAAGCCCTCGCTCGCGATCTCGGCGATGGGAAGGCAGGTAGTCGAACCCGCAACGGTGATGGATTTTGATGCAGAGGATCCGCCCGAGCAGGCGGTGAGTCCGAACGTGAGGCTAAAGGCCAAGACCAGGCAGAGCGCGCTCGTCAGAGCATGACGCCAACGGCGGCATGACGACCGCACGTGCCCGCCTCGCGACGGTAGGAGTAGAAGCGGTCGCCCAGACGCATGGTCGAGAGACCTGGATCGTATATCTCGCACGGAAGAACCCCATCTTCTTCAAGCGACTGACGGATGGCGCACGACAAGTCCAAGAGCCGCGAGCCAGACCCATCTATGTTAGCAAATTGTAACGAGAACGTCTTCACGAGGTCTTGCGACACTTCATATTCGTCCCCAAGGATATGGGGGCCGATAAACGCCTTCATCTCGCGCGGCGCGACGCCCGTGGCCTCGGCAAGAGCACGCACGGTCTTGCCGGATATTCCAGCAAGCGTGCCCTTCCAGCCCGAATGCGCGATGGCAAAGCCACCCGAGCACGTAATGACCACCGGCACGCAATCAGCAAAGCAAAGCATGACGGGCACATGCGGCACGCAGCAAACGATCGCGTCGGCGCCCTCAGAGAGCTCCTCGCGAACGCTTTCGAGGTAATCGGCCCCGCTCTCGCGCACCGTCACCACATGGTCGCCGTGCACCTGGTTGGGCACGAGCAGATTATCGGCATCCTCGGGAGCAACACCGAGCGCGTCGAGAGCGCGACGGCGGTTCTCCTCCACCGCAAACGGGTCGTCGCCCACATGGCTCCCGAGATTGAGCGAGGCGTAAGGCTCATCGGAAACCCCGCCCGTACGCTCGGTAAAACCAAAGGCGACCCGGGTGTCGCGGCGCTCGACCAAGACGACCCCGTCGTGATCGACACGCTGGAGCCCTCCGGGCAATGTGACAAGTTTTGCGGCCATGGGGTGGTCCTCCTGTTCTGTATGCAACAGGCCCCTCATGCGCAACGGGGGCGCGCATGAGGGGCCACATAAACCGCGTCAGCGGATGCGAACGTTCGCGTGCGGACTAGAAGGAGCCTCGTTTGAGGAAGTCAGGAAGCTCGAACTGCTCGTTACCGAAGTTCGGAAGATCGGAACCACCGACCTTGCGGGTCGGAGCAGCCTGGGCCGAAGAGGCGGCCTGAGCGCTCGCGGGCTCGCTCGTCTTGGGAGCCTCGTGCGAACGGGTAAAGAGCTCGTCCTGACGGTTGACGTTAGCGTCGGAGAAGCCGGTGGCGATAACGGTGATGCGCACCTGATCGCCAAGCGACTCGTCGACGACGGTACCGAAGATGATGTTGGCCTCGGGGTCAACGGCGTTGGCGACGAGGTCGGCAGCATCGTTGATCTCCTGGATGCCGAGGTCCTTGGAGCCGGCGATGGAGAGGAGCACGCGGGTGGCGCCATCGATGGAGCTCTCGAGCAGACGGCTCGAGATGGCCTGCTGGGCGGCGTCGACGGCACGGGTGTCGCCCGAGGCGGTGCCGATGCCCATCATGGCGGTGCCGGCCTGCTTCATGATGGTCTTGACGTCTGCGAAGTCGAGGTTGATGATGCCCGGCACGGTGATGAGGTCCGTGATGCCCTGGGTGCCCTGCGAGAGCACACCGTCCGCCGTGGCGAAGGCCTCGAGCATGGTGGTCTTCTTCTCGGCGATGTCGAGCAGCTTGTCGTTAGGGATGACGATCATGGTGTCGACGCAATCGGAGAGCGTCTTGATGCCGTCGTCGGCCGACTTCTTGCGCTTGCGGCCCTCGAAGGTGAAGGGCTTGGTCACGACGGCAACAGTGAGCGCGCCGACCTCGTTCATGGCAATGTCGGCAACGATCGGGGCCGCGCCGGTGCCGGTGCCGCCGCCCTCGCCGGCGGTGACGAAGACCATGTCGGCGCCCTCCAGGGCTGCCTTGATCTGGTCGCGGGACTCCTCGGCGGCAGAACGGCCCACCTCGGGCTTGGCGCCGGCGCCCAGACCCTTGGTGAGGTCGGTGCCGATGTGGACCTTGGTCTCGGCGTCGGAGTTCAGCAGGGCCTGGGCATCGGTGTTGACGGTCACGAACTCAACGCCCTGGACGCCCGAGGCAATCATGCGGTTCACTGCGTTGGATCCGCCGCCGCCCACGCCAACGACTTTTATTACGGCCATGTAGTTGTTCGTGGCGTCGCCCTGTCCGTACATCCTGACCTCCGTAGTCTGTAAAACCATAAAGTTAAACTTTACAGTTAGATAGCTCTCACATCATTTTATCTTCGCACGCATGATAACCAGTGTCAATGTAGGCCTGAGGGCTTCACCGCAACGTAGCAGGTGGCGCACGAGAGAAACAC
>CAVDZW010000047.1:0-1325 GCA_963613305.1 bacterium | reverse complement strand
GCGGTTGACGGCGTTCGTGCCGCCGCCGCCGACGCCGACCACCTTGATTACGGCAAGATAGTTGTTGATCTCGGTCTCGTGCATGTCGGTCCTCCGAACATAGGTAATGCGAAAACTGGGCTCGTGCCTTTAAACGTTAACCCTCAACTTGAAAGTAAATGCAAAGGTAAACCGCGTTATGTTTGCATATTATCCCCGCTCGCGTCAATTAAAACCCGCAAGCGTGGAGAACTTTCCGTTCAATCAACAGGCCAGGACCCGAAGCGCGCACGGGCCATGCAGATAAATGCCCAAGAGCGCCTATGAGCCCGAGACGCTACGGTAGGTGTAGCTGCCCGGAGTGCGCACGTTAACGTAGGTGACGCCCTTCTCCTGCTCGAGCAGCTGCGTGACCACGCGCTCCTTTTTGCTGATCTCAGAGGGGGCGCCGAGCGAGATCTCGACACCCGAGGTGAGCGTGCACGAGATTGCCTCGCGCGAGGCGATCGACATCTCCTTGATCTTGGCACGGAAGCTCTCGGAAAAACCGGCCGCGTAATCGAGCCCGGCGCTCACCACGCGCGAGGAAACCGTCTTGCCCGAGACGGGCTTGATGTCGCTCGGGACGTCCGTGAGCAAGAGTGCCCCGTAGTGCTTGGCAATGGCGCGCGCGGCGGAGCGGCCCGTGAGCACCTGGGAGCCGTCCTCGGCGGTACTCGCAACATCGGATTCGTCGTCATCTGCAGCCGAGGCTACGTCGGACGACGTTCCATCCGAAGACGAGCCTGAGCCGTCAACAGAGGTAGCGGCGGAAGCATCGCTTGAGGAAGATTCGCCTGAGTCAGCTGAGGAGCCGTCCGCCGAGGTGTTCTCGGAATCCGTGCTCGCGTTCGAAGAGGAGCTCGAGGTCTCGGTACCCGTCGTGTCGAGCTCGGTCAGGTTCCCCTTTTTATCGACCGTGACCGACAGCGTGACAGGCGCAATCCAGGTGCGGTCCTCGCTGACAGCCCACGCCAGGTCCTCGGACGAGAGATAGACGATGGCCGCGACCTTCTTTTCGGACGGCGTCACGATCAACGTATGCGGGTAGCGCTTCTCGACCGCCACACCATCGACCCAGGGATTCTGCTCAAGACCCTCGCCGATTTTGGCCTCGTCGACATTGAGAAGCGAGGTGCCCTCGGGCACGTTGATAAGGGCGCTGGCGTCCTTTTTGCTCACATGCTCGCTGCTTTTGATCTGGATATCGGTAGCGGCAAAGACGCCCGAGGACGAGAGCACGATGCCGACGACGAGCACGGCAATCGCCACCGCCACCACGGCGGCCAGGAGCTTGCCCGCCGCAG
>CAVDZW010000046.1:0-2598 GCA_963613305.1 bacterium | reverse complement strand
TCTCTTCCGCGACCAGCTCGACCGCTACGGCGAGATCGACCACACGCAGGACGTGATCGTCGAGGCGCTCAAGGCCTCGCCCGCGACCACCCTCATCTTCAACGCCGATGACCCGCTTTGCGCCTCGATTGCCGACCGCGTTCCCAACCGCCGTATCCCCTTTGGCATCGACGGCAAGACGGGCACCGAGACCGGCCGCATCTCCGACTCGCGTTTTTGCGCCCAGTGCAATGCGCCACTCGACTACGCCTATGTGCAGTACGGGCAGCTCGGGGCCTATCGGTGCCCGAGCTGCGGCTGGGGGCGCCCGGAACTCACCTGCCGCACCGCCAACGTGCATCTCGACTGCGGTGGCTACATCTTTGACCTTACCACGGAACCTGGTGCGCCCAAGGCCGTTGAGACCACGCATCTCTCGACCAAGTACAACGGACTCTACATGGTCTACAACGTGGCGGCCGCGTTCTTTGCCGCCACGCAGATGGGTGCAGACCCTGCCAGGTTCCAGAGCGCACTCGATTCCTACGTGCCCGCGGGAGGACGCATGGAGAGCTGGCGCGTTGCCGGGCGCGAAGTGGTTTCGAACCTCGCCAAGAACCCCGTGGGCTTTGACCGGCAGATCCAGTCCATCAAGACCGCGGGCGGGCGCCTGTGCGCGTTCTTCCTCAACGACAACGACGCCGACGGACACGACGTCTCGTGGATCTACGATGTCGACTTCGAGCGCCTGGCCGATACCCCGGGGCTCATCGCCTTTGCCGGCGGCACGCGCTCGCACGACATGCAGGTGCGCCTTAAGTACGCCGGCATCGACTCCACGATTATCGAGGGAATTGCACCCGCGCTCGCCGCGCTCGGCAACAAGGCCGCCGAAGAGACCCTTTTTGCCGTTGCGAACTACACGGCGTTCCCGCCGCTCGTGCAGGAGCTCAAAGGCCTTTCCGAAAAAGGCCTGCCGCAGGATGCCGCCCATGTCGACGTGGCCGACGGCTCCGGCGTACCCGCGGCGCCCGCGAAGCCGCTTGCACTTGAGCGCCCCCTGCGCATCGTGCATCTCTACCCCGATGCCCTCAACCTCTATGCCGACGGCGGCAACGTCATCGCACTCGAGCGCCGCTGCGCCTGGCGCGGCATCCCCGCGCGCGTCGATGAGGTCAAGATGGGCGATACGCTCGATCTCTCCGATGCCGACATCGTGATGATGGGCGGCGGCGCCGACCGCGACCAGCTCGCCGTTGCGGGCGAGCTCCTGGCCCAGCGCGAGAAGATGAGCGCCTATGTGGAAGACGGTGGCGTGGTACTCGCGATCTGCGGCAGCTACCAGCTGCTCGGGCACTCCTATTACATGGGCGACGAGAAGCTCGAGGGCCTCGGCGTCATTGATGTCGAGACCGTGCGCGGCAAGGGCCGCATGATTGGCAACGTGGCCGTCGAGACCAAGCTCGATGCCGAGGCGTTCGTGGGCTTTGAGAACCATGGCGGCCGAACGCTGCTCGGCGGCGGCGCCTCGCCTCTCGGGCGCTCGGTCGTGGCCGGCACCGGCAACAACGACAACGACGGGCACGAGGGCGTGCTCTACAAGGGTGTTGTCGGCACGTATCTACACGGCCCGGCCTGCCCCAAAAACCCCGCACTCACCGACTGGCTCATCACACAAGCGCTCGAGCGGCGCCACGAGACCGATGCTCAGGCGCTCCTGCCGCTCACCCCGCTCGACGACTCCTACGAGCATGCGGCGCACGATGCGGCGATGAAGCTTCTCCCCTCGAAATAGCAAAAGGCGCTCGGGATACCATATCTATCCCGAGCGCCTTCTGTTTTGCGCGTTTAGCACGGTCCGAGCAGTTTATCCAATCGGTACTTGCCGAGGTCGGTGATGGCAAGCGCGTTGGCCAGCTGACCCCCGTCCTCGTTAAAGCACGACCTGCTCTCGAGCTCACCCGACTCGACCAGGCGCAGGACGGCTGCCTTAGTGCGGTAACCGCTCACGCCGATTGCCCTTGCAAGCTCGGCTCCGGTCAGATGCGTGCAGCCATCGTCGGTATGCTCATCTCGTGATACGCGCAGAAGGATAGCGATCTCAACTCGATTCATGTCTCCCACGCTTGCGCGCCCATGGCCCGGCATCGTTGCCCCCTTCTCAAATCAAAGAGGGCCCTGTGCGTCTCCCGAGGCCCTCCTGTGGCTTTTATAATAATAAAGCACTTCAATTAACCGATGGAAGCATTTTGCAATTTTACGCCATATAGCAGGGTGTTTCATAAAGATGCAGAGTAATAAATTGCATCCGAAGCTCAATTAAGGGAGCGCAATATAATTGTTTTAGCGCGCCAATATCTTGCGCTTTACGTTAGGTTTTTTGATAGCAAAAATGATTTTGTTAGGCATGCTGCCAAGAAATCCCCCTGTAATGTCGGGGCCTAAATTCTCCGTTACGTTCGGCAATACTCCGGCAACTCGAATAGGCTCTCGCAGACCGTCCCGCATCAAAGGTTTTCTTCTGCTATACTTTTCCGCGCTGTCCCCATCGTCTAGCGGCCTAGGACGCCACCCTTTCAAGGTGGATATCGCGGGTTCGAATCCCGCTGGGGGCACCAT
>CAVDZW010000045.1:0-12299 GCA_963613305.1 bacterium | reverse complement strand
AGCTTGGTGCCGATGCGCTCCATATCGAAGTTCTCGGTGGCGTGCAGCAGATGGTGGCTCCAGTCGTGCGCGAGCTCGATGGTGTCGTCGACCTGCTTGACGCTCATGGCGAGCTGTCCCATGTTCATTCCAACGTCGTGCATAGGGTCCTCCTCGGGGCGGGGTTGCAAATGCTCACAGTATATCGCCCGCTTGCGCTAGCGGTTCCGCATACGCGCCCGTTACCGACCGGCAAAGAATTGCCTTGGCCGACGAGCCGGTCGGAGGGTGGGTCGCGGCGTTACTCGGTGCGGGGTCTGCGGAGTGGGGGGAGGGGGCCGATTGCCAAGCGGAACACGGGGGCGAGCCGCAAGGTCGGCCGCGCCGTCGTCTGGAGTGGGCGCGCTGAACGAAAGCGGAGGCCTCAATTGCCAAGCGGAGCGCGGGGGTGAGCTGCAAGGACGACCTTGCCGGCCCCTCGAATGCACCCTTCCATTAAAAAGAAAAGGACGCACCGGCTGGCACGTCCTTGTGGTTGCAAATATGCATGGGCGAGGCTGGCGAGCACGGATGCTAAACCGGCGCACCCGCGCGCCTCAGCCGCGACCTACAGGTTCTTCTCGATCTCGGCCTTGAGCTGCGCCTTGGGCATGGCGCCGATGGTGCGCGCGACTTCCTTGCCCTCGCGGAACAGGATCAGCGTGGGGATCGACATCACGCCGTACTTCATGGCGATCTCTTCGTTGTCGTCCACGTTGCACTTGGCCACGTTCACGCGGTCGGCCAGCTCGTCGGCGACCTCATCTACGATGGGCGAGAGCGCGCGGCAGGGACCGCACCACGGGGCCCAAAAATCGACGAGCGTCGGCGTGGCGCCCGAGGTGATCTCGGCAAAGGTCTCGGTGGTTGCTTCTTTGATATCGGCCATGGTTGCTCCCATCGCATGCGCGCAAACCTGCGCGGGGGTCTTAGATTCCGCAACGGCTTATACCCACCCGGCGCTTTGGCTTGCAGCGGCGGGGTAGAATGGTTGGGCGCAAAAGATTGGAGAGCTGATGCCCGTTCCGAGCTCCGAGAAAAAACAAGCACTGGTCGATGCCGCCAAGGTCCAGATCGCGTCGCTCGAGGAGCGCGGCGTGCGCATCGTCGGCACCGCGACCTCGCCGATCGTGCTGGTAAAAGGCGAGCTTAACGAGGCGGAGCGCGCCGGCGGCGAGCTCATGGCCGGCGCGGATGGCACGGCCCTGCGCGCGTGCCTCTCAAAACTCGGCTTTGCCCCGGAGGACTTTTGCGGCCTCGCCTGCTCCACAACGGATGGCGAGCCGCTCACGCTCGACCTGTTCCGCGAGGCGCTCGAGGCGCTCGACCCCGAGGCCGTGGTGGTGCTCGACAATACCGCGCGCGACCTCTTGCGCGAGTGCTACGCCGACGCCCTCGTGGCGATCGAGGACTTCGACACCGCCATGCTCAAGCCCGGCCTTGTGGCCCATGTGCTCGGCCGCCGCGTGCTCGCGCTCGACGGCTTTGAGGCGGCTCTTTCCGACAAGGCCGAGAAGCAGCGCATGTGGGCCTACCTCAAGCAGATCAAGCCGGCGGCCGCGCCGTACTAGCCCTTAAGACCGGGGCCGCACGGTCTGCCCTGCCTTGAACTTGTCAGGCGCTTGGTCCGCCTTGCCTTGCGCTGCTTTCGATCGCCTCGTGCGCGCGGCGCCTGCTCCGCGCCCGTGCCGTCGCACGCATTGTCCTCCGCCGCTCGAGCATCCTCTGGATCGTGTCCCTCTCGTGCCTCGTGAGCCTCGCGTACGCCCTCGGGCCGCCCTTGCTCCTGCTCTTCCCGGACATGCCGTCCTTCGATCTATCGGGGCCGGCCGGCCCGGCCCTCAGGGTATCGGATTCCCATACTCATCGGGACATGTTCGGCTGAACATGAGGGGTGTTCGGATGAAGTTGCGAATCAACGCTTTCCAGCGTATTTACAGCAGACTTTACAGCTGTCTTGTCACCTGACAAGACAAGTGCCATACTGTGCCCCCAAGACATCGCCTATTCGAGAGGGGCCACCATGTTCACGGCTATGCAGGCGAGCGGGGGCGCATCGGGCGCTCGAGATATGAGTGCCGAGGAGCTAGCGCGCGATATCGAGGAGGGCCTCGCCTCGGCGACGACGGCCACGGAGCGCGCAAAGCTCGTGCCAATTGAGCTGCTCGAGGCCATCGACCGCCTCAAGATGGAGCGCGATGCCGTGGTGCTCGCGCACTACTACGTGGCCCCCGAGGTTCAGGCCGTGGCCGACTACGTGGGCGACTCCTTCTATCTCGCCAAACTCGCCAAGAGCCTGCCGCAGCAGACCATCGTCCTCTGCGGCGTCGAGTTCATGGGCGAGAGCGCCAAGCTCCTCAACCCCCAAAAGACCGTGCTTTTGCCCGAGCCGGGCGCCGACTGCCCCATGGCGCATATGGTCAAGCGCGAGACGGTCGACGCCGCGCGCGCTGAGTACGGCGACGACCTCGCCGTGGTCTGCTACGTAAACTCCACCGTCGAGATCAAGAGCTGGAGCGATGTGTGCGTCACGAGCTCCAACGCCGTCAAGATCGTGAGTGAGCTGCCCCAGCAGCACATCCTGTTCATTCCCGACCAGAACCTCGGCCGCTTTGTGGCCGAGCAGGTGCCGAGCAAGCACGTGATCCTCAACAACGGCTACTGTCCGCGCCACCACGTGATCACCGTCGAGCAAATCGAGGCCGCCGAGGAGGCGCACCCCGACGCTCTCGTGCTCGCGCATCCCGAGTGCAAGGCCGACGTGCTGGCCGAGGCCGACTACATCGGCTCCACCGCCGGTATCATCAAGTTTGCCGAGGAGTCCGACGCGAGTGAGTTCATCATCGTGACGGTCGCCGGCGTGCTCTTTGAACTCGAGCGCCGCTGCGCGGGTACCAACAAGCGATTCTTTTTTCCGGCCACGCGTCCTACCTGCGTGAACATGGACATGATTACGCTCGAGAAGCTCGTGCGCTGCCTCGAGACGGGCGTGGGCGAGGTCGAGATCGGCGTGACGGACGAGGCCGCGGAGCAGGCCAAGCTCACCCTCGACCGCATGCTCGAGTACGCGGCGCGGTAGGGGGGCGCTCATGCAACCTGTAGATATGGCGGGGGAGGCCCCTCAGAATATGGCCTGCGACGTGGTGATCGCGGGCTGCGGCGTGGCGGGTCTCTATGCCGCGCTCAACCTGCCGGCGGGCACGGATGTCGTGATGCTCAGCAAGGGCGCCATCGACGAGTGCGATTCGATGCTCGCGCAGGGCGGTATCTGCGTGCTGCCCTGCGCCGACGATTATGAGTCGTTCTTTGCCGACACGCTGCGCGCGGGGCATGCGGCCAATCGCCGTGAGAGCGTCGACATCATGATTCGCTCGAGCCGTTCGGTGGTGAATGACCTTTTGGCGCTTGGCGTCGACTTTGAGCGCACGGAGACGGGTGAACTCGACTTTACGCGCGAGGGGGCGCACGCCCGGCCGCGCATTGCCTACCATGCCGACATCACGGGCAAAGAAATCACCTCCAAGCTGCTTGCCGCGGTTGAGGAGCTTCCCAACGTGCGCATTTTTGAGCACGTGGCCATGGTCGATATCCTCGGGGAGGACGACATCTGCACGGGCCTGGTGGCGCGCGCGGTGACCGCGGGCGAGGACACCGCGCCGGCCGATGAGCTTGCGGGTGCAGGCGAGGGCGCCGATACGGGCACTGCCGCAACATTTGAGATTCGCGCGGCGCATACGCTCTGGGCCACGGGCGGCATCGGCGGCGTGTACGACCATTCAACCAACTTTCCACAGCTCACGGGCGACGCCTGCTACATTGCCTCGAAGCGCGGCATTGAGCTCGAGGACCTCGACTGCGTGCAGATCCACCCCACGGGACTGCATTCTCCGCAGCCGGGTCGCACGTTTCTTATTTCGGAGAGCTGTCGTGGCGAGGGCGCGGTCCTGCTCAATGCAGCGGGTGAGCGCTTTTGCGACGAGCTGCAGCCGCGCGACGTGGTGGCCGCAGCCATTCGCGAGCAGATGAAGCAAGACGGCAGCGAGCATGAGTGGCTGAGCTTTGAGCCGGTACCGCGCGAGGTTGCGGCCGGGCATTTTGCGAACATCCGTGCGCGCTGCCTGGAGGACGGGCGCGACATTCTTGATGAGCCCATCCCCGTGGTGCCCACGCAGCATTACTTTATGGGCGGGGTGCGTGTCGATCGCGACGGGCGCACGAGCTTGCCCGGGCTTTTTGCCGCGGGCGAGACCGCTTGCAACGGCGTTCATGGCAAGAACCGCTTGGCATCGAACAGCCTGCTCGAGTCGCTCGTGTGGGCGCGGCGCGCGGCATACACCATGGTCGCGGGCGCGTCGGCCCCGGTTGAGCTGGCGGGCGAGCCGGCGCTCGACGGGTTGCATCGCGTGTGGCCGGGCTCGGTCGCTGGGACCGAGGGCAAACCGTCTGATGCCTTGGCGATTGACGGGCTTTGTGAGGCCCGCGGCACGGCATGCGCAGGGTCCGTGTGTTTTGGCGAGGCGCCGCTTGATGTCGATAAGATCGAACCGTCGCAGCCGACGGGTTCCAAGGCCGCTCAACAGTCAGCGACGGAAACCCAAGCGGCGGACACATCGCAACCGGCATCCAGCTTCGCCGCAACCGAACCCAATCCCCAAGCTCATACTTTTGCCCCGGCTAAGGAGGCCTAACCCATGGATCCCATCACGTTCAAGCTCGTTGCCGACGACCTGATTCTGCAGGCCCTGCGCGAGGACATCACGTTCGAGGACATCAGTACGGCCTCCGTGTGCCCCGGCCCGCGCGCGGCCGAGGTGCAGCTCATCGCCAAGGCCGACGGCATCATCGCGGGGCTCGACGTGTTCGCCCGCACCTTTGAGCTGCTCGATCCGGCCACCAAGGTCGAGACCGAGGTCGAGGACGGTGGCGTCGTGGCCGCCGGGCAGCGCATTGCTTGGGTGCGCGGCGACGCCCGCGTGCTGCTCTCGGGCGAGCGCGTGGCCCTCAACTACCTGCAGCGCATGAGCGGTATCGCCACCTATACGCACAACATGGCGGCAGCGCTTGCGGGCACCGATACCGTGCTCGTCGACACGCGCAAGACCGCGCCGGGCATGCGCGTGTTCGAGAAGGCAGCCGTGGCCGTGGGCGGCGGACGCAACCACCGCTACAACCTTTCGACCGCCGTTATGCTCAAGGACAATCACATCGATGCCGCCGGCGGCGTTGCCGCGGCCGTGGCTGCCGCGCGTGCCCATGCCTCGTTTACCGCAACGGTCGAGGTGGAGTGCGAGAACCTGCAGATGGTGCGCGAGGCCGTTGAGGCGGGCGCCGACATCGTCATGCTCGACAACATGGATCACGACCAGATGGCGGAGGCAATCGAGCTTATTGCCGGGCGTGCCAAGACCGAGGTCTCGGGCAACGTGGACGCGAGCAACATCCGCGCGCTTGCCGACCTGGGCGTCGACTACATCAGCTCGGGCGCGCTCACGCACTCCGCGCCGATTCTCGATCTTTCGCTCAAGCACCTCAAGATGCTCGACGAGGGCTAGGGTTCGCGGAGCACGGAAGCGCCGCGTCTTGCTGGCGAGACCGGGGGGCGAACGCTCCGGGAATGCGGCGCATAGCGAGGCCGCGATAAGATTCCGCTGGCGGGCAAGATAGCTGCAGGGGCGCGGCAAAGCAACAAGGGCCGAGAGGCCGCGATTGCGCACAAGGGCAATCGGCGACGAGCGTAGACGAGGCCGGGAGGCGTGGTACAGATGACGGGGAACGAGCGCAGGGACAACATCATCAAAACGCTGCGTGCCGCGCAGGCTCCTATCTCGGGCAGCGCGCTCGCCAAGGCCGTGGGCGTGAGCCGTCAGGTCGTGGTGCAGGACATCGCGCTCTTGCGTGCGGACGGCCACGACGTGGTGGCCACCAGCCGCGGATACGTACTGCAGGAGGGGGCGGGTGCCCCCAACGTGCCCACGCGCCTGGTCAAGGTACGTCACGGGGTCGAGGAGCTGGGCGACGAGCTCAATGCCATCGTCGACCGAGGCGGTGCCGTGCTCAATGTGATGGTCAACCATCGCGTGTACGGCAAGATCACGGCTGACCTCGACATCCGCAACCGTCGCGACGTGGAGCGCTATCTCGAGGACATTCGCACCGGCAAGAGTTACCCGCTCATGACCGTGACGAGCGGCTACCACTTTCATCGCATCGCGGCCGACACGCCCGAAGAGCTCGACGAGATCGAGCAGGCTCTTGCCGCCAAGGGCTTTTTGGCCGAGCTGTTGCCCTATGAGGACGGCTTGGAATAACTAAGTGTTCTGGACGGGCGCGCGATGTGCCCGCGGAAATGCCGTGTGATACGCGCTCACACTTGGGTGCGTGCGACGCCGGCAGGCGCTCGGATATCAAGTGCCTGCGCCCGCGCCCGCCGCCCCATCGAGCGCGAACAGCCGGCGCCGTGCGCGCGTAAAACCGGACGTCCGACCCCCCCCAACGATTCCAAATAGCCCCATGCGCGATTTGTGCAGAGGCATATTTCCTAACAAACCCGCTGCGTAGATGGTGAGTATTTGCGTAGTATTTAGAAGATTATGCAGAAATGCTGTGAGCGATGTGTCTCATTTTCGAGGGGAATGTGTCTGCTGATGAAGAGAAAACCCGTGTATCAAATGCATCCTACCACTTCTGATGCAGCGTCTTGCGGCGCCCTGCACCGGGGCGTGCGCGGCATCGCGAAGCTCGCGCTTGCCGGCGCCACGCTTGCGCTTGCGGCGCTGGCGGTGCAACCTACCTGCGCCGAGGCCTACAGCGGCACGCAGGGGTCCGGTTCCATCGCGTATGTGAGCTGCGAGGGGTCTAATCCCCGCGGCTACTACTGCAATAGCGTTGAGGACGTTATCGACTGCGTGGATGACATGATCTCGACCACCCACAATCCCTACCACGTGGACGAGGTCGCCATCGACCTCCTCAAGGACTGGAACACCAAGAGTTACGGCCAGCTCTCGTTCGATGACGGCTATACCTACCATCTCAACCTTCATGGCTACATGATCAACCGCGACCTTACCACGGCGGATACCGAGTTTTATGGTACCGGCGACGGCGACGTCATCCGCATCGAGGACGAAAAAACGCATCTTCTCATCGATGGCGGCACCACGGAGGAGCTTGAGCGCGAGCACGTGGGCAAGCTCATCGACGACGGAAAAGGCGGCAAGTTCTGGAAATACGACGCCAACGCCAACAAGAACGACGATAGCACCTACGTCATCAAGGGCGGCCTCATCACCGGCGGCGCCGACGACGATTACGAGTGCGGCGGCGGCATCTCGGTCGAGGAGGACGCGTACCTTTATGCGACCAGCGTGACGCTCGCGGGCAACGTGACTGACACCTGGGGCGGACAGAACCGTAACGGCGGCGCCATCCACAACATGGGCACTACTCATCTTCAGAGCTGCAAGGTGATCTACAACCATTCAGAGGGCCACGCCGGTGGTATCTACTGCGGCGTGGGGTCGGCCTCGTACACCGCCCTCACCGATACCGAAGTGAGCTACAACACGGCGCTCGATAATGGCGGCGGCATCGGCAGCGATTCCCTAACCGCAACGCTCTCGATTCGTGGCCACAGCAAGGTTTCGCATAACATCTGCGTGAAACACGGCGGCGGCATTTACTTTAACACTTACGACAACTGCACATTTGACCTGGGCGAAAACACCGAGGTGAGTTACAACACCGCCAAGCGCGGTGGCGGCATCTGCCTTGAGCAGGCTGCAACCGAGGCTCCCAATACCACGATAACCTTCAATGATGGCGTGACCATCAGCCACAACACGTCGAGCGGCGTCGGCGGCGGCGTCCTGTTCTCCGTGCCCATTCTTTCGGAGAACATCTTTAAGGCCAACGGCACGTGGACGGTGAGCGAGAACACCGCATCGAGCGGCGGCGGCATTGCGCAATATAACTCCGTGCAGGGCCAGAGCCAGGCGGGCGGCAACGTGGACCAGAACATCAACTTTGGTGACCTGGTGCTCACAAACAACGAGGCTAAGTCCGGCAACGGCGGCGGTATCTTCAAATACGGCGCCGGTACCACAAAGTTCGGCTCGGGTGCGGTCCTGCAGAACAACAAGGCTGCCTCTGACGGTGGTTGCCTCTATAACTTCTGCAGGGCGGGATACGGCGACGGAACCTTCTATTGTTTCCCCGACGGCGGCCTTACGATCAGCGGCAACAGCTCGGCGGCAAACGGCGGAGCCATCGCAATCTCGACGTCTCGCAACGAGACTACGCTTAAATGCAGCACGGGTGGCATGAAGTTCGAGAACAACACCGCGGGCAAGAGCGGCGGCGCGATCTATGTGAGCCAGTTTGAGGACGGCCGCCCCGCATCTTCTTACTACAGTGGCGGCAAGCTCGAAATCTTTGGCGACAAGACCACGGAGTTCACGAACAACACCGCGGGGAATCGCGGCGGCGCGATCATGCTCTCGTGCGAAACCGACCGTACCACGCATATCTCTAACGCAACGTTTACGAGCAATGCGGCGGGCAAGGGCGGCACTGAAGGCTATGGCGGCGCCATCTTCTTTATGAATGAGCTCTATCTCAAGAATGTCGACATCACCGACAACAGCGCCACCAAGGGCGGTGGCGGTATCTACTGCGGCAACGATGAGTACAGCAATTTCCAGTTCGCCGGCAAGATGACCGTCTCCGCCAACAACAAGGTGTCCTATGCGGCCGATGGCTCAGTGAGCGCGAGCACTGCGAATAACCTCGAGATGAAGGGCGAGCAACAGGTGCTCGGCGCCTCGGGTCAGGATGCCGTTACCGCCGATAGCAAGGTGGGCGTCACCATTTCCGACTACTCGTCGGGCAAGCGCCGGATCACCGCCAACACTGCGTATGTAACGGGCAACCTCAACAGCGCGTGGAAGAGCGCGGTGCTCTCTGACGACCTGAGGTACGAGGTCGTGCGCGAAGGTGACCATCTCTATCTCTCCACGGCCACTACCGAGAACGAGCTGCAGGTATATGGGGCCGACGAGACCACGCCGGTATCCCCGATCAACAAGTACAAGTCGGGTACGGAGGTTGAGCTCAAGACCTCCGACTATCCGAAGACGACGACCAGCGGCGGCCAGACATATACGTGGAAGCTCGACTACTGGACGGTTTCGTGCGAGACGAGCGGCACGGTAAAGACCGTCACGCCCGATGCGAACGGAGTCGCCACCATCACGATGGACAGCGATACCACGGTGGCGCGCGCTCACTATACGGCGCCGCTGACGCAGCTGTTCCTCGGCGTCACCGATCGCGATGGCTGGGATGCCCTGACTACGGTGCAGGGCGGAGTGGCGGCATATGCGCATAGCGCCCAATTCGACGACGCGGAGGGCATTCGCAGCACGTTTGCGTTTACCGCTGACGACTCTCCCTTTACGATCGTGACCAGGCAGGTTAATGAGAATAAGGACAGCGACGGCTACGTTGAGTCCAAGGACGTGACGTACACCATCACCATGCCCACGTCGGTGGCAACCGAAAAGGGGCTCGTGGTCGATCGCGACGCGTTGAAGAGCTTTAACCTGCAAACCATCTTCAGCAGCATGAACGTTTCGGCGACCTCGTCGGGCGGGCACCTGTCCGTGAACAGCGACGGAACCTCCGTCACGTTTGTCGGTACGGTCACCGTTGCCAATTCCGCGAAAAAGATCTGCACGGTGAATTTTGATACCAACGGCGGCGCGTTCTCCAATGGCGACACCACGGAGACGCGCAACGTTGAGTCGGGCTCGACGCTCGGCGATATGTTGCTCGAGAACCCCACCATGGAGGGCAAGAAATTTGCGGGCTGGTTCATCAAGGGCAAAGACGTCAAGGTGACGGCCGACACCGCGATCATCACCGACCTTGAGCTTGAGGCCAGGTGGCAAGATGACGAGCAGAAGGTCGAATATGTGACCGTCACCTGCAAGGACGGCGATACCGTCCTCGGCTCCTTTGAGATCGAAAAGGGCTCTTCGGTTGAGAACGCTCCCGTGAGCCCGACCAAGACCGGTTACACCTTTAAGGGCTGGAAGGCCTCTGCCACCGCAACGGAGTGCGCCGCGTTCCCCCTTGAGAATGTGACCGAGGACCTTACGCTCTATGCCGATTGGACCGTCGACTCCTATACGGTCAAGTTCGATCTTGCCGGCGGCAAGCTGGATGGCAGCACGACCATCGCCGACAAGAAGGTTAACCACGGCGACAAGGTGAGCGATCCTGGCACGCCGACCAAGGACGGCTACGACTTCGTTGGCTGGTACAACGGGGTGGACGCCTACAGCTTCGACGAGAAGGTCACCTCCGACCTGTCGCTTGTGGCGGTCTGGTCAGCAAAGGAGCCGACCGTCTTTACCGTGAAGTTCGACCTTAACGGTGCTGCGGGCGATGCTCCCGCCGACCAGCAGGTAGTTGAGGGCGGCCATGCCTCCACTCCCGATAATCCCACCTGGGAGGGCCATGCCTTTAAGGGCTGGTATACCGATGCGGCGTGCACGGGCGACAAGTTCAACTTTGCCACGAGCCCCATCAAGAAAAACACCACGCTCTATGCCAAATGGGCCGAGACCTATACCGTGACGTTCGACTTCAATAACGGTTCCGGCAATACCGAGAACCGTGAGGTTGAGGTAGGCAAGGCGATTGGCGACCTACCGCATGCGACGTACGAGGGCTTTACCTTCTCCGGTTGGTTCTACGAGGATGCCAAGGGCGATCTGGAAGAGGCCGACAAAACCTTTAAACCGACTTCGGATATCACGCTCAAGGCATATTGGGACCATGGTCCCGTGTACGTCAAGTTCTGGGATGGCAATTATGTGCTGAGCTCAGATAAGGTCACATACGGCAAAGCTTTGAGCAAGCCCGAAGATCCCACGAAGACGGGGTACACCTTTGTTGACTGGTACAGCGACTCTGAGCTCACCAACAAGTATTTGTTCAACGGTGCGGCGATCACCGAGGATACCAATATCTATTCCAAGTGGACCATCAACACCTACAACGTGACGTTCGATACGGGTAAGGGCTCCGCGGTCGAGGCGCAGAAGGTCGAGTACGGCTCGTGCGCGACGAGGCCCGAGTCCGACCCCACGCGCGAGGGCTATACCTTTACCGGCTGGTACGCCGACAAGGAGTGCGCCAGGGAGTTCAAGTTCGAGTCGAAGAAGATCGATGAGGACACCACGGTCTACGCCGGCTGGAAGGTCAAGAAGTTCACGGTGACGTTCGACACGGCCGGGGGCTCCGCGGTTGACTCGCAGAGTGTCGAGTACGGCTCGTGCGCGACGAGGCCCGAGTCCGACCCCACGCGCGAGGGCTATACCTTTGAGGACTGGATGCTCGACGGCAAGTCGTTTGATTTCAAGACTCCGGTTACGAGCGACCTTAAGCTCATCGCCTCGTGGAAAGAGACGAAGACCGATCCCGACGACGGCGGCAAGGAAGACGACGGCAAAGACGACGGCGACAAGGACGACGGCGGCAAGGACGACGGCGGCAAGGACGACGGGGATAAGGGCGATAAGGACGACACCACGCCCAACCCGGGCGACGGCGACGACGGTACGTCCGACAATACGCCCGGTACCGATGGCGGCGACGACGGTACGTCCGACAATACGCCCGGTACCGATGGCGGCAACGACGGCACCTCCAACAATACGCCCGGCGACGGTAACAACGGCGGTACCTCGACGAGCGTGACGACCGAGACCAAGACGGTGGCCACCGGGGCCACCGAGCTTGCCGGTACGGGCGACGTCTCGTTCGTAGTCGCCAGCGTGGCGGCGCTCATCGGCATCGCTGCCATGGCTTTCGGCGCGCTTGCCAAGCGTCGTGGATAGCGCGACGGCCTTGAGGCTGTAACGACAATTCGACAGATAGGGCCCGCGGAGTTAGACGCTCCGCGGGCCCTTTTCTAACTGTTGAGTTCGCCTGGCGCTCGATCTTCGGTCGGCAAATAAAACGAGACCCTGCGCAGGGCAGGGTCTCGTTGCTGCTGGCGCTCGACGCCGAGTGTTTGGCTGCGTGCCTGTTAGTCGTCGACGACCTCGGTGATCGCGCCGGCCGGGCAGGAGTCCTGGCAAACGCCGCAGGCGATGCAGGAATCCTCATCGGTCACGGTCGCGACGTCCTGGAGCTCAAGAACACTCTGGGGGCAGGAGTCGACGCAGACGCCACAGGCGATGCACTCGTCGGCATCGATTACGGGATGAGCC
>CAVDZW010000044.1:5909-9454 GCA_963613305.1 bacterium | reverse complement strand
CCTGCTTGTCGAGCGGCTTGTCGCTATCGGCGATGCCGGCGCACCACGGGCCGCTGCCGTCGGCCATACCCTCGATAGCCTCGCGGTAGGTCTCGAGCAACTTGTCGATCTTGGGCTGCGTGCGGCCGATGCTGCCCTCGCTCCTCAGCCAAATGGTGACGTCAAAGCCGCAATAGGCCGCCTGGAACGCAATCTGACTACCCAGCACGCCGCCGCCAGCAACAACAACCTTCTTAAAGCTCATGATTCCTCCCGCATACTTTGCCAGGCAGCAGCCCGGCACGCTCGCTAGCCGCCATAACAAGCCCGCTAGCTGCGAACTTTTCATAATGCGTAAAGTATACGGGGAGCTGTTCCTCCCAATGCGACCCTCTCGGTGAGCGGCAAAGGCCAAGACGAGCAAAACGACGCCGCGCGGCATCGGCTAACGCCCCAGACATAAGGGGAGCGCCGGCGCCCCTCGTTACTTGTGGTAAGGCTCGCCGCGGCTGATCTTGCAAGCACGGTAAACCTGCTCGAGCAGCACCACGCGCGCAAGGTTATGAGGCAGGGTGATGGGTCCGAACGAGAACGTTTCGTCGGCACGCGCACGCACATCGGCACTCACGCCGTCGGAACCGCCGATAACAAACGTGAGGTCGCTCTTGCCACGGAGTGCGAGCTCATCCAAATGCGCGGAAAAGTCTTCACTCGAACGCTGCTTGCCGTCGATCGCGAGCAAGATCACATGGCTGCGGTCGGGCACGGCGGCGAGAATCGCCTCGCCTTCCTTACGACGGCTCTGCTCGACACCGCCAGCCTTTGCCGGATCGATGTCTGCAACCTCGCGCAGATCGACCTTGCCGTAGGCACCCAGACGCTTGGCGTATTCGGCGCAGGCATCCTTCCAAAAGCGTTCCTTGAGCTTGCCCACGGCAACAACGGTATATCTCATGCTCTCCCCTACTGCACTACAGCGCGCAACGGCGCCTGCCTTTAAGCCCCGCGCATCCAATCGAAGGCCACGCGCGGCGAGCCGTCGGCAATGTGGATGATGCCGCACTCCTTAAAGCCGAACTTACGGATGGCCCCTTGCATGGGAGCATTGTCGGCATGCGTATCGATACGCAGGTAATCAGCACGCTCGCCGCAATACTCAAAAACAGCCTTCGAAACGCCACGCACCGTGCCGTCCGAGGCTACCCGGTGGATGGCGCAATAGGGAGCATCGAAACGCCATGCACCCTCGATCTTGTCGTAGGTCGGATCGATACCGAGCACCAAGGCGAACGTGGCTACCACGCGCCCGTCCTCGCAGCAGACATGAGAGGCACCGGCCGCGATGTCGGTGCGAAGTATCTCTTTGGAGGGAAAGCCCTCGGGCCACTGCGTCATGTTGCCGTGCGCGCGCATGAACGCACGGGCGGTATCGAAGATATCCATGACGGCCGCGATATCGCCCTCGCGCGTCTTTCTGATCTGCATTAAGCCTCCTCAAATAGTCTGCGGACCCGATCATCTTACCGTGCCGATATTCACGGCGATTAGGCGCTGCCCCCCGAAACAATCACGTCATAGCGCACGGCCTTGCCCTTGAGCTGATAGCTCGGGCGCGCCTCGGCCAGGTATGGGCCCTTGACGGGGCGCTTGATCACGATCTTTTTGGGCGAACAAGCGCGGGCGGCCTCGAGGAGCTCATATTCGTCGTCGCAAGGCCGCTCCAGATGGTGCAGGAGCTGGAACTTCTTTTTGACCGCCGCGCTCTTGGTACGTTCCGGAAACATGGGGTCGAGATAGATGACATCGGCGTGCTCCCCTGCCGCGGCGCGGGCATGCATCCCGGCCAGGCTGTCACCGGCAACGAACCGCATGCGCTCGGCAACAGGAGCCAGGTCGTCATCGACGCGCGCACGCTCAAGCGCGTCGGCAAGGAGCGCCGCAATGACCGGATCGCGCTCATAGAGCTCGCAGGTAAATCCCGCAGCCGCAAGCAAGAACGAGTCCTCGCCAAAGCCGGCCGTCGCGTCGACGGCAACAGGCTCCGCCACCCCGCGCATGCGGGCCGCGCGCACCAAGAGCTCGGCCTTAAGACGTCCCGGCTTGAGGCGCGGCAGCATGCGTCTAAAATCGGCGCGCAATTCGAGCTTGCCGTCGGTGAGGGTGAGACCCTCGGGAGCATCGACGAGCTCGAGCCCGGCCGAGGCGGCCACGCTCACGGCGTCTTCCATCATGCCCATGGCATCTCCTCTCGAACCCTTGGCAGCAAAGCTCCGCCGCTCTCATTCATCAGCAAACATCGTAGACACGGGCGGCTCGGCTCGCAAACGCATGCGCCGCAATTCTTCTGCACTCGGCAAAATGCCCAAAAAGCGCCCCTGCATGACCTTTTGCACATACAGGCAGCCTCCCTGCCGAGACGCGGGCGTGCGGCCCTAACAGGCCCGGAAAGCCATCCCGTCGGCCACGCTCACGGCCTATACCGACACCCGATGCCGATACTCGGCGATCACGAACTCGATCTCGGTCGCGAGCGTGTTCAGGCGTGCCAAGCGCTCGCGACCGGCGCGCGGCGTGCGGAAGTAATAAGGCGTCATGCGGAACACCGCCTCGATATCCTCGGGGGTCGCCAGCTCGATTAACCCCTTTACACGGTGCGTTCGCACGAGCTCGAGCTCCTCGGTTGCCGGCAAGCGCTCGTCGTTGAGATATGGCTCGTCGTAGAGCACCTCTTTGAGCCCAAAGAGATGGCGCTCACCGGGAATCACACTGAGGAGCGTGCCCGCAGGCGCAAGCACGCGCGCATATTCTCGCTCGTTAAAGGGGGCAAAGAGATGCGTCGCGATATCGACCGAGCCCGTGGGCACCGGAATATCCTTGAGATTCGCCACAAAGTACGTGGCGCCGCCCCGCTTGGCCGCAAGGCGCACCATCTCCTTGCCGAGGTCGAACCCATAGGCCTCAACACCCGGCAGCGAGCCCAGCGCGCTCGTGTAGTAGCCCTCGCCGCAACAGATATCGAGGAGCGTCGAGGGACGGTCGTCGCCCTCGCAAAACTCAGCCGCCCGCTCGCCCACGATACGCACGAGCTCGTCGCGCAGGGGCGCGTAGTAGCCCCGGTCCAAAAAATCGCGCCGACTGCGGGCCTGCTCCTTGGGATCACCCATGCTATCTCCCTTTTTTGAGGAACGAAGCAGGTAGAGATACCCCTCGCGCGCGCGATCGAAGCTGTGCCCGTGTGGGCACGCAGCCTCGCGATCGTTCTCTTCGAGCGGCTCCGAACAGACCGGGCAAATGAGCATGGGGCCTCCAACGAAAGCGGGGATTCTAGGCATAACGGAGCCATTGTGTCACATCGTGGCCAATATTGAGTTCGCGGCCCGCACCGTGCCGCATGGGAGTAGAATCTTCTGCGCAAAAACCCTCAACCGCATACAGCACATCAGGTAAGGAAACCATGGCTCAGAACAGCGCACAAACCGACATGACCCACGGCTCGCTTTGGCGTGCCATCCCGCTCTTCGCATTCCCCGTCGCGGCCACGAGCATCTTGGAGCAACTCTCCAACC
>CAVDZW010000044.1:0-5899 GCA_963613305.1 bacterium | reverse complement strand
CTCCAACCTCATCGCGACGGTCATCATCGGCAACTTCTCGGGGGCGGACGGCACGCTCGCCATGGCCGCGGTCGGCGCCAACACGCCTGTCACGAGTCTTGTGCTCAATCTCTTTATCGGCATCTCACTCGGCGCGAACGTAGTGATCGCGAACGCCATCGGCCGCGGTGACCAGAATTCCGTGACGCGCGCTGTCCACACCGCGATTCTCATGAGCCTCTCGGGCTTTGCCGTCATCGCAATCGGAGAGCTTTGGGCCGAGCCCATTCTCGCGAGCCTCAACGTTCCCGACGAAACGCTTCCACTCGCTGCACTCTACCTGCGCGTCTTTTTGCTCGGCATGCCCGCGATCCTGCTCTACAACTTTGAGGCGGCGATTTTCCGCAGCGTCGGCATCACGCGCATCCCCCTGCGTGCGCTCGAGCTCTCGACCGTACTCAACATCGTGCTCGACCTCATCTTTGTGCCCGTACTCGGCTGGGGCGTCGTCGGCGTTGCCGTGGGCACTGTCATCGCCTACACCGTGAGCGCAACCGTCCTGTTCGTGGCGCTCCTGCGCACCGACTCCGCCGTGCGCGTGACGCCCTCGCTGCTCAAGTGCGATCCGACCTCGCTCAAGAACATCATCCGCATCGGGCTTCCCGCCGGCGTGCAGTCGGCCGTCTTTGCCGCCGCCAACATCATCATCCAGTCGGCCATCAACAGCCTCGGCACCGAGGTCATGGCGGCCTCGAGCGCGGCCATGAGCCTTGAGTACGTGTGCTACAACCTGCTCAACTCCTTTAGTCAGGCATGCACCACGTTCGTGGGCCAGAACTTCGGTGCGCGTAAAATCGACCGCTGCGTGCAGGCGCTCAAGGTCTGCCTGGTGGAGGACGGCATCGTCGCGGCCATCATGATCAGCAGCGTCGTCTTCTTTGGCCGGGCGCTCCTCTCGCTCTTCAACAGCGACCCCAATATCGTGAGCATTGGCTACATTCGCGTGTGCTCAATCTTCCCGGCTTACGTGTTCAGCATGTGCTACGAGAACATGTCGGGCTATCTCCGCGGCTACGGCATCTCGTTTGTGCCCGCCGCGCTCACCACGCTCTGCATCTGCGGCATCCGCCTCTTTTGGGTCGCATGCGTGTTCCCCACGAGCCGTACTTTTGCCACGATCATGACGGTCTATCCCATCAGCCTCGGCATCACCGCGTTCTCGATCTTTATCGCGCTCGTGGTCTGCCATCCGGCCAAGACCTATCGCCGCAAGCGCGCAGCCGAGCGCGAGAGCATTGCGCTATAGCAGTTCTGGTTTGAAAGGACCGCGAGATGCACCTGACCCCCAATCTCTCTGCCTGGCTTGAGAATGCACCTGACGAGCTGCTTTCTAAGGCCGAGGCGCTCTGTGGCCGCGTGGACGAACTGCGCAAAACCGAAACCGTCTACCCGCCGCAAGACGCCGTGTTCCGCGCGCTTGAGCTGACCGCGCCGGCAAACGTCAAGGTTGTCATTCTGGGTCAGGACCCCTACCACGAAGAGGGGCAGGCCATGGGTCTCTCGTTCTCCGTGCCCGAGGGGCAAAAGCTCCCGCCAAGCCTGCGCAACATCTACAAAGAGATTGCCGCAGATCTTGGGTGCGATGCCCCGTCGACGGGTGACCTCACCCCTTGGGCCGAGCAAGGCGTGTTGCTCCTCAACACCACGCTTACCGTGCGCGCCGGCGCCGCAAACTCCCATGCCAAGCTTGGCTGGCAGGCGCTCACCGGCCATATCGTCCGCCGCTGCCTTGAGCTTGAGCAGCCCATCGTATTTCTCACCTGGGGCAAGCACGCCATCAACATGGTCGAGGCTTCACGCGCAGAGGTCGGCGAGGACGCAGGCAACAAATTCTTCCTCGCATCCACGCACCCCTCCCCGCTCTCTGCCAGCCGCGCCACCGCCGACCTACCAGCATTCATCGGCTCGCACCCCTTCAGCCGCACCAACGACCTCCTAATCGCCCACGGCACCACCCCGATTAAGTGGGCCTGATCTGAAAAGCGAACGCAGCTGAAAAGCAAAAAACACAACAACGCATTTTTGAACCCCACAGGTCGAGCATAAGTCAGCGAAAAGCCGCCTGTTGCGGCAAGGTGCCATGAAACAAGGGGGCATTGACCTTATGGTCATGCCCTCGAAGTTGAATGGCAGATTGCCGTGACAGGCGGCTTTGCAGCGTCGGCCTGTTGCGTCGTTCGTTAGAACGACGCAACTTAGAAGGCCACGTTGCCGAATTCGCTGAGCTCGAGGTCGGGGTTGTGCTCGATGGCCCAGTTGACGTTCCAGGGGCTCGTGAACAGCAAGAGCTTGCCGCCCCGCATATCCTCCACGCGGGCGGTGTCGCGCGTGAGCGAGAGCGCCGGAATGTCGATGGTATCGGGGTCGTTCTGGATCCAGCGGATATCGGTATAGGGCAGCTGCTGGCGGCGCACCTCAACGTGATACTCGCTGCGCAGGCGCTGCTCGAGCACCTCGAACTGCAGCACGCCGACCACGCCGACGATCACGCTTTCCATGCCGGCACCGAGCTCGCGGAAGATCTGGATGGCGCCCTCTTGGGCGAGCTCCTCCATGCCCTTGACGAACTGCTTGCGCTTGAGGGTATCGACCTGCGTGATGCGCGCGAACATCTCGGGCGCAAACGTCGGGATCGCCGGGTACTGCACGCGATTCTTGCCGGAGCAGACCGTATCGCCGATGCTGAAGATGCCCGGGTCGAACAGGCCCACGATATCGCCCGCATAGGCCTCGTCGACGATGGCTCGATCGTCGGCCATCATCGAGGTACCGGTCGCAAGCTTGAGCTTTTTGTTGCCCTGCACGTGGAAGGCGTCCATACCGCGCTCGAACTTACCGGAGCAGATGCGCACGAAGGCGATGCGGTCGCGGTGGTTCTTGTCCATGTTGGCCTGGATCTTGAACACAAAGCCGCTGAACTCGTCGCGTGCGGGGTCGACCGGCTCGCCCGTGAGCGTGTCGGTGTAGGCGCGCGGCGGCGGCGTGAGGCGCAGGAACTCCTTGAGGAAGGGTTCCACGCCGAAGTTGGTGAGCGCCGAGCCAAAGAACGCCGGGCTGAGCTTGCCGCAAGCGACAGCGTCGAGGTCGAGCTCGTCGCCCGCACCATCGAGCAGCTCGATGTCGTCCATCAGGTTCTTGTGGTTCTCCTCGCCAATGAGGCCCTCGAGATCGGAGCTGCCGAGCTCGGCCTCGATCTCGGCGACCTTCTTGGTAGCGTTGGCGTGGCCGTCGCCCTCAAAAGCGATGACGCGACGGCTCTGACGATCGAACACGCCACGGAAATTACGGCCCGAACCGATCGGCCAGTTCATGGGATAGGTATTGATGCCGAGGACGTTCTCGATCTCTTCCATGAGCTCAAAGGGGTCGCGCGCCTCGTGGTCGAGCTTGTTCACAAAGGTAAAGATCGGAATATGGCGCAGGGTGCAGACCTTAAAGAGCTTTTTGGTCTGCGCCTCGACACCCTTGGCGCCGTCGATGACCATCACGGCGGCGTCGGCGGCCATGAGCGTACGGTAGGTGTCCTCGGAGAAGTCCTGGTGGCCCGGTGTATCGAGGATGTTCACGCAGTGGCCCTCGTAGGTGAACTGAAGCACCGACGAGGTCACGGAGATGCCGCGCTGCTTCTCGATGTCCATCCAGTCGGACTTGGCATGTTTGGCCGAACTCTTGCCCTTAACCGAGCCGGCGGCCTGAATGGTGCCGGTATAGAGCAGGAGCTTCTCGGTGAGGGTGGTCTTACCGGCGTCGGGGTGCGAGATGATCGCGAACGTCCGGCGCGACGAAATCTGTTCTTTGATGCTTGCCATGTTCGTCCTATCCCAGCTGCGGCGGCCGCGGTTTTCCGCAGGCCGCCGCAGCCCTGTTCTGCGAATTAACCTCCGCTAGTATAGCGGCAGAACCCCTGCACCACGCATATGCCATCGCGCATGCCCCTGCGGATGCGCCGCACCCATGCAGGCGGTTTCCGCGCGGCCCCGCCATGAGCGCCAGCCGAGCACGCGCCCCCACCGATACCTCTCAAGCAACGGCACGGCAGCGCGCGCGGGACCGCCCCAAGCCTGGTTCCAACCAAGGCCTCCTTACGCGTCGAGATCGAAGAGGCTCTTCATGTCCGTCTCGGCAAGTGCCGCACCCGAGGACGGCAGACGCTCGGCACGGAACTTCTCCACCTCGGCCTCAGGCCCCAGGAACTCCTCGACCTCGCCCACCGCAACCACAGTGCGGCCCCGACGCGCCGTCAGGGCTTGCACACCCTGGGTGCTGTTGGTGGTCTTGGTCTTGAGGAGCGATGTGTTAAAGTTGACCACGCGCTGGTCGTTGGTGGCGAGCGCGATGTCGCGGTCCTCCTTGAGCACCGTCGCGAACATCAGCTTGCTGCCGCCATAGATCGCCTTCTTGAGCTTTTTGCGGTTGGTCTTGGTGGCGTAGCCCGAGAGCGCCACGCGCGCGGCGCGGCCGTTCTCAAACACAAAGAGCACGTCGGCCTTGTAGTCCTCCGGGTCGATGACCCAGATTACGTTCTCGCCCTGCTCCATACCGAGATCCGTGACAAGGAACGAGCCGAGCTGCGCCGCCTTGGTGTCCTCAAATGCGGCGACCTTGCACTTGTAGACCTGGCACTGGTCGGTGAACACCAAAAGCTCGTGCGTGTTGCTCGATGCGAACTCGATAAACGGCTCGTCGCCGTCCTTGTACTTGAGCGAAGCCGCACGCGAGAGCACGCGATCGGTCATCTTCTTGAGGTAGCCCTGGCGCGAGAGCATGATCGTCACCGGGTACTCCTCGACCTCGGGCTCGAGGCTCACCTCAACGACCTCCTCGGGCGAGACCAGACCGGTCTTGCGCGGGGTCACGTGCTTTTTGTTGACGGCCACGAGCTCGCCGCGGATAACGTCCTTGATCTTTTGCTCACTCGCGAGCGTGGCCTTGAGCTCGTCAATCTCGCCCTCGAGCTTGGCGATGTCCTTGGTGCGGTTGAGGATGTACTCCTCGTTGATGTTGCGCAGCTTGATCTCGGCCACGAACTCGGCCTGCGTCTCATCAATGCCAAAGCCCTCCATGAGGTTGGGCACGACGTCGACCTCGAGCTTGGTGCCGCGAATGATCGCGATGGCCTTGTCGATGTCGAGCAGGATCGCTTCGAGACCGTGCAGCAGATGCAAGCGGTCGCTCTTCTTCTTGAGATCGAACGTGATGCGACGGCGCGTGGAATCCATGCGCCAGACAACCCACTCCTTGAGGATCTGGCGCACGCCCATAACGCGCGGATAGCCGTCGACCAGCACGTTGAAGTTGCACGAGAACGTGTCTTGCAGCGTGGTGAAGCGGAAGAGCTTGGCCATCAGCTTTTCGGGGTCGGTACCGCGCTTGACATCGATGGCGATGCGAAGGCCCGAAAGGTCTGTCTCGTCGCGGATGTCGGCGATTTCGCGCACCTTGCCCTCCTTGGAGAGCTTGACGATGCGCTCGATGATCACGTCGGTCTTGGTGGTATAGGGAATCTCGTAGACTTCGATGATGCGCTCGTCGGGCAGGTAGCGCCAGCGCGAGCGAATCTGAAAACCACCGAGACCCGTCTCGTAGATCTTGTCCATCTCCTCGCGACGGTAGATGATCTCGCCGCCGGTAGAGAAATCGGGCGCGAGCAGATACTCGTGCAGATCGCACTCGGGGTCGTCCAAAAAGTGCATGGTGGCCGTGCAGACCTCGTTGAGGTTAAAGCCGCAGATGTCGGAGGCCATGGCCACGCCGATGCCCTTGTTGGCCGAGACCAGGATGTTGGGGAAGGTCGTGGGCAAAAGACGCGGCTCCTTCATGGCGCCGTCGTAGCTGTCCATGAAGTCGACCGGGTCCTTGT
>CAVDZW010000043.1:4342-9341 GCA_963613305.1 bacterium | reverse complement strand
TCCGTCCGCGACATGAAGAACTTCGGCTTCGTGACCCTGAACGACGGCAGCTGCTTTGCCGACCTGCAGGTCGTCATGAACCGCGAGACGCTCGCCAACTACGACGAGATCAGCCACCTCTCTGGCTACAACGCGCTCATCTGCACTGGCACCCTCAAGCTCACGCCCGACGCCCAGCAGCCCTTTGAGCTCACGGCCGAGACCATCACCGTCGAGGGAACCTGCGCCGCCGACTACCCGCTGCAGAAGAAGCGCGCCACCGTTGAGTTCCTGCGCACACAGCAGCACCTGCGTCCGCGCACGAACCTCTTCCGCGCCGTCTATCGCGTGCGCTCCACCGCCGCCGCGGCCATCCACGAGTTCTTCCAGGGCCAGGGCTTCCTCTACCTCAACACGCCCATCATCACCACGAGTGACTGCGAGGGTGCCGGCGAGATGTTCACCGTCACCACGATTGACCCCAAGAACCCGCCGCTGGTGAGCGCCGAGGCCGCAACCGCCAGCAACGGCGAGCTTACCGAGGGCGAGGTCGACTGGAGCCAGGACTTCTTTGGCAAGCACGCCTCGCTCACCGTGTCCGGCCAGCTCAACGCCGAGAACTTCGCCATGGCCTTTGGCGACGTCTACACCTTTGGCCCCACCTTCCGCGCCGAGAACTCCAACACCACGCGCCACGCCGCCGAGTTCTGGATGATGGAGCCCGAGATGGCCTTCGCCGACCTCAACGACTACATGGACAACGCTGAGGCCATGCTCAAGTACGTCATTCGCGCCGTCATGGAGCGCTGCGCAGACGAGCTCGCCATGCTCAACAAGTTCGTCGACAAGGGCCTGCTCGAGCGCCTGGAGCACGTCGCCAGCTCCGACTTTGCCCGCGTCACCTACACCGAGGCCGTCGAGATTCTCGAGAAGGCCGTAGCCGACGGTCACAAGTTTGAGTATCCGGTGAGCTGGGGCATCGACCTGCAGACCGAGCACGAGCGCTACCTCACCGAGGAGCACTTCCGCCGCCCGACCTTCGTCACCGACTACCCGGCCGAGATCAAGGCCTTCTACATGCGCGCCAACGACGACGGCAAGACCGTCGCCGCCGCCGACTGCCTGGTGCCCGGCATTGGCGAAATCATCGGCGGCTCCCAGCGCGAGGAGCGCCTGGACGTCCTCGAGCGCCGCATTGCCGAGCTTGGCATGAAGCCCGAGCAGTACAAGTACTACCTCGACCTGCGCCGTTACGGCTCCTGCAAGCACGCGGGCTACGGCATGGGCTTTGAGCGCCTCGTGATGTACCTCACGGGCGTGGGCAACATTCGTGACGTCATCCCCCACCCGCGCACGGTGGGCAACGCCGAGTTCTAAGTCTCGTTGCTGCATTGAATTTGAAGCCTGCTGGCATCGTTGCTGGCAGGCTTTTTTGTTTGCGCGTCC
The DNA here is from genome assembly GCA_963613305.1 of bacterium. GTDB lineage: Bacteria > Actinomycetota > Coriobacteriia > Coriobacteriales > Coriobacteriaceae > Collinsella. Next base: position 7,916 of record CAVDZW010000043.1, on the reverse strand, counting down.
AAGTGACCCGCACGATCTCTGCACAGCAACTCACCCGCGCGATGCCCGCACGCGTCTGAGCGCCTACCGCCCTCTCAGGCACGCCGGGCCGACGCCGCACCCAGGCGCCCGCCCCTCATGGGTCAAGCAATGGGCGAACCTTGCCAAAAGGAAAGGTCGCGACAAGACCGGCGGAAAGGGCGCTTCTTCGCATCCCCGTCCACCTGCTCAAATGCACCGTCTGGAAACTCCCGGCGCCCCAGCATTCCTCTTCCGCCTACGCTCGGTCCCACCGTTCGGGGGAACGGAGATGAAGAACGACACGAGGAGGAAGCATGGACGCACCAACCGAGACTCGGCAAGCTCAGCAAAAACAGATCGAGCAAAATCGCCGTGAGAGCGAACGGCCCGTCATCCGGCCCAACATGGTATCGGCCTTCAGGGCGCTCCGCGTGCTCGAGATTCTGCAGAACGAGACCGACGACACCTGTGCCATCACGGCAAACGAGCTCGCCCAGCGCCTTCGCGAACCAAACGTGCCGGGATTGCCGTCCGTGCCTTCCGACTGCAAGGCCGTCTATACCGCCGTGACGTGCCTGCGCGCACTCGGCTACGACGTGAGGAACCGGGGGCGTCAGGGATACTCGCTCGCCACGCGCGTCTTCACGCACGACGAGCTCGCGGCCATCATCGAAGCCGTCGAAGGCGCACCGGCCCTCTCGCGTGCCCGGGCGCACCTCTGCACCGACAAGCTGCTCACCCTCGGCACCCCCTCGTTCAGGCGCGAGTTCCACCTGCTCCAAGAGAACTCCGCGGCGGCCGAGCAGCAAGAGGCTGCACCGCCCCGGGTGCAATACGCCGCGCAAGACCTTGTGTGCACGGCTATTGAGCAACGCCTCGAGCTCGCTATCGAGATCGCCCCGCAACCGCAGCACCCCGGCCCGCAAACCGCCGCAGCTGCAACACGGACCCAGTACGAGGCCCTCAACTGCCGCGTCGTTCCCACCGAGCTCACCGAACGCGAAGGCGTGCTCTATCTTCGCGGCCTTGCGATGGGCGAGCGCGGCTCAGCACCGGCCGCTCGCACCTTTAGGCTCGAGCGGCTGACCGCGATCTCGGCCCAACTCCCCACAGGAGAGCTCGCCGTTGCCGTGCGGAACGAGACCGACGCGGCCGCATAAACGGTTAAAAGCGAACGCTTCCCCATAATCTAGTGATTTCTGCCACCCTCGGGCGCTACTATAGGGACCACGTGCACTGCAGCGCACTAAAGCACTAAAGTGCCTGCGGTCACCTACCATACCGTGTCGGGAGCATAGACATCCGTTCCCGTCCAACCCTAGGAGGGAACCATGGAACAGATCCTCATCAGCAGGAGGAATCTCCTCGTCGGCGCCGGCCTGCTCAGCATGGGTGCGCTCGCCGGCTGCGGCAACAGCAGCTCCGGCAGCGGCTACACCATCGGCGTGGTGCAGCTCACTGAGCACTCCGCGCTCGATGCCGCCAACAAGGGCTTTGTCAAGGCCATCAAGAAGAGCGGCCTCGACGTCACCATCGACCAGCAGAACGCCCAGAACGACCAGTCGGCCTGCAAGACCATCGCCGACAAGTTCGTGGGTGACGGCGTCGACCTGATCTTCGCCATCGCGACCCCGGCTGCCCAGGCCGCCCAGCAGGCCACGAGCGATATCCCCATCGTGGGCACCGCCATCACCGACTATGCCGCCTCCAAGCTCGTCAAGAGCAACAAAAAGCCCGGCGGCAACGTGACGGGCACCTCCGACCTCACGCCGGTCAAGGAGCAGCTCGAGATGCTCCAGAAGGTGTTCCCCGAGGCCCAGAAGGTCGGCCTGCTCTACTGCACCGCCGAGTCGAACTCCGATATTCAGATCGCCTCGGCCAAAAAGCAGCTCGACAAGCTCGGCCTCAGCTACAAGGACTACACCGTCTCGAGCTCCAACGAGATCCAGTCTGTGGTCGAGTCGGCCGTGGGCAACGTCGACGTGCTCTACTCCCCCACCGACAACACCATCGCCGCGGGCGCCGCGCAGGTGGGCCAGATCTGCAAGGAGAACAAGCTCCCGTTCATCGCGGGCGAGGAGGGCATGTGCGAGGCCGGCGGCCTGTTCACCCTCTCCATCAACTACAAGGACCTCGGCTACAAGGCCGGCGAGATGGCTGTCAAGATCCTCAAGGGCGAGGCCGAGCCCGCCGACATGGCGATCGAGTACCTCTCCACCAAGGAGCTCGTCGTGGTCAAGAACGAGGAGATGGCCGAGGCAATTGGCGTCGACCTCTCGGTTCTCGACGAGTAAAGACGCAAGCGCAGCGCTTTGTTATAGGCTCGTTACCTTTGGCACCGCGGCAGGCCTTTTTGCAGGTTCGCCGCGGTGCCTTTGCGTCCGGACGGTATCATTACCCGGTATGTGCAAGCTCATGGCCCAACTCCGGGCCCCGATTAGGCAAGGAGGCATCTGAACATGTTTATCGTTATTCAAGGTGCCGTTTCCCAGGGCGTGCTCTGGGGCATCTTGGTACTCGGCGTGTTCATCACGTTCCGACTGCTCGACATCCCCGACATGACCTGCGACGGCAGCTTTGCTCTCGGCGGCGCGGTCACGGCCGTGCTCGTCGTTAACTGCAACGTCGACCCGGCGCTCGCGATTCTCGCGGGCATGATCGCAGGCGGCTTGGCCGGTGCCGTCACCGGTTTTCTCACCACGGTGTTCGAGATCCCGGCGATTCTCGCGGGCATCCTCACCCAGATCAGCCTGTGGTCGATCAACTTGCGCGTGATGGGCAAGTCCAACACCCCGCTGCTCACGAGCTCGACGATTTTCTCCAACATCTCCGACATGTGCGGTCTGCCCCAAAGCACCGTAGCGGCGCTTGTGGGCATCGTGCTCGCAGCGCTCATCGTGTGGGCGCTCTACTGGTTCTTTGGCACCGAGATCGGCTCTGCTCTGCGCGCCACCGGCGACAACGAGCACATGATCCGCGCGCTCGGCGTGAGCACCAACAAGACCAAGGTCATCGCCCTCGTGCTCTCCAACGCGCTCATCGGCCTCTCCGGCGGCCTCATCTGCGAGAGCCAAAAGTACGCCGATATCGGCATGGGCACCGGCGCCATCGTCATCGGCCTTGCCGCCATCGTTATCGGCGAGGTCCTGGGGCGTCTGCTTCCGGGCGGCCTTTCCAAGTTCGGCACGCGCCTCGTTTCGGCCGTCGTGGGTTCCGTCGTCTACTTCCTCATCCGCGCCATCGTGCTCCAGCTCGGCATGGACGCCAACGACATGAAGCTCCTCTCGGCCATCATCGTCGCGCTCGCGCTCTGCATCCCCGTGGTTTGGGAACGCTACCGCCTACGTGCCTCCTACACGAGGGGAGATGAGGCCGATGCTTAAGCTCGCGCACGTCAAAAAGACCTTTAACAAGGGCACCGTCACCGAAAAGCGCGCCCTCACCGGCGTGGACCTCGTCCTCAACGACGGCGACTTCGTGACTGTCATCGGCGGCAACGGCGCCGGCAAGTCAACGCTCCTCAACATGATTGCGGGCGTCTACCCGCTCGACTCGGGCGTGATCGAGCTCGACG
>CAVDZW010000043.1:0-4332 GCA_963613305.1 bacterium | reverse complement strand
AGCCGCAGCGCGCCAAGTACCTGGGCCGTGTGTTCCAGGACCCCATGCGCGGCACAGCGGCCGACATGCAAATCGCCGAGAACCTCGCCCTCGCCAAGCGCCGCGGCAAGCATCGCGGCCTTGCCTGGGGCGTCTCCAAGGCAGAGAAAGAGGAGTACACCGAGCTCCTTAAAAAGCTCGACCTCGGCCTCGAAACGCGCCTCACCGCCAAGGTCGGCCTGCTCTCGGGCGGCCAGCGCCAGGCGCTCACCCTGCTCATGGCAACCCTCAACAAACCGCAACTGCTGCTACTCGACGAGCACACCGCGGCCCTCGACCCCAAGACGGCGGCCAAGGTTCTCGCGCTCACCGAGGAGATGGTGGCCGAGAGCAATCTCACCACGTTGATGGTCACGCACAACATGAACGACGCCATCCGCCTCGGCAACCGCCTCATCATGATGCACGAGGGCCACATCATCTACGATGTCGCCGGCGAGGAGAAGAAGTCCCTCACCGTGCCCGACCTGCTGCGCAAATTCGAGGAGGTCTCGGGCGGCGCGCTCGACAACGACCGCATGCTCCTGAGCTAATCCCAACACACACGGCTCGCCCGAGCCGTACCCTAGAGATCCTCGCAACCCGCTCGGCCTCGTGCCGGGCGGGTTTTGTTTACGGGTAAGATGGGGCGTGTTCAAAACATGAAAGGCAGCTATATGGATTTGATCTCCGAAGCAGAGCGCTTCTTTGCCCAGAACTGGGTGCATTCCACGATCTGGGCCATCGTTCTTATCGCCATCACCGCGACCGCGGCCAAAGCGGCAACCAAGATCATCCGACATATCCTCAACCGCGACGAAAACCCCCTGCCCTCCTCGACGATCTTCGTGAACATCGTTCGCACGGCCATCTGGTTGCTCGGCGGCAGCATCATCCTCGACAACTGCTTTGGTATCAACGCCAACGCCTTTGTAGCCGCCCTCGGCGTCGGCGGTATCGCCATCTCCCTCGGTTTTCAAGACACGCTCTCGAACCTCATCGGCGGTCTGCAGGTGAGCTTTACGGGGCTCGTCAAGCCGGGCGACAACATCGAGATCGGGGGCAAGACGGGCGTGGTAGAGGACGTGACCTGGCGTCACACGACCATCCGCGACTCAATCGGCCAGTGCATCGTGGTCCCCAACTCGGTCATCTCAAAGAACACGCTTGTGCACCTGCTGCCCGCAGGGCGTGTAGTCGTGCCCATCTCAATCGCCGACACCTCCAAGTGGAGCGATCTCGATGCGCTTGTCGGCAATCTTGAAGAAGCAACCGCCCTGAGCGTGCACTCCATAACCCCGCTCAACCAAGAGCCGCGCGTGTATCTCTCGAAGATCACCGAGCTTGGCGTTACCGGCTCCATCGTCTTTGAGGTCTACGACAGCTCAAAGACCGCGCTTGCCGCAGACGCCTGTGTGCGTGCCGTGGCAAAGCTCATCGTGTAACAACGCGCACACAAACTCACGCTATTGATAGGGTTATAGGCGAATCACCGAGTACCGAGCGTTTTATCGCCTCAAAACCGCAGGTAGAAATATCCGCGATTCTTTGCTACTCCGTAAATCCGATCTAACCCTATGAATAGTTGAAGTTTGGAAGCAAGGAACAATGTTACCCACGCCGCCGCAGGCGGCCCATCCCTAGGCGCGCGGGACGCGCCCCTGCTCCCAGCTGTCGCACGTGCCCTTCGGGACCCCGGCGAGCTCCGCGGCGTCCCGGACGCTCATCCCCTCCTCGCGCGCCAGGAAGTAGAGATCGAACGACTCCTTGCTGTGCATGCGGACCTCCGGTCCGGACCTTTGACGGTCCAACTTTTCGTCCGCGGCCCCAAGCGTCCTCTCGACGGCTCAAAGCCCCATAGCGGTCTTAAAAACAAAAACCCGGCCTCGTCAACCGAAGCCGGGCTTAAAGCCGATATATGGCCAGCTGATTTACTCAGCGAGGAAGTCGCGCTGAACAGCGGAGTCAACCTTGACGCCAGGACCCATGGTGCTCGAGATCGAGATGGACTTGACGTACTTGCCCTTAGCAGAAGAGGGCTTGACGCGCAGAATCTCGGTGTAGAGCGCGGCATAGTTCTCGACGAGCTGCTCGTCAGAGAAGGAAACCTTGCCCAGGGGCACGTGGCAGATGCCGTAACGGTCGGCACGATACTCAACGCGGCCGGCCTTGAGCTCGGAGACCATCTTGGCGACGTCCATGGTCACGGTGCCGAGCTTGGGGTTCGGCATGAGGCCACGGGGGCCGAGGATCTTACCGATGCGGCCAACCTTAGCCATCATGTTCGGGGTGGCGATGGCAGCGTCGAAGTTGATCTCGCCCTTCTGGATCTGAGCGACGAGCTCGTCGGAGCCGATCACGTCAGCGCCAGCGGCCTCAGCCTCGCGAGCCTTCTCGCCCTCGGCGAAGACTGCAACGCGCACGGTCTTACCGGTGCCGTGGGGCAGCGAGATGGAACCGCGGATGTTCTGGTCAGCCTTACGGGTGTCGATGCCCAGACGGAAGTGAGCCTCAACGGTCTCGTCGAACTTGGCCGTGGAGGCCTCCTTGACGAGCTTGGCAGCCTGGAGCGGGGTGTAGAGCTCAGCGCGGTCGACCTTCTCGGCGGCGGCGCGGTAGTTCTTACCGTGTTTAGCCATTTCATTACCTCCTGTGGTAAGCGGGCGTTAACCCTCCCACATCGTTCGCGTGCCGTATTGCACGCACAAACGGAGGCCGTATTCAGCCTCCGCAGTTACCTAAATGAGTTACTCGGCGATGGTGACGCCCATGGAGCGGGCGGTACCGGCGACGATCTTCTTGGCGGCCTCGATGTCGTTGGCGTTGAGGTCGGGCATCTTGATCTCGGCGATCTTGGTGAGCTGCTCCTGGGAGAGCTGACCGACCTTGTCGCGCTGCGGCACGCCGGAGCCGGACTTAAGACCGAGCTCCTTCTTGATGAGGTGAGCCGCCGGCGGGGTCTTGCAGACGAAGTCGAAGGAGCGATCCTCGTAGACGGTGATCTCAACGGGGATGATGTCGCCCTTCTTGTCCTGCGTAGCAGCGTTGAACGCCTGGCAGAACTGCATGATGTTGACCTGGGCTGCACCGAGGGCAGGGCCGACGGGAGGAGCCGGGTTGGCGGCACCAGCCGGAATCTGGAGCTTGATCATGGTAGCGACTTTTTTCTCAGCCATGTCGAACCTTCCTAAAACACTGATAGTGAGAACTTGCTATATCGTAAGCGCCCTCGTGTTAGAAGCACCGGCGAGGTGAGCAGCCCCACAGGAAGCACGCAGCGCGAACGGACGAAACTAAGCGATGACGGAAACCTGATCGAACGAAAGCTCGACGGGCGTCTCGCGGCCGAAGATCATGAGCGTGACCTTGACCTTGCCGGCCTCGGCGTTGACCTCAGAGACCTTGCCATCAAAGTCGGCCAACGGGCCGGAAACAACGCGGACCGAGGAGCCAACCTCAAGATTGACGGCCGTGCGCTTGGGCTTATCGCCCTTGCTCGTGCGGCGCATCATCTTGTTGTACTCCTCACGGGAGAGAGGTGCGGGCTTGCCGTTGCCGCCCAAGAAGCCGGTAACACCGGGGGTGTTACGAACGCAGGTCCAGGCGTCGTCGTCCATCTCCATACGGACGAGCACATAGCTCGGGAAGATCTTGGAATCCTTGACCTCGCGCTTGCCGCCCTCTTTGATCTCGGTGACGCGCTCAACGGGAATCTCGATATCGAAGATGCGGTCCTGCATGCCCATAGTCTCGATGCGATGCTCGAGATCGGACTTAACGCGGTTCTCGTAGCCGGAGTAAGTGTGGATCACATACCAACGCTTGGACATATCTAACCCCTCAATCCGGAGAAGAGCACGAGGCCCTGGGCAACGAGAGCATCGATGCCGGCGATAACCACGCCGACGACCACGAGCGAAACAATAACGACGAGAGAGAGGCTCGTGAGCTCTTTCTTGGTCGGCCAGGTCACGCGCTTCATCTCAGAACGGACCTGGGAGAAATACTTAGCGGTGTTCGCGAAGAAACCGGGCTTCTTGTCCTTCTTGGCCTTCTTGTCCTTTTTGGCGGCCTTCTCGGACTTGCCCTTTGCTACGGCTTTCTTGGACTCAACCTTAGAATCGGCGGCAGCGGCCTTGGAAGCCTTGTCCTGCACCTTCTTCTTGTTCTTCTTGTTGTTGGCCATAGCGGTCATACCTCCGCGCTTTAGCGCTTATACATGTAGAAACCGTAAGCCCCACAAAGGAGGCTTACGGATTAAAGACTGGCACGCCAGGAAGGACTCGAACCCTCAACACTCGGTTTTGGAGACCG
>CAVDZW010000042.1:0-8560 GCA_963613305.1 bacterium | reverse complement strand
TGAGCGGCTGCACAAACCCGATGACGTCGTAAGCGTTGATGATCACGCCGTAGAGCATCGCCGAGGCAAATCCGTACGCGAGCAGCGCCGGCCGACGCACGCTGCCATCCGCACGTTCGAACGCACCGGCGTTACCGAGCAGGCCGCCCACGTAGCCGACCATGCCCCAGGCGTACATCTGCCACGGGGTCCACATGCCTTGCCCAAAAAAGAAGTTACTGGTGAGGGCCGCAAGTGCTCCGACCATAAAGCCATTTCGCGCGCCGAGGCACACGCCCGCGATGATGGCGATGGCCGAGACGGGTTTGAAGTCGGGGATAGGTCCAAAGAGCACGCGCCCGGCCGCGGCGAGCGCGGCGAGCACCAGCGTGGGCATGATCTGCCGGAGCGCCGGCCGCTCGGCCTCGTAGCCGGCAAAAAAGAGGGCGATCACCAGTGCGACCACCACAAGCATGAGCAACGCCGACTGCGCAACGCCGGTGTAGAGCGCGACCCCCATGCACACGGGCACGGCAAGCAGCACTGCAGGCTCGATATATCGCCAAACACGTGTGAACAAGGCTCTACTCCCCTCGCGGCTACGGGCGGTAGTAGATGTTGTCGGCAAAGAACTCCCGCGCCGGCTGCGTGCAAGCGATCTCGCCATCGAACATCATCGACACGGCGTCGGCCACCTGCTCGGCAAAGTCGAGATCGTGCGTTGCCATGACGACCGTCTTGCCCCGGGAGGCGAGCGCGCGCAGGCGACGCGCCATCATGCGACGTAAGGCGAGGTCGAGGCCCTTGGTGGGCTCATCGAGCAGCAAGAAATCGGGCTCGAGCAGGAGGAGTTTTGCCAGGGCGAGAAGCTGCTGCTGGCCGCCCGAGAGATCGTACGGATGGAGTTCCGAGCGCCCGTCGAGCCCACACTCCTCGAGCGCCGCCTGAACGCGGGCGTCGTCAGCTCGCACGGCCGCCGCAGATTCGTGCAGCTCATCGAGCACGGTCTCGGCAACGAACAGGGACTTGGGATTTTGCGGAAGCAGAACCGCGGAGTCAGACCCGCGGCGCAGCTTCCCGCGTTTGAGCTTGCGCGTTTTTGCGAGCACGCCGAGAAGCGTCGACTTGCCGCAGCCGTTGCCGCCCACAATCGCATGGATCTCGCCCGCGCGCACGTTAAGGTCGAGTCCGCGCAGGACCCACCCCTCGCCCTCGGGATACCTGAACCAGGCACCCGCAAGGGCGAGCACGGGAGTGTCGGCGTTCGCACGCGAGGGCGTCCGACGGCCAGGTCGCTCGGACGCCTCGACCGACGAGGGACGGCTCGCGGCAGAAGCCCCCACGGCAAGCGGGTTCTCGCCGCCCAAGACGGCTGCACCGCCACGGCCCACGCCGCCCTTCTCGCTCGCGTCTCCCTGCAAAAGCGATGCCCGCCCCTCAAGGATGCTCGGGTCCGCAAGTTCCCGCACGCATCCGTCGACCAGCTCAAAAGCGCAGGTCGCATAGCTGAGCATTGCGCGCGGACGGTGCGTTGCCACCACGACGGTGCACCCGAGCTCGCGGTTCACGCGGAACAGCGCATGCAAAAAGCTCTTCTCGGCAATCGGGTCGAGCTGGGCTGTGGGCTCATCGAGCAAAAGCAGGCGCGGGCGCATCGCGAGCGTCGAGGCGAGCGCGAGCAGCTGCTTTTTTCCGCCCGAGAGCGCATCGGTATCGGCATGGAACCAATCCTCCATACCAAAGAAATAGCTGGTCTCGGCCACACGGCGACGCATCTCGTCCTGCGGCGTACCGAGATTCTCGAGCCCAAAGGCCATCTCGTGCCACACGCTGTCGCACACGATCTGGCTCTCGGGATTCTGAAACACGTAGCCGATCGTGCTCGCCGACTCCGCATCGGAGAGCTCCTCTGCCGCACGGCCAAACGCCCGAACGGCACCCGTGCGCTCCCCCGCCGGAGCTATCTGCGGCTTGCAGAGCGAGAGCAAGGTCGATTTGCCCGAACCGGTACCGCCCACGAGCAGCGCAAACGCGCCCTCGGGAACCGTCCACGAGCAGCCGGAGAGAACCGGTGCGGCCGCGTCGGGGTAGGCAAAAGTCAGGTCATCGACCTCGAGAGCGGGCAGGGCCACGCATGCATCAAGGCCCGTGGCCTCGGGCGCGCGGTCATTTATCGCAAACAAACGCTCGCTCATCGAAACGCCCTCCTCTCGAGCAGCAACAACAGACTGGGAACAAACATCCAGGCAAGATAGGGCACATAGCCCCACCATACAACCAGGCGGCTCATGGTGGGATAGAACGCGTACTGGCTCGTTGCCGCATAGGCCAAAAGCAGACAGAACGCCCCGCCGACAAGCACGAGTACGAGCGCCACGGCGTCGGCGGCACATAAGCAAAAGCGCGTGTAGGTAGATCTCCGCACGCTCGCCGACCAGCCACGCGCGCGCATGGCATCGGCGGTCTCGAGCGAGTCTTCTAGGCTCCAGCCCATGAGCACGTGCATCTGCCGCAGCAAAGCCGACGCGCGCGAGGTCCTACGAGCGAGAAGGCTGCTGCCCCCGTCGCCGCCCGCGCGGCGGCCACGCTCGTTCGCACGACGACCACGCCCGCTCGCGGCCGTGCGCGTCTCCTCAGAACTAAAGTCGCCCGCCGCGACCGGCCCGCCAGCGCCAGCATCATCCGCCTCGCGCACCGCAACGCCGCTCGTTCCAGCCGCCCCGCGCACGACGCTCTGAACCTCGGCAATTGTTCGCCCGCGCCTCACGAACTCAGGAATGAGCCTCATGCACATCGACACCATGAGCGCGATCGTCGGGGCCGCGTTGCCCGCGAGCGCCATGACCCTGTCTTGCGGCAGCATGTCGGCCGCCGCCTCGAACCACAGCACGCTCGCCACGAACAGCCCGCCCATCGCGCAGCCATAAGCGATGCTCTCGACAAAGACCGCGCGCGGCCCGAGATACACGAGCACCGTGGAGCCGGAGGCCGAGAACAGCGGGTTCGCAAGCGCGATCAGCACAATGGTAGGCAGCTGCCACCTGAGCGCACGCAGGCATGCGCGCACCCCGCGCGAGAGGGCGCCATAGAAAAACGCCCCCGCGAGCGAGAGCGCGATCAGCACCGGCTGCACCGAGAACATGGTGAGCGCGAGCGTGACCAGCACGTACGCCGCGGCGACCGCCGGATGGTATGTGTCGAACGCCGCAAAGCGCGGCCCGCGTGCTCCCATGCACCGTCCCTTCATCTGCCCCATTGTATAATTGCAGCGTTTGCGCCGCGCACGTCGCGGCCCTCAGATTGAACCAAGGGGAGATCGAATGGACGCAACCGCCATCATCCTCGCCGCCGGCGAGGGCACCCGCATGAAATCCAACCACGCCAAGGTCTCGCACGAGATCCTCGGCAAGCCGATGGTCCAGTGGGTCGTCGACGCCACCATCGCCGCCGGCTGCAAGCGCGTCGTGGTGGTCATCGGCAGCCACGCCGACGAAGTCCGCGCACTGCTCAACACCGCCTACGGCAACGCTGATGCAACGGTCGAGACCGTCGAGCAGACCGAGCGCCTGGGCACCGGCCACGCCGTCAAGGTCGCGCTCGAGGCCACCGGCATCTGCGCAGGCCCCGTCGTGGTCCTCAACGGCGACCTGCCGCTCATCCAGCCCCAGACGGTCCGCAGCTTTGCCGAGTCCGTTGCCGACGGCACCGCCGCCACCGTGCTCACCATGACACCGCCCGACCCCTTTGGCTACGGGCGCATCCAGCTCGATGCCGAGGGCGTGATCGAGCGGATCATCGAGCAAAAGGACTGCACGCCCGAGCAGGCCGCCGAGCTCCTCGAGTGCAACTGCGGCTGCTACGCTTTTGACGGCGCCGAGCTCGCGGCGCACATCGGCGACATCACCAACGACAACGCGCAGAGCGAGTACTATCTCCCCGACATGCTGCAGATTCTCAAGCACGCGGGCAAAAAGGTCGGCATCTTCCACGCCAACGACTACCGCGACGGCCTCGGCGTGAACAGCCGTGCCCAGCTCGCCGAGCTCACCTGCATCGCCCGCGACCGCATCAACGCGCACTGGATGGCCGAGGGCGTGACCTTTATCGACCCGGCGCAGGTCTGGGTCGGCCCCGATGCCACCATCGGTCGCGATACCGTGGTCTGGCCGCAAACGCACCTCATCGGCCACGTGGCCGTGGGCGAGGGCTGCCAGCTCGGCCCCAACTCGCGCCTCACGAACACCACTGTGGGCGACCGTTGCACCATCGACGAGACCATCGCTATCGATGTCCGCATCGAGAACGACGTGGACTGCGGGCCGCGCGCCTACCTGCGCCCCGGCACCCACATGCTCGACGGCTCCAAGGCCGGCACCCATGTTGAGATCAAGAAGTCCACGATCGGCGAGGGCTCCAAGGTGCCGCACCTCTCCTACATCGGCGACACCACCATGGGCTCCGGCGTGAATATCGGCGCGGGCTCCATCACCTGCAACTACGACGGCGTGAACAAGCACGCCACGACCATCGGCAACGACGCCTTTATCGGCTCGGACACCATGATGGTGGCCCCGGCGCAGATCGGCGATGGCGCCCTCGTGGCAGCCGGCTCCGTGATCACCGAGCCCGTCCCCGCCGACGCGCTCGGCCTCGGGCGCGCGCGCCAAAAGAACATCGAGGGCTATGCCGTGAGCTACCGCGAGCGCGTAAGCCGCACGAAATAGCGTTTTACCAACGGGCCGCCGCGCGCGACCCGTTTTGTTTTTGAGCGCGGAGTCCGTCCTCCCGCAGCGCCGCAACTATGGTCAGTTGTTAATAAAACGCACGTCAACGCCCCGTAAGGGGCGGGAGGCGGTTACAATGCCGCGTGGTATCTATTTGGCATCCGACACTAAGGAGAAGGGTAATGCCGACCATCGATCCCGAGAAGCAAGAGAGCATGCGCAAGATCATCCGCGTGTACTCCGGCTCCTCCAACCGTCCCCTGGCTGAGAAGATCGCAGACATCCTAGGGGTCGAGCTTTCCGGCCTCACCCTCAAGCAGTTCGCCAACGGCGAGATCTACGCGCGCTACGACGAGACCGTCCGCGGCGCCGACGTGTTCCTGATCCAGTCCGTCGCCGGTGGCAACGTCAACGACATGCTCATGGAGCTCCTCATCGCCACCGACGCCGCCAAGCGCGCCTCGGCCCGCTCCATCACCGCCGTCATCACCCACTACGGCTACGCCCGCCAGGACCGCAAGGCCGGCCCGCGCGAACCCATCACCGCCCGTCTCGTGGCCAACCTTCTCGAGCGCGCCGGCGTCGACCGCATCATCACGCTCGACCTGCACCAGGGTCAGATTCAGGGCTTCTTCGACATCCCGGTGAACCACCTCTCCGCCCTGCCGCTCTTTGGCGAGTACTACAACAAGATGGGCTTCGATACCGATGAGCTCGTCGTCGTGTCGCCCGACGTGGGCCGCGCCAAGGCCGCCAAGAAGCTCTCCGACATGCTCGGCTGCAGCCTCGCCATCGCCCACAAGGGCCGTCCGCGCCACAACGCCGCCGAGGTCATGGGCATCATCGGCGACATCAAGGGCAAGACTTGCGTCATCAACGACGACATGATCGACACCGCGGGCACCCTCTGCGCCAACGTCAAGGAGCTCAAGGCCCTCGGCGCCGGCGACATCTACGTGTGCGCCACCCACGGCATCTTCTCCGGCCCCGCCATCGAGCGCCTGAACGAGGCTCCCATCGTCGAGTGCCTCGTGACCGACGCCATCCCCGTCGAGGTCGGCGGCAAGATCAAGACCATCTCGGTGGCCGAGGAGTTTGCCCAGGCCATCTCTGCCGTGTACCACGAGGAGCCCGTTTCCAAACTGGTCGGCGGCGACTTCGCGATGTAAGTTGCCACATCATCCTCGGGCCTTGCGGCCCCTTGGATAAGAATGAACCCCTGCGCCCCTGCTACCTTGCAGAACTCGCGCAGGGGTTCTTTTTTATCCCGCGGCCGACATCTCAGTCGCGGTTGCAGCGCGCGCCCGGCTTCAGGACATTGGCATGAACCGACGTCCTCTGCCCGATCGTTCCAATTCGAAAAGCGAGCTTAAGCCTATGGCCGAGGGCCTTCCCCGCTATTCGAAAGAGTGGGCCAGCCCCCGAAGCCGCGGAGGACGCGCCGTAGCTATGCGTGAGCGCGGTGGTCTTGATAGTTGGCCAGATAGCCGGCGAACTCTGCGGAGGTATCGGAGTTCGAGGCGCGCCATGCCTTGTGGTCGATGATGGCGCCGGCGTTCTCGAGCCCCCGCTCCGCATAATAGGCGTCGAGGTAGGCAATCAGCGCGTCGAGGGCAGCAAGCTGCTCTGCCGGATAGTCGCCCTCGCCGCCCACGTGGATGATCTCGATACCGATGGAGTAGGAGTTCATGCCGTAATCGGGATAGGCCGTGCCGATGGGCGTGGAGCCGCGCATGTCGTCGCGGCTCTCGTCGGTGGTGCCGTAGGCCTCGTTGTTACCGGTATCGCCGTAGCCGGCGTGGTGCGCGATCTTCTCGATGTCCACGCACTGGGCGATGTGCCCGTCCTTGCCTACGATGAAATGCGAAGCCACAAAGGCGCCGCTGCCCTCAAAGTAGCTGGCCACGCTCTCCGGCGTGCCGCCGCCCTCGGTATCGTGCAGCACCACGTACTTTTGAAACTCGGGCCCCTTCTCGCCGTGCGCAAGGTCGTCATAGAGCTCAACGTTGAGGTCGAGTTTGGCGCGGAGCTCCTCGGAGCTGGGGGTCGCCGGGGCCTTGCTCTCCTTTGAAGTGGCCTTGGCGCGCTTGCTCTTCTTTTTCTTGGCAGACGCCGCAGCGCCGGACGCGCTCCCCGCACCTGCGGAGCCGTTCGCGCAGCCTCCCAGGGCAAGCGCAAGGCCACCGCCCAGCACGGCAAGCGACTGACGACGGGTCATGGGTTCATCGATTCGCATGGCATTTCTTCCCTCCTGCGCCCGGCCGTAGGCCAAGACCGATGCGCAAACACATGGCGCCAGTGTAGCCCAGAACGCACAGTCGATGGGGTTTAGCGGCGGCGGCATCTCCCCCGCCGCGGACCGTGGTAGCCTTGTTCGCGAACAAATTCCCGAACGCATTCGCAGGAGCGCACATGGCAGCAGCACAGCCCAAGAAGATCCGCATGGTGGCCGGCCTCGGCAACCCCGGCGAGGAATACGAGAACACGCGCCACAACGCCGGCTTTAAGGCCATCGACGAGCTCGCCCATCAGGCAAACGTGAGCTACTGGAAAAACCAGTCCGGCGCCGAGGTGGCGCTCGTGAGCATCAACGACGCCGAGGAGCCCTCCGGCAAGCGCGAGATCGTGCTCGTCAAGCCGCAGTCGTACATGAACACCTCGGGCGGCCCCATCTCAAAGCTCTGCCGCGAGTACAAGGTCGCGCCCGAGGAGCTGCTCGTGATCCACGACGAGCTCGATATCCCCGCCGGCGACGTGCGCGTCAAGGTCGGCGGCGGCCACGCCGGCCACAACGGTCTGCGCTCCATCATCGACAAGCTCGGTAGCCGCGACTTCAGCCGCATCCGCACCGGCATCGGCAACCCTCCCGGACGCATGCCCGTGGCCGATTTTGTGCTCAAGCAGCTGCGCGCCAAGGAAGCCGACGACTTTGCCGACACCTGCATGCGTGCAGCCGATGCCGCCGGCACCGCCCTCGTGCACGGCGTTATCTTTGCGCGCGACCACGTGAACGGCGGCGCCGCCAACAGCGGCAAGCACTAGGGCCGCATCAAGAACAACGCACCAACTTCAGCGCGCGGTCGCAAGCGCCCGAGGCCAATGACCGCGGGGGCAGCCGCTTTTATTTGGCGCCGCCAACAGCGGCAAGCACTAAACTGCGCCAAGAACTCCGCGCCGACCCCGACAACCAGTCGCCCCCTCGTTCACCCGGCAAACCCGCGCGCCCACTGATACCGGCGCAGGCCCCTGCATGCCGAGGGTATAATCGTCGCTGTATGTGCGCGCATCGCCTGCCGCACCTACGCGTCACAAGCGAGGCCGGCGCCATCGGCTCAGGAGGCAGAAACGGCACCGCGCCTGCGGCAGATAAGAGAGGGGTTCTATGTACAAGATCCTGGAGAAAACGCAGTTCTCGGAGAAGGTGTTCAAGTTCCGCATCGAGGCGCCCGCGATGGCAAAGCATGCCCACGCCGGCCAGTTCCTCATGGTGCGCGCGAACGAGACCGGAGAGCGCGTTCCGTTCACCCTTGCCGGCTGGAACGGCGACGAGGGCTGGGTTGAGTTCATCTTTATGGTGATCGGCAAGACCACCGAAATGCTCTCCACCTACGAGGCCGGCGACGCCCTGCGCGACGTTGTGGGCCCGCTCGGCGTTCCCACCGAGATGGACGAGGGTCCCTGCGCGGTCATCGGCGGCGGCGTGGGCCTGGCCATCGCCTTCCCCGTGGCCAAGCATCTGGTCGAGACCGGCCACGAGGTGCACGCCATCATGGGCGCCCGCACCCGCGACCTGCTCCTGCTCGAGGACCAGTTCCGCGAGCTGCTCGACGACGAGCACATCCACATCACCACCGACG
>CAVDZW010000041.1:0-5128 GCA_963613305.1 bacterium | reverse complement strand
GCGCTGGAGGCGCTTGAGCTCAAGCTGCATCTGCTTGCGCAGCTTGAGGTCGAGGGCTCCCAGCGGCTCGTCGAGCAGCAGGATCTTGGGGCGGTTCACGAGGGCGCGCGCGATGGCGACGCGCTGCTTCTGGCCGCCCGAGAGCTGGTCGGGCTTGCGGCCCTCGAAACCGCCGAGCTGCACGAGGTCGAGCATCTCGAGCACGCGCTCGCGAATCTCGGCGGCAGGTACCTTCTTCATCTTGAGGCCGTAGGCCACGTTGTCGAAGATGGTCATGTGCGGGAACAGCGCATAGGTCTGAAAGACCGTGTTGACGTCGCGCTCAAAGGGCTCGTTGTCGGCAACGTTGGTGCCGTCGAGCAGGATCTGGCCCGTCGTGGGCTGCTCGAAGCCGGCCACCATGCGCAGCGTTGTGGTCTTACCCGAGCCCGACGAGCCGAGGATGGTCAGGAACTCGCCCTCGTAGACGTCGAGCGAGAGGTCCTTGACCACGTGGTTCTCGCCGTAGAACTTGTTGATGTCCTTGATCTGGACGATTGCTTTCGTACCGGGCATATGCATCGCCTACCGGTTACGCTAAAGCGCCGCGTTGCCGCGCTCGCCGGTACGGATGCGCACCGCGTCGGCGACGTCCTTGATGAAGATCTTGCCGTCGCCCACGCGGCCGTCGGCCATGCGCTCGCGCACGGCGCCGATGATCGACTCGACGTCCTCGTCGCGCACGACGACCGACGCCTGGATCTTGGGCAGCAGGTTGATGTTGAGCTTGAAGCCGCGAATCTCGTTGACGCCGTCGCCCGAGACGCCCTTCTGGGCACCGCAGCCCATGACGCTCGAGACGGTCATGCCTCCGCAGTGGACCTCGTCGAGAATGGTCTTGAGGCTCTCGAGATTCTCCGGACGGATGATGAGTACCAGCTCTTTCATTGTTGCTCCCCTCTTTGGATGCAGATGCCGCCGGCTGGCGACATCCATTGCTAGGGGATTATGGGTTCGCAAGGGCGCGCGTTTGTTAACGGTTGCTTTCGAAACCTGAGTGAAGCCGAGCGTTAACCGGCGGGAAACTTCCGACGCCTTTCGGCAACGCGACCGTAACGCGGCGGCAACATGTGCGGGCGATGCAGCACAAAAAAGGCACGCCCCGATGGGACGCGCCGTCTTGAGCAGATATCTCGCGCGGATCTAGGCCGCGGCGGAGCTGAGGTTGACGATGATGACGCCGGCCACGCAGAGCGCAAGGCCGACAAGCGACATGGTTGAGAGGTGGTCGCCGAACGCGACGACCGAAATGGCCGAGGTGGCAACGATACCTGCCGCGCACCAGGTGGCATAGGCCGTGGCCAGGTCCATCTGGTTGAGCACCTTGGAGAAAAGATAGAAGCTCGCGCAGTAGAGCACGATCGTGCCCACGCTCGGCGCCAAAACGGTAAAGCCCTGCGTCATCTTGAGCATCGACGACGCGCCGATCTCGCAGAGAATCGCGATCGCCAACAGCAGATAGACCATGGTTCTTCCTCCGGTGTTTCTCATGAGGGAATCTCCCTTCGCTCTCAGCGAACCATTTTCGGGCCGCGGAGACGACCGTCAAGAGTCGGCGCGGTAGCGAAACGCGGCCGTAACCCGCGCGAAAACGTCCGGACGCACGCACGGTGGCGAGAGGAGCGGCGGGCAATGGCTGGAGCCCGCGCGAGGAGGCGGCACGGCCTCGGGGCACGGCGCGACCCGAACGGGGCGAAGGCTCCCGGCGAGGAGCGCGGACGTCCGGCATGTGCAGGACCAGGAGCGAGCGGGGCCTCCCCGACGTCCGTCTCTAGTTGGTGTCCGGCGTGGTCGGCTCCCCTTGCGGGCCATCATCGGGGTGCTCCCCCTCGCCGAGGAGCAGAGGCGCGGCGATGCGCGTGTAGAGCACGAGCCAGATGAACGAGGCGCAAAAGCCCGCGAGGACATCGGAGGCGTAGTGGACGCCCAGGTAGACGCGGCTCACGCCGACCATGAGGATCACGAGCGAAAGCGCGACCGTGAGCAGGTCGCGGCGACGTCGGTCGGTCTCGTAGCGCCAGACGAACCAGACGATCAGACCAAAGAACGCCATCGCGACCATCGAGTGGCCCGAGGGAAAGCTGAAGCCCGAGGCGCTCGCCAACCTAAAGCCTTCGGGCCGCGGTCGGCGCACCAGCGCCTTGAGGCACACGTTCACGAGTACCACGAGCGCGAGATTGAGGGCACAGAAGCGCTCCGGGCTCCGGCCGGGCGCAAAGGCCGCGATCACGAGCAGGAGCGTCAGGAGCACAGGCACGGTGCCCAGGGCCGAGAAGGCCTCCATGACGGGCGTGACGAAGGGCGCACGCAGGCGCTCGACGATGAGCGCATAAGCCATCTTGTCGAGCCTCATGACCTCGCCGGCAAGGACGTCCTCGAGCAGGAGCGCGAAGACGACGAGCGCAAGCGCCGCCAAGATGAGCAGGCGGTTGGCACGGATAAGGCCGCGCAGGCGCACGGCAAAGGAACGACGGGCAGATTCTTCCATGCAGAAAACTCCGTTCGGCAGGGCAGACAAGCACATCGATTCTAGCGCGGCCGTGCGACCTCCCTTAAATGGGCAGATTCGCAAGACCTGTCCCAAAACGCCTCCCGGCGCCGCCGGCGTCTCTTGCGCGTGTCCGGGCGGCCCCTTATGATACGAACAGACATTCGCAAGAACATACGTTTGCAAAAAGGAGGCACCGTGGCGAACGAGACCGAGAACGAGCAGCGGCGCATCTACGTGTGCATCGATCTCAAAACGTTCTACGCGAGCGTGGAGTGCGCCGACCGCGGGCTCGACCCGTTCGTGACGAACCTCGTGGTAGCCGACCCCACGCGCGGGCGCTCCACAATCTGTTTGGCCGTGACGCCCGCCATGAAACGCCTCGGCGTGCGCAACCGCTGCCGTATCTTCGAGATTCCCGAGAACATCGACTACATCAAGGCCATGCCGCGCATGCGCCACTACATGGAGGTCTCCGCGCGCATCTACGGTATCTACCTCGAGTACGTGAGCCCCGAGGACGTGCATGTCTACTCCATCGACGAGTGTTTTATCGACGCCACCCCCTACCTCGGGCTCTACCACATGCGCCCCAAGCAGTTCGCTCGTATGCTCATGGACGCGGTGCTCCGGCGCACGGGCATCACCGCCACGGCGGGGATCGGCACCAACCTCTTTTTGGCCAAGGTCGCACTCGACGTGACCGCCAAGCACGTGAGCGACGGCATCGGCGTCCTCGACGAGCAGCGTTTTCGCGAGCGCATCTGGCCGCACCGGCCGATCACCGACATCTGGGGCATCGGGCCGGGCATCGCGGCACGCCTCGAGCGTTACGGCGTCTACGACCTGATGGGTGTCGCCGCACTCGACGAGGAGCCCCTCTACGACGAGTTCGGAGTGAACGCCGAATATCTCATCGACCACGCCTTCGGGCGCGAACCGACGACCATCGCCGATATCCACGCCTATCGGCCCGGCTCGAGCTCGGTCTCGTGCGGGCAGGTACTCGCGCGTGCCTACTCCTACGAAGAGGGTTACACGGTGCTGCGCGAGATGGTCGATTCCGCCGTGCTCGATCTTGTGAGCAAGAGCGTCGTCTGCAGCCAGGTATCGCTCTTTGTGGGGTACGCGAGCGAGTACGCGGCGATCAAGCGGCTCGACGCGAGCGGGAGCGCGCGGTTTCGCGACAACTGCGGCGAGATTCGCACGGCGACGGTCGACGTGGTGCCTCAGCGCGAGGACGGCATCGCGCCCCGGGCACCGAGGAGCACCGACCCTTTTGCGGCGCAAGCGGGCGTGACCGAGGCCACGGCCGGCGCGAACGCTTGGGAGTCGTCCGGGGCTCGCCCGCGCGGGGGCTGGTCGGCGCTCGTCGCGCACTCGAGCGCCTCGCGCCGTCTGCCCGAGCGCACCAACTCGTTCAAGAAGATCATGGGCTACCTCGATACGCTCTGGGCGCAGACGGTCGATCCGAACCGCCCCGTCAAGCGCATCAACCTGGGCTTTGGCGACCTCCTGCCCGAGGAGTTCGCAACGACTGACCTCTTTAGCGACGTGGAGGCCGAGCAGCGCGAGCACGACCTGGCCGAGACGGTCCTCGCCGTAAAGGACCGCTTTGGAAAGAACGCACTGCTCAAGGGAGTGAGCTTTACGCCCGGCGCGACCGCCCGGGAACGCAACGAGCAAGTTGGAGGGCACCGTGCCTAACATGAGGAACGCCAAGACCGTCCGCGCGAACGGAGCCGCGCGCGCCGACCGCGCTGCGCAGTTCATGCCCTTTGCCGCGCTCACCGGCTACTACGAGCTCGTGCGCGAACAAGAGCGCGTGGCCGAACCGCGCCGCGAGATGACCGACGAGATGGCGACGGCCCTCACGGCCAAACTTTCGCGCATTCGCCGCGGCGACCTGGTGCGCGTGACCTTCTATGAGCTCGACGGCTACGTGAAACGCGTTGACGTGGTACAGCAGATCGAAACCCCCTACCGCCGCATCCGCCTCAAGGGCGCAACCATCCCCTTTGACGACATCCTGGATATCGAGCTAAAGGGAAGGGCGTAGTGCGCTTGGGTCGGGAGGCCCCGAGTCCCTTGCGCTCCTGCTGCTTTGCAGAAGTCGCGCAAACGACTCGGGAGCCTTCCGGCCAGTGCACGGTAGACGCAGATGCAGTGGCTGTTGAAAGAGCGCCTCGCTTCAAGCGGCGACTAAACATCGCATCACCGCAGGTCGCACTACACCAGCAAGGGCAACGCCCTAGGTGGGACGCACCAACAAAGGCAGCCACGCAGGGCCCGACCACGTCAGCGAGCGGGCGCCAGGTGCGGCAGATCGACATGAAAGAAGGGAGGCATAGACCTTTGGGTCATACCATCTCAAAACGCCATAGGTAGAACGTGCGACAGCGAAAACCCCTCAGGCGAGGCAAGGTGACGTGAAAGAGGAGGGAAGCGTACTTGCGTACGCGACCGACGATTGAACGTCAGATTGCCGCAGGTCGAGCTGCATCAGCAAGGACAACGCCGCCGCATCCGGCCACGTCAGCGAGCGGGCGCCAGGTGCGGCAGATCGACATGAAAGAAGGGAGGCATAGACCTTTGGGTCAT
>CAVDZW010000040.1:8315-23884 GCA_963613305.1 bacterium | reverse complement strand
CCATTGAGATAACGGCTATGCCTCGCAGGACATCAAAGGCATGAATGCGGTTTGGCTGTTTGCTGTCGATATTCGCTGTTGACATCGACGTTCATTAAAAGCGGCGCATGAGCGCAACGACTTTTCCAAGAATCGTCGGGTTTTCGGCATAAATGGGCTCCATGGCGTCATTCTCGGGCTGTAGACGCACTCGTCCACGCTCCTTGTAGAAGGTTTTAACGGTGGCCGAACCGTCGATCATGGCAACTACGATTTCTCCGTTCATGGCCGAATGCTGTTCACGAACAATGATGTAGTCGCCGTTGAAGATGCCAGCGTTAACCATGGAGTCGCCGTGCACCTCAAGGATAAATGAGCTTGAGTCGGTCGCTATTTCCGCGGGCAGCGTGAAGTTGTCCTCCACGTTTTGTTCGGCAAGAATCGGGATGCCTGCGGCCACACGCCCGATGAGGGGGAGCGTCACCGTTCCGCGACTGGGGTTTTCTTCGACGTCGGCAAGCTTTACCGCCGTTCCGTCCTCATTGAAGAGCTCAAGGGCTCGAGGTTTTGTTTTATCGCGTTTGATGAGCCCGCGTGCTTCGAGGGCTGAAAGATGCGCATGGACCGTGGAGGGGGAGGAGAGGCCCACGGCGGTCGCCATTTCCCTCACGCTGGGGGGATAGCCTTTTTCGCGTTGATACGACTTGATGAAATCGTAAATCTGCTGTTGGCGTTTGGTGATCTTGCGCGCCATGGTTCCTCCATACCAAACAAATGTTCGAATTTATATTGACAGGAACAACTGTTCGAAGATAATAATACACGAACAAGCGTTCTTTTGCACGAGTTTCTGTCCGGGCAAGCATTTATAACTAGGCACGAACAAATGAGAGAGGAGAACCTGGCTATGACTTCGAGGATATTTGAGGGGAACCTTGCACTCGATATTCGTGAGTGCGGAGAGGCTCGTTTTAGTGTCGTCCCTGGCGGTTTGAGCCAGACTTCATTTTCTGACTCGCTCGCAGCGAAGTGCTCGAATTCGGCTGCGCGAGAGGTTGTTCCGACTCGCACTCCGGCCAAGTCTCGATTCGTTGCGGTTGCCTCGATTTTTGCTGTCGCATGCATTGTTGTGGCTTTGAGCACAGCGGTCATCTCGTCGATCGATCGTTCCGTTGCTCTTGGGAGCGTTTCGTACGAGCGTCTCGAAGTTAAGCCTGGGGATTCCATTTGGGCAATCTCTGAGGCTCATTCCGTTGACGGCCTATCGACCCAGGATGTTCAGGATCTGATTGCAGAGCAGAATGGACTTAAAAAACTCTCTGTCGAGCCAGGACAGGTGCTCCTCGTTCCGTCTTCGCGGTGAGCCTCGTGAGCGCATGGTATTCTCTCTATGTTGTAAGGAGTGCCTATGCGTTGCCCAAAATGTGGACATGCCGGAACGCGCGTAATCGATTCGCGCATGCAAGAAGCCACCAATACCATTAAAAGAAGTCGCGAATGTCTGTCCTGTTCGTATCGCTTTACGACCTTTGAGCGTTGCGAAGATCCTATCGAGGTTATCAAGAGCGATGGGTCGACCCAACAGTTCGATAGAAATAAGCTCTTGGCCGGGTTGACGCGTGCCACGACTAAACGAGACATCGATTTGGGAAAGTTGAATGCACTTATCGATGATATCGAGGTTGAACTGCGAGGAAGAACGCTTACGGCGGTTCCTTCGCGCGAGATCGGAGAGATGGTTCTCAAGCGACTCGAGGCGCTCGATAAGGTTGCCTACATTCGTTTTGCCTCGGTTTACCGGGACTTTAAAGATGTCGATGAGTTCATCGAGGAGCTCGACAAGCTAAGGGAGCAATCATGACGACGCTTAAACTCAATATCAAGCGGCTGAACGAGGATGTTGTGCTGCCCTCATATGCTTATGCTGGAGACGCCGGTCTTGATCTTCGTTCTTATGAGGATGTTGAGCTTAAACCTCTCGAGCGTAAACTCGTTTCTACTGGACTTGCCATTGCGATTCCCGAGGGGTACGCAGGCTTTGTTCAGCCGCGGAGCGGCCTTGCTGCAAAACTGGGGCTCAGCATCGTGAATACCCCGGGGCTTATCGATTCCCACTACCGCGGGGAACTCAAGGTTATTCTTATCAACCTGAATCAAGAAGAAACGATTTTGCTCGAAAAGGGCGAAAGAATCGCACAGCTCGTCATCCAGAAGGTTCCGGTCGTTGAATTGGTTGAGGTCGAGGAGCTCGACAAGACCGATCGTGGCGAGGGCGGATTCGGCTCGAGCGGTACGAAGTAAACCCCCCCAATCGTTATCGAATGTGCGCAGGTTTGCCTCCCCAATAAAAATCGGCGAACCTGCGACGGTGTTGGGCTGTTTTTCCGATAAGCCCCATGGTTGCGATAACAATATCTTCCGCAGCATTCGGGCGCCTGATTGCCTCGCCGTTGATAAGCAGGGCTTTGAGGGATTCGGGATGGTCATGAAGGTGCCTGAGGGTGAACACGAGCTCGCGTGCTGTGGTCACGTGCATGCTGGCACCCATACCCGTAAGCATGGTCGTGTTCGCTTTTTCCTGCCCATAAGATTTTCCAAGCAAGATCATAGGAAGGCGAGCGCAGAGGCACTCCGTGACGGTCAACCCGCCCGATTTAAGGATGGCAAGATCACATGCGCGCATCAGCGACGCCATGTCATCTACGTAATCCATAACGCGCACGTTATCGAGCGCCATGGCTTCAAAGATCGTTTTGAGTTTAGTCGCGTACTCTTCGTCCTTGCCTGGGAGAAAAACAAAGTTCATTCCCGAAAAGCCTCGCAAGAAGGGGAGTGTTTGGTCCATTGCGGCCCTGAAACGCACGTAGGGTTGAGGCAAGCTTGCGCCTGCCATGACGAGCACGTTGATTTTGTCTTTAGGGAGATCAAACTTCTCTAGTGCCTCTTCGCGCGTGGTATCTGTTTCAAACCCGCTGCGGACCGGTATTCCAGTGATTTTGATGTTGCGCTCGGCAACCTTGCGTGGCCTGAGCGTTTCGGCCATGAACTCGTTTGCGACGCAGAAGAGGTCGGTTTGGCGATGCGGCCACCAGCCTTCTATCTCGTAATCGGTCGGAACGCAAACGATGGGATAGTCGATTCCGGTAATCAGGCGTGCGCCCACCGCTACGTTGGCACCTGTGATGTGCGTGCAGATAACCGCGAGAGGCCTTTTCTCGCGAATGTAGTCGTTAAACGAAGGAAACATGATGCGCGACCAGCTCGTGCCGCCACCCCAGAGCAGGCGGCCGGTGAGCATGTAGCGCCAAGTAATATCGTAGATGGGCCTGGTAGCGCCGGTGAACGATGCGGCTGTCTTGTTGCCGTCAAAACGGATTCTTCCAAAATCAAGGATATCGAGAACATCGACCTGGACATCCTCAGGGATACCCTGGGTGCCGCGCATGAGGTCGATGGCCTGGGCAATGGCGTTGGCGGCTGCCTTATGGCCGGAGCCGACCGAGGCGTGAACAATTGCAATCGTCGGCTTGTTATCGGATTTATTTTGATCTGATTCGCCCTGTAACGGGGCAGTATTTGATGACATCGTATCTCCAGGCACTTGAGTTCACCAATTGTAGCAAATGCGAATTCGGCACCTGCATGCGATAATGCTCCTGCCAGTTTCTTATATAGGAGTGGAGTTGTTATGTACGACGTCGCTATTCTCGGTGGAGGACCTGCCGGCTACACCGCTGGAATATATGCGGCCCGCTACGGGCTTGACACTGTTTTGATTGAGCAGGGCATTGCTGGCGGGCAAATCTCGACCACCGATGTTGTCGATAATTTTCCCGGCGTTCCGCACGTAAACGGCGCTGAGCTTGGACAGCTGTTTGAACAGCAGGCTTCTGACCTCGGAGTTCAAGTCGTGAACGCATCAATTGACGCCTTTGAGAAAAACGATGAGGGGATTTTTGCGATCGGTACCGACGAGGCTCCGATTGAAGCTCGAGCTGTGATTGCGGCTCTCGGCGCCTCGCCGCGTCATGGCGACTTTGAAGGCGAGAAAAAGTTTCGCGGCAGGGGAGTTTCGTATTGCGCGACCTGCGACGGCATGTTCTATAGGAACAAGCGCGTGTATGTGGTCGGTGGTGGCACCTCTGCTTGTGAGGAGGCGCTGTATCTGTCGAATATTGCAAGCGAAGTCGTCATGCTTTTGAGGCGCGATGTGTTTCGTGCGGAGAAGGGCATTGTTGATAAGGTCCTGGCTCGTGAGAATATTACGGTTAGGTACCAAACTGTTATTAAGTCACTTTCGGGCGATGCGCTCCCTGAGACGATTGAACTTGAATCGACGGCCGATCGGTCCGTAGAGCGTTTTGAGCTTGTGCCTGGGTCCTTTGGTGTGTTCGTGTTTGCTGGCACGGTTCCCAATACCGAGCTTGTTCGCGAGTGTGTCGAGCTCGATGCCCTGGGTGCGGCAATTGCTGATGAGCGAATGCAGACATCCACTCCGGGGCTCTTTGTTGCCGGCGATATGCGTAATACCGTTCTACGTCAGGTGGTTACTGCTTGCGCGGACGGTGCAATCGCAGCGGCTTCTGCATATCGATATCTCAACTAGAATTATTAAACTCATTTTGGTAAGAAAGCCTGCTAGATACTCTAGTGGGCTTTGTTTTGATTCAGCAACTCATCGTAAGCAACGGTTCTCGAAAGTCTCTTAGAATTTAAAACACGATAATATATCTTATGTAAAGTAAGAATGTTGAATTATAAGACGCCGCTGCTATTCAAATTTGCGGCGTCTTCGTATGTGCTATTCCCTTTTAAGGGTTCTGTCGCGTGATGACGTAGTGTCGTGCATTTTTGCAAAAGGACGCACCTAAGCAGGACTCTCAGCAGATGATTGCATCTTTAGCGATAGCGTCGCAGCCAGATCTAGAGCCTTCCCGCAGCTTCATCCCATCCATAGCCGATGATTAAACCATCGTTCTCAGCATAGAATGAGCAGAGGGCGCGGCACGGGAGCACATGGCAAATGGAATCGGGCCACTTGTCTTCAATCGCGTTTGCGAGATAACGTGCGCCGGCTTCATTTTTGACGTGATCGATAAAGACCTCACCGCCCGTGAAACCATCAGCCTCCATGACCCCGACGATCTTTTTGCACATCTTCTTTTCGCCTCGTGCGGGACCGACGATCTTCATCGTTCCCTCGGGCGTTGCAGTGCCAAGCATGCGAATATTCAGCTTGTTCGCGACCAGTCCAGCCATCTTGGGCATACGGCCCGCTTTGGTTAGGTTCGTGTAGTCGCTCAGCGAATAAAGAACCTGAGAGTTTGCCTCGAGATTATCGGCGAAAGCGCAAACATCAGAAAAAGAGGCGGATGGATTATTGCTAAGGTACCTATCTATTAGCATGACGATAAGCTCCAGCTTGCCGCCTGCTGCATGTGAATCAACGATATGGATATTTTTCTCCGCGGTATCCAGAACGAGCTTGCGTGCGGTCTCGGCTGCAGCAAGGCTCCCGGAAAGATTCGAGGAGATGGGGACGGCGATGATGTTGTCCGCAAGCTCAAAAAGCTGCTTCCACTCCCCTACGCTTGGGCATGCGGTCGAAGTGGCATCTTCGCTGGCCTCGATAACGCAAAAGTAATCGTTGATATCCAGCTCATCGGTGTCGTTGATTTCGGTAGCGCCTACATTGATTTTGAGCGGGGCGAACGCGTAAACGGCATCGTGAGCCTGCGGCTTAAAATCGCGTAGATTGTTGCTCGAATCTGAGACAATCGCCCAACTCATGTCGTTCCTTTCATTGGTTTCAAAAGATCCCATCGCATGCCCGAGGCTTTTTAGGATTTTTTAACCTGCTTCGTGGTTTGTACGGTAACGCGCTTCTTGGGTTTTGTCGCCTCTTGCTTTGCCGTGGTCTTGGCGACCTCAAGCGGTTTCACCTCGGGCTCAGGGACAGTCTTTGCTCCGCGTTCGCTCTTCTGGCGTTCAGTTTCGCTCTTGGTAATCTCGTCGTCGATCGCTTCGATATCAGCGTCCTCGACGACGGCATTCAGCGATTCGAATACTCGGTTCTTGAGAAGCTCGGACTGGACTCCGTCGGTAAGGTCATGAAGTTTTTTGAAAGCTCGCTCCAGCTTGGACGCGCGATCGTCTTCGCTTGAATCGTTACCGAGCATGCTGACGAGCACTTTTTCGAACATCGACGATTCGCGGTTGGCGGCATAAACGTACTGCTTGAGGTTGCGCGGTTCGATGTTGAAGCGCGAGAGTTCGGAGCAGTAACGGATGATCTGAAAATCGCGACCGTCAATGAGCTCACGATTCTGCGGGCTCTTGATGATGCGAATCAAATCGTTGTCGGCCAGAGAATGCAAGAACGAAATATCGACCCCGAGCATATCGGGCACGCTCTCGATCGGATGCAGTTTCTGCTTCGTCTCTTTGGGTTCGGCCTTCATTGGAACGTCCGAAAGCAACCCGACCTCAAACGCGAGGGTCGACAAATCATCGGTGCTATCGAGACGTTCTTTGATGGCGTTGAGAGGCATGTAACGGGTTTTCTGCAGATGCAGAATTACCTCAAGTCGGTCCACATCTTCTTTGGAGTACTGACGATACCCTTTAGGAGTTCGATGCGGAGTGATAAGCCCCTCGTCTTCGAGAAACCTGATTTTTGAATTAGATAGATCGGGATAGGCACCACGTAAAAGGTTGACAACCTGACCGATGCTCAGATAGCTTCGCTCGGCCAAATTATTCACCGGTTTCGATGCGCTCCGGGTTGCTCTCGTGATAGATGAGCGTGAACGTGCCGATTTGAACCGAGGAACCGTCATGCAGCGGCGCAGAATTGACGATCGCGCCATCGACCCACGTGCCATTGAGCGAACCGAGATCCTCGATCACAGCGCCCTGGGCCGAGCGCTTGATCTTGGCATGCGCTCTCGAAACCGTCATGTCGTTAAGAAAGACGCTGTTTGAGGGGTCGCGGCCGATGGTCGTCTCGATGGGTTCCGTTTGGAAGCTCATTCCGGTCTGGGGACCCTTGACGATGGAGAGAACCGGAGCGGAAATGACCGTGTTTTTGATGAGATCGGGAGCCGTGACGTCACTGGACGGCATGCGGAAGACGCAAGTTGCATCTGAGGTGTTCATCTGCTGGTTATCCATGTTGGCCCCTTTGAGCAAACGAGTGTATCTAAGGTAATTAATCTTAACTATTCTACCCTACGATTTCGAATTGCACCTGACGTTATTGGTCGTCGGCTTCGATTTCGGGATTGAGAAAATCGACGTCTTCATCTTCGGGATGGTCGATTGCGCGCTTAGCCGCAAGAAAGCCTTTGACCGTGTAGATCACCGCTGTCAGCAGCGAGAAGCAAACGCCGAGGTAGACGAAAAAGATTCCCACGGGGACGCTCGAACTGTTAAGCCCCGGGAATGCGGGGCTTGCGATAAACGAAAGGCCGGGCACGACGGGAAGTCCCAGGAGCATGAGCGAAAAGCCCGACATGAGCAACGCGGTTGCGGCTTTGCCGGTGTAAACGACGTCAATGGGCCGGCGGTGATACCGGCGTACGATCGCGTTTCCGCAGGCAAGGTAAACATCGCGGCCGATAATGACGATGCAGACCCAAATGGGCAACTCTCCCCTTGCAACGAGTCCGAGCACACCGGTAAAGAGCAGTGCTCGATCGACGATGGGGTCCATAATCTTGCCGAGCCAGCTCACGGTCCTGGTCATGCGCGCGATCTGGCCGTCAAGCCAGTCGGTGGATGCCGCGATAGCATAGATCGTCAGCGCAACATAGCGGTTGTAATCGGTGACGAACAGGTACAGGAACACGAACGTGAGCACGAGCCTGACGGCTGTTATGAAGTTGGAAATGGTGAAGATCTTGTTCGAAGGGTAATCGGACGTGCCGATCAGCTCTTTCTTGATCTTCTTTTTAATGCTCACGGTGCTCCTCGGTTTTTCGACTGAACCGTCCGTATGATACCCGTTTGCCGTCCGCTAAGCCAAATCTCGAGCCTGATCTTACAGACCACAAGAGACTCTGCATAAAATAAAAGCAGGCCAGATATACATCCGACCTGCTCTAAAGCTCTGGTCGGGACGACTGGATTCGAACCAGCGACCCCTTGACCCCCAGTCAAGTGCGCTACCAAGCTGCGCCACGTCCCGTTGCTGCGTTGTCTCAACGCAAGAAAGAATACTACCGCAATGAGTGCGCTTGGGGCAAGACAAATTTTCGTAAATCTCAAACTTGTTTGAAACAAAGCGCTGAGCTGCGTTAATGCTCAAGAAGTGCTGCCAGGCGTTTGGCAATTTCGCCTGCAAGCTCACGTTTGCCCATGGTCGGAAGCTCGTCGACAAGGTTGCCCGTGAGCCACCAAGCCTTGTTAGTCTCGGAGCCGAATCCGGAATCTGCACGCGATACGTCGTTGGCGACGATTGCATCGCATTCCTTGCGCTTGAGCTTAGCGGCGGCGTGCTCAAGGAGATCGTCGGTCTCGGCGGCAAACCCAATAACCGCTCGATTGCCTTTGCGGCGCGAGAGGTCGGCAAGGATGTCTGCGGTCTCTTTGAGTTCGATGCTCTCAAGCGGGTCATGGGATTTTTTGAGCTTATGGTCGGCAACCCGTACGGGTGTGTAATCGGCAACGGCCGCAGCGCAGATAGCGGCATCGGAGCTTTCGAACGTGCGGAGCGCGGCGCCATGCATCTCATGCGCCGTCTGAACGCGCGTTACATGAGCTCGTGCCGGAGGGACCAGATTTGACGGTCCCAAAATGAGCTCAACCTCGGCTCCCTGTTCGAGCGCGGCTTCAGCAAGGGCCAACCCCATCTTTCCCGACGAACGGTTGCCGATAAAGCGAACGGGATCGATAGGTTCATGGGTGGGTCCCGCGGTGATGACGATGCGTTTGCCGGCCAGAAGGCCTCCCGCGGCACTGAGCTCGCATGCGGCCTGATAGATTTCTTCGGGCTCGCTCATGCGGCCGCTGGCGACGTCTCCGCACGCGAGGTACCCGCTGCCGGGGCCGACCACGTGGACTCCCCTGCTGACAAGGGTTTTCATATTCTCTTGTGTGGCCGCCGCGTCCCACATGCCGTTGTTCATCGCGGGGGCGATGAGAATGGGCGCCCCTGTTGCCAAAAGCGTTGTGGAGATGAGGTCGTCGGCAAGACCGTTCGCCATCTTGGCGATGATGTTTGCGGTCGCGGGCGCCACGACAACGAGGGCGGCCTCCTGAGCGAGCGAGATGTGGTGTATCGGATCGCCGGGGGCATCGTCGAATGTGCCGACGGCGACCGGTTCTCTCGTGAGTGCGCGGAAGGTCGTTGGGGTGACGAACTGCGTGGCATGCTCGCTCATGAGCACCTTCACACGGTATCCGCCTTTTTGAAAGAGCCTGACAAGCTCGCACGACTTGTAGGCGGCTATTCCTCCGGTAACGGCGACGAGAACCGTTTGCTGGGCCATTTTTATTCCTCGGAACTCTCGATCACGAGCATGCGGTGGCAGTACGGGCAGTGCGTGAGCTCTCCCGCATGGCGAAGCTCATCCATAGAGGACGCCTGCAGTGCTGTATGGCAGATCGACGGGACATTCCCGTCGATGGACTCGACGGCGAGGCCGCCCTGCTGCTTGCGAAGCTTTTCGTACTCGACGAGTGTGTTCTCGGGAATCTGCTGGGCAGCTGCGTCGCGCTGCTTGGTCAGCGACTCGATTTTGGTCTGCAGGGTCTCGGCCTGCTCCTTAGCCTTTTTGGCGTCCGCAAGGACCGTCTTCTCGAACTCAGCAAGGATCTTCTTGGCGTGAGCCTCCTCTTTGAGGGCTGCGACCTGCGCGGTTTTAGCCTTTTCGCGTTTGAAGGCGATCTTGTCGAGCTCCTTGGCGATGAGCGAGAGGTTCTTCTCGAGCTCCTGCACCTGTTTGTAGTCGGAGTCGTCAATCGGCTTCTGCTGAATCTCGGCGGTCCTGAAGGAGCAGCGCTTCTCCTCGATATCGAGCTCCTCGAGTTCGATATCGGCGTCCTTTCGCTTGGCATACAGGCGCGTGACCTCGGCTTTGATCTGCTGATGCTTCTTGCGCTTTGCGGCGAGCTCCTTGAGCTCCGGCATGTTCTTGAGCTGCTGCTGCGTGCGGGCAAGCTCGAGGTCGAGTTCCTGCAGCTTGAGTAGCGTGGAGCCGATGCTCATAGATGTTCTCCTTCTGTTGCCGTCCACCATTGATCGGGGTTCATTATTGTATAGACATCACTCGGCACACAACCGAGTTCGCGGCAATCATTTGCCAAGATTTCCACGAAGGACTCTTCTGATCGGTCGTGACCGAGGAGGACGACGCAGAGTCCGCGGATGGCGAGGTCCTGGGCCACATGGTAGCCGCACTCTCCCGTGACGATTGCGTCGGCGCCGCATGCTATCGCGAGCTCGCCGAAATCTCCGAGGGATCCTCCGAGAAACGCGATGCGACGGCAGGTCTTTGCCCGGTCGCCCCATGCGCGGGGCAGGCAGCCGAACTTGGTGCCGAGCGTGCCCGCGAGGTTCTCGAGCGTGGTTGCCGGGATGTCGAAGACAGATCCCAGCCCGGTTGCGTCGGGGTCGTCAAAATGCTCCAACGACGAGATGGGCTCTGCGTTGAGCTTTGCGGCGGGCATGGAGCGTGCCGCAAAAGAGCGGTCGAGATTGGTATGGAGTGAGATAACGTTCATTCCAAGCCGTGCTGCCACGTAGAGGGCGGAGGCGCTTTGAGGAACATCGGGCGCTGCGGGCACGAAGCGGTCTGGCGCCTTGATGTAGACGGGATGGTGCGTAAGCAGGATATTCGCCCCCAGCTCATGAGCCCGGCGAACGTTCGCTTCGGTGGCGTCGAGCGCGCATGCGACGCCTGCCACCGAAGCGGCGGGGTCACCGACCGAGAGCCCCACATGGTCCCAGCTCTCGGCATCGGTTGCGGGATAGCGCGCAAATAGCATCTGTTCGAGTTCGCGTACCTGCATTAGCGCTCCCCCTCAACGATTGCGAGAAGCGCATTTGCAAAGCGCTCAAGGTCCGCAGGGTCGCATCGATCGTCAAACGAGATGCGGAGCGACCCCAGGGCTGACTCACGCGCAACGCCCATGGCCGAGAGCACGTGGCTCGGGTTCATAGAGCCACTGGAGCAGGCGGAACCGGCGGAGACGGCAAATCCGCGCTCGTCGAGCTGGATGATAAGCTCTTCGCTCTCAAAGCCGTCCACATAGATCGAGACGATGCCGGGAAGCCTCTTGACGGAGAACGGATCGCCCATGGCGGCGTGGATCTCGCTAGACGTCAGGAGTGTCCTATAGAGCTTGTCGGCTACGGACGTATCGCCTTTACCGAGTTCGAGCTCGGTGTGCGCGGCCTTGGCGGCGGCGGCAAAAGCGAGTTGCGTTCTTAGGTCCTGCGTTCCGGCGCGTCTGCCTGCCTCTTGTCCACCGCCGAAAACGCGCGGGCGGAGCGGCGTGCGCGTTTTGACGTAGAGAGCGCCAGAAGCCACGGGCCCGCCGATTTTGTGGCCGGCAACGCTTATGGCGTCGACGCCGAGTTCGCGGACATCAAACGGGACATGCAGGTAACCCTGGATCGCATCGGTATGGAAGAGCGCTTCCGAATTGTGGGCAATCTCCGCAAGCGCGCGCACGGGCTGTACGACACCGGTCTCGTTGTTGGCGAGCATGATCGAGACGAGCGCCACATCCTCGCCCATCAGGCGCCTGAGTTCCTCGAGCTCGATATAGCCTGCGGTGCAAGGGCGCACGGTGTCGACCTTGAAGCCCGCAGCACGAAGGAGCGGTAGGTTGTCGAGTATGGAATCGTGCTCGATGGCACTCACGATTACGCGGTCGCGCGAGCGATCGGCACCGCGCTTGCCCTCGGCCATACCGAGCAAGGCAAGCTGGTTCGCTTCGGTGCCGCCTGCGGTAAGGACGATCTCGGACGGGCGCACGCCTTTTCCGAACGTGGCAGCGATGGTGCGCCTGGCGCGTTCGAGCTCGGATGCCGCTTGACGGCCGAGGGTATGGAGCGAGTTGGGGTTCACACCGGCAAGCTCGCTTGCGTCATAGCGCGCTTGGGCCTCGATTGCCTCGGGGCGCATCGGGGTTGAGGCGGCGTAGTCGAGATTGACGTAGCGCTCATTGGATTCGGTTTGCATGAGCTTAGGCCTCGAGTGCCTCGTTGCCGAGCTTCTTGAGGAGCGCGACCTCGGCGGTCGGGTCTTCGGCCTTGAAGACGGCAGAGCCGGCGACCAGCACGTTTGCGCCGGCGGCAACGACCTCGGCGATGTTCTTGGACGAGATGCCTCCGTCGACCTCGATGAGCGGGTCAACACCGTGCTTTTTGCACATTGCCTTGAGCTCGCGGAGCTTGTCGAGCGTACCGGGGATGAAGCTCTGGCCGCCGAACCCGGGGTTCACGCTCATGAGGAGCACCATATCGACGACATCGATGATGCTCTCGAGCACGCAGACGGGCGTGGCAGGGTTCAGCACCACGCCGGCCTTGATGCCGCGGCTCTGCAGATGCGTGATGGTGCGATGCAGGTGGGTCGAGGCCTCAAAGTGGACGGTGATCATGTCGGCGCCCGCGTCGGCATACCAGTCTGCGGTCTCATCCGGGTTGGTGACCATCATGTGCACGTCGACCGGTACGTCGCTCACGCGCTTGACAGCCTTGAGGATATCGACGCCGAACGTAAGATTGCCGGTGAAGTGGCCATCCATGACGTCAAAGTGGATGTAGTCAGCATTGCTGATCTTAGCGAGCTCTCCCTTGAGGTCGGCCATATCGGCGGAGAGGATGGAGGGTGCGATCTGTACGTTGCTCATGGGCGTCCTTTCTTATCGATCCGAAAGACCGTAAAACTCTTCTGAGGGGATGCGGCCGACGAGGTTTCCGAGTGCTTCGCGAACGGATTGGCCGCGGTAGAGCGTAGCTTCGAGTGCAAAGGTGAGTGGGAGTTCCACGTTGAGTTTGCGGGCGAGTTGGGCCACGCTCTTTGCGGCTTGGGCGCCCTCAACCACCATGTGCGTGCGCTCTTGATAGCTCTCGAGCGTCTCGCCCTTCGCAAAAGCCTCGCCGAAGGTGCGGTTGCGCGAGTGGCGCGATGTACAGGTGGCAACCATGTCGCCCATTCCCGCAAGCCCCATGCAGGTCATGGCCTCGCCGCCCTGGGCGTGTACGAGGCGACTGATCTCGGCGAGGCCGCGGGTCATGATGAGCGCGAGTGCGTTGTCACCCTCGCCGAAACCGGCGGCGATACCGCAGACGATCGCGATGACGTTCTTGATGGCACCGCAGGTCTCCACGCCGATCATGTCATGAGAGAGATAGATGCGGAACTCGGGAGTGATCAGCAGGTCCTTGAACACGCCAGCGGTTTTCTCGTCGGTGCACGCGATGACCGCTGCCGAGAGCCCGCCGCGGCAGATTTCCTCCGCATGGTTGGGGCCGGAGAGGGCGGCGATGCGCTCGGGGTTGCCGATCTCGGAGGCGATAACGTCGCTCATGAGAAGCCCCGTGTCGGGTTCAATACCTTTGGTGAGGCAAAGGACCGTGGTTTCGGGGGCAACGTGCGATGCTGCCTCATGGCAGATTCTGCGGAGATGAGCTGAGGGCACGGCAAAAATGATGGCGTCGGCGGCAGCAAACGCCTCCCGGAGTGAAGACGTGGCGCAAACATTATCGGGCAGCTCGTAATCGGAGAGATAGCGCGGGTTCTTATGAGATTCGTTGATGCCGTTTGCGGTCACGTCGCTGTGAGCCCACATGGTTACGCGACCGGCCTTTTTGGCGGCGAGGCCCGCAACGGCCGTACCCCAAGAGCCCGATCCAATGAGAGCGATGTTCATCTAGCGCTCCGTCTCGTCGTCGGGAGTCGTGACGCGCTTGGTAAAGCTCAATTTAGACTCTTTGCCGGCAAGGAGCTTTTTGATGTTGGAACGGTGCGCCCATACGACTGTGACCCCGATAAGCGCCATGCAGGCCTTGAGCCCGAACGACGAGTACGGAAAGACGCCGATAGCGGCGATGGGCAGTCCGATGGCCGCCATGAGCGAGCCGACCGAGACATATTTGGTGATGGCGACCCCGACGATGAAGAACGCAAGAAGCGAGAGGCCGATCGGCCAGAACCATGCGAGCGTGACACCGAGTCCGACGGCGATGCCCTTTCCGCCTTTGAAGCCGAGATACGGCGAGAAGATGTGCCCCCAAACGCCGAAGAGCGCGATGACGGCGACCATCCAGTCGCCCGTGGCTCCCGGCGCCATGACCTGGATGGGCGCATCGAACCCGACGCTCGCGATGAGCATACGGCTCACGATCACGCAGAGCGCGCCCTTGAGGCAGTCGAGCAAAAGCGTGAGTGCAGCGATTTTGGGACCCGCCACGCGCAGGGCGTTGGTCGTTCCGATATTACCGGAGCCCGCCTTGCGGATATCTCCTGTGCCCGAGGCCTTGCCGAGGAGGAGCCCGAAGGGTATGCCGCAGACGAAAAAGGTCACGATAGCGCAGACCGCGCAGAGCGCCTCGGGGTTGCCGTAAAGCGTCACGCTAGCGCTCCTTCACGTCTTTTTCGGATTTCTTGCGGAAGAAGATCCTAATGGGCGTTCCCTCAAAGTCGAAGTTCTGGCGCATGCGGTTCTCGACATAGCGGCGGAACGTGTCGTTGACGAGGTCGCCGTGATTGACGAAGTACGTGAACGTCGGCGGATTCATGCCCGTTTGGGTCACGTAGTGCATGCGCAGGCGACGCTTGCCGTCCACGACGGTGTGGCCGAACTCGCGGAGATCGGTGAGGAAGAGATTGAGCTTTGAGGTCGGAATCTTCTGCGCACGCGATGCTGCAGCCTTCTCCACGAGCGCCCAGATTTTCTCAACCGAGCGCCCCGTGAGCGCCGAGATTCGCAGGACCGGGGCCCACTGAGCAAAGGTGAGACGACGGTCGACGGTGGCCATGCACTGCTCGCGCGCGCGGTCGTCTTTGAGGAGATCCCACTTGTTGAGGAGCACCACGAGGGCGCAACCGCGCTCGATGGCGAGGCCGGCGACCTTTTGGTCCTGCTCCGTCACGCCGATGGAGGCGTCGACGACCAGAAGCGCTACGTCAGAGCGGTCGATGGCGCGTAGGCCTCGGACCATGGAGTAGTACTCGATGTTCTCGTACACCGTGCTTTTCTTGCGAATGCCGGCCGTGTCGACGAGCAGGTAGTGCTTGCCGTCGCGCTCGACGACGGTGTCGATAGCGTCGCGCGTGGTGCCGGCGATATCGCTCACGATGGAGCGGTCGGAGCCGAGGATCTTGTTGAACAGCGAGGACTTGCCGGCGTTCGGGCGGCCGATGATGGCCACGCGCAGGGCGTCCGGGTAGGCGTCCTCCTCCTCGTCCTCGTTGGGAAGCAGGGCCACGATATCGTCGAGAAGGTCGCCCGTTCCATGTCCGTGCAGGGCCGAGAGCGGCGTGGGCTCGCCGATGCCGAGGGAGTAGAACTCCCAGATGTTGTCGGCCTCGCGGTCGGGGTTGTCGAGTTTGTTTACGAGCAGGAAGATGGGC
>CAVDZW010000040.1:0-8305 GCA_963613305.1 bacterium | reverse complement strand
AAGATGGGCTTGTCGACGCGCTTGAGGAAACGCGCGACGGCCTCGTCCTCCTCGGTGACGCCCGTGGTGCCGTCCACGACGAAGAGGATGACAGCGGCCTCTTCGGCGGCGGCCATGGCCTGGTCGCGGATGGAGGTCGCAAAGACATCGTCGCTCTTGAGCGGCTCGATACCGCCGGTGTCGACGATGGTGAACTCGCGTCCGTTCCAGTCGGCGTCGTGGTAGGAACGGTCGCGCGTGACGCCGCGGCTCTCGTGCACGATGGCGTCGGAGGTCTGCGCGAGGCGGTTGACGAGGGTAGACTTGCCGACGTTAGGCCTGCCGACAACGGCAACAATGGGTTTCATCTGCTCTCCTATGCGAATCTGCGGGCAAGACTCGAGGGCTTGCCTAAACAACGCGAACCCACCAGAGGCGGGCCCGCGGAAATTTCTATCTATCGCTGTTGATGATACCTGCTTGTTCCTCTCAGCGTGCGCAGCAACGCTTTTGCCGCCAAAGGAGCATAAGAAGGCTATCGCGAATTCTGCTGGGCGAGTTCGCGGATGCGTTCGACCGCGCGGTCGATATGCGCCTGCGGGGTCGAGGCGCCGGCGGTGAGGCCGATGGCTTCCGCGTTCGAGAACCAGGCGCTTTCGAGCTCTGCCGGTGTTTCGATGTGATGGGTGGCCGGGCAGGCGGCGGTACAAATCTCGGCGAGGCGTCGGGTGTTGCCGGAGTTTTTGCCGCCGACGACGATCATGACGTCGCTTTCGCCCGCGATCTTGGCCGCAGCCACCTGTCGCTCGGCCGTGGCCTTGCAGATGGTGTTGACGACGCGGAGCTCTTTCACGCGCCCGGCGAGCGCCGAGGCGATGGCGGCCAGGTTCTCGGCACGTTGCGTGGTCTGCACCACGATGCCGACGCGCGGCTTGAGTTCGAGGCCCTCGAGGTCAGACGGGTCGGAGATGACCGTTGCCGTGGGGCCCGCGTGGCCGAGGATGCCCTCGACCTCCGGATGCCCATACTCCCCTACCACGAGGAGCTGGTACCCTTCGGCAACGAGCTTTTCGGCCGCGAGATGCACCTTTTTGACGTAAGGGCAGGTGGCGTCGACGACCTCGAGTCTCGCCGCACGCGCACGTTCGATCGTCTCCGGCACCACGCCATGCGCGCGGATAACGACCGTGCCCCCCTCGATCTCATCGAGCGTGTCGGCAAGTCCGACGCCTTCGCTCTGGAGCTCCTGCACGACGATGGGGTTATGGATGAGCGGGCCAAGCGTTTGCACCGGTCCCTGGTTATCGCTTGCGGCCTTGCGCGCGGCATCGAGCGCTCGCTGCACGCCGTAGCAGGTGCCGGCATGTTCGGCGATTCTGATGTTCGGCATGGCTAACGCCTTCCCGGATGCTGCGCGCGCAGGCGGCCGCGCAGGGCGATGACGCGCGCCCACGATTCTTGTTCGAGCCAGGTCAGGCGCTCTTTGCGCTTGAGGCCGGCCGGCGCGTCGGTAAGCGAGAGCGAATCTCCGGCGGCGATCCAACAGCGCACGGGGCGCATGAGTTTTTTGCCGAGCGGGGTGATGTCCCTAAAGCCGCAAACGGCGATGGGAACGATCGGGGCTTTGCCCATCTGGGCGATGAGCGCGGCGCCGCCGTGGACCTCGGCCACCTGGTCGTCGGAGCGCACACGCGTGCCCTCCGGAAAGATCAGCACGTCCTCGCCGCGCTGGAGCGCATGCTGGGCACGGCGCAGGGCCTTCATGTCGGCGTTTCCGCGCTCGACGGGAATGCCGCCCACGCGGGAAAACGCCCATGCAACGATTTTTGTCTTGGCGAACTCGGATTTAAAAACCGGGCGCACGCGCCGGCCGCTGAAGAAAAGATGCGGCACGATCGCCACGAGTTCGGCCATCGAGGTGTGGTTGCAGATGATCACCGCGCCGGTTTCGCCGCGCTCGAGGAGCTTCTCGTTGTCTTCGACGCTCCAGCGCCACATGATCTTGGAGAAGATCCAGAGGATGCCCATGACGACCCAGATGAGAGCGCGGATGAGCGCGGGATTGTCGCGGTAGGCGCCGTCGTAGTAGGCGTTGGGGTCAGATTCGAAAAGACGCACGGCCTAGCTCCTCTCGGCGACCAGGTCCGAGATCTGCTGCACGACCTCGTCGATGGTGTGCGAGGTCGAATCGATGCGGATGGCATCGGGTGCCGCGACGAGCGGGGCGACCTCACGACTCGAATCGAGGCGGTCGCGCCGTTCGATATCCTCGAAAGTCGTTTGGATTTCTGCCTCGAGCGCGGCCTCATCGATGCTCTCGCC
This sequence comes from bacterium, assembly GCA_963613305.1. Taxonomy (GTDB): domain Bacteria; phylum Actinomycetota; class Coriobacteriia; order Coriobacteriales; family Coriobacteriaceae; genus Collinsella. Next base: position 6,004 of record CAVDZW010000040.1, on the reverse strand, counting down.
CTCGTGGCGCTGCAACACGCGGCGACGTGCGCGCTCGCGGGGGTCTGCCGTGAGGAACACCTTGACCTCCGCGTTCGGGAAGACGACCGTTCCGATGTCGCGGCCCTCGGCGACGATGTCGTGATCTTCGGCCGCGCGGCGCTGGTGGATGAGCATGGCCGCGCGAACGCCCGGGTAGGCCGAGACGCGCGAGACAGAGCGGTCGACCTCGGGCGTCCTGATCTGCGCGCTCGCGTCGGTGCCGTCGATGGTGAGCTTGGTGTCCTCGCCCACCTGGGAGGTAAAGCGGATGTCGATCGTTCGTGCGAGCTCGGTGACCGCAGCCTCATCGTCGACCAGGACCCCGCGGTCGAGCGCCGCAAACGTGACAGCGCGATACATCGCCCCGGTGTCGAGCTTATGGAGGCCGAGCTTTCGAGCCAGCTCCTTGGCGATGGTCGATTTTCCTGAGCCCGCGGGGCCGTCGATGGCAACGATCACGTTTGTTCCTTTCTATTTGCCGGCCGGTTTGGACCCGCCGGCCTTAAGCAGCTGAATCTCTTTGGGGGTGAGCTCGCGCCACGCTCCGCGCTTGAGGCCGGAAGGCGTGATGCCGGCGAAATCGGAGCGGTGCAGGCGCAATACCGGATGATGTATCTTGCTGAGCATGCGCTTGACCTGGTTTTTGCGGCCCTCGCGGATGATGATCCGAACGGCTCCCGTTCCGGGTTTGATGCCTTGCGGGGCAACATCTGCAGCCTCGCGCGCGTCGATGATATCGCAGATTGCGGGCTGACAAGGGCCGTCATCGAGCACGATTCCCTGTCGGAGCGGCTCGAGATCACGGTCGCGAAGCGTGCCGTCCACGAGCGCGAGATAGGTCTTGAACACGTGCTTGGAGGGGTGCAGGAGATCTTGGGCAAGGTCGCCGTCGGTCGTGAAGAGGAGCGCGCCCGTCGTGTCCTTGTCGAGCCTCCCCACGGGAAAAAGCCCTGGGTACGCATCGGTCGGCACGAGCGATGCCACGCAGGGGCGCCCCTGGGGGTCGCTCATCGTCGTGAGGTAGCCCGTTGGCTTGTTGAGCAAGATATAGGCGGACTTCTCGCTCCAGGTTACGAGCTTGCCGTCGACCTTTACGATGTCGCGGTCGGTATCGACCTTAGTTCCGAGCTCGGTCGCCACAGATCCATTGACAGTCACTCTGCCGGCTGTCATGAGGTTTTCGGAGCCGCGGCGGCTTGCAACGCCCGAGCGGGCGAGAAAGCGCTGCAGGCGCATGGTGTGCGGATGATCACTCATCATCCGCGTCCATCTCGTCTGCCGCGATATGCTCGGCCGTCGCGTCCGCCTCGGCGTCAAACTCCAGAATGCCTTCCTCATCGACGTCCTCATCGATGAGCTCGCGTTCCTCCTCGAGGTCGGCGTCTGCCTCTTCGAGCGTCGATTGAATCGTGCGTCCCGAGAGACGCTCGCGAATGAACTGGCGAGACTGCTCGTCGGGGGCGAACTGCTCAAGATCCGGCAGGTCCTTGGTCGAGCGCAGGCCGAATTTTTCGAGGAACGCGCTGGTGGTGCCATAGAGAATCGCCTGTCCGCGTTCGGGGTCGCGTCCCATTTCGCGGATGAGTCCCTTGTCGACGAGCGACGAGATGACGCCGTCGGAGTTGACGCCACGGATGCCCTTCACGACCTCACGCGTGACCGGCTGATGGTAGGCGACGACGGCGAGTGTCTCGAGTGCGGCCTGGCTGAGTTTTTGGGTGTCCCACGAGAGCACGTAGGCCTCGACGATATCGTGGTAGGCAGGGTGCGTGAACAGGCGCCATCCGCCCGCAACCTCGCGCAGCTGAAAACCGCGGTTTGCCTCTTCGTAATCAACCTTTAGTTCGGCCAGGAGCGAGGCGGCCTCGCCGGGCGCGATATCGAGCGCGTTCGCAAGTGCGGGCGCGCTGACAGGATCGCTCGAGACGAGCAGGAGCGCCTCGAGGGCGCCCTTGAGCGAATCGGTTTCGAGTTTAGGGAGATTCTCCATGGGCACTCCTATTCGGTGAGGGCCGGACCCTCGCCCGGACGGTACTCTTCTGCACCTTCGACGCGATGGATCTCGATCGTGCCGAAGAGCTCATTTTGGGTGAGCTCGAGCGAGCCGCGTTTCGCAAGCTCGAGCATGGCGAGGAAGGTGACCACGAGCTGCTCGGTCGTGGCGTCGCCATCCAGGAGGTCGCGGAACGTGCAATCGGTGTTCTGCATGGTAAAGCGGTCGACCGAGGCCACCGAGAGGTCGAGCGGCACGCGGTGGGGCGCCACATGCTCGGCCTCGAGCAGAAACGTCTGGCGCTTGCCGTCGAGGTCGGCGCAGATCACGGCGAGCCCTCGAAGCGTGACGCCCGCAAGGTAGTCGGGCATGAGATTCAGGAACTCGGGATCGGGTCCGGCGACGCGCGGGTGCATGCGCGACTCGGCCTCCATGCGCGCGCCGAGCGCGGCAGCGGCGCTCTTGAACTGTTTGTAGGCAATTAGGCGCTGGATGAGGACCTCTCGCAGGGCATCGCCGTCAAGCGAGGCGAGTTCGTCATCGACGTCGTCATCGTCGTCTGCGGCGGGTGCATCGTCGGGTACGAGCGAGGCTGCTTTGATGTCGAGCAGGGTCGCCGCTACCAAGAGGAAGTCGCTCGCGACATCGAGATCGAGGGCCTCGATGCGCTCCACCTCGGCTAGATACTGCTCAGCCACCTCCGTGATCGAGATGGACCCGATGTCGACCTTTTGTTTGGTCACCAGCTGCAGGAGCAGGTCGAAGGGGCCTGAATAGGCCTGAGTCGAGACTCGATATGACATGGACGGCGCACCTCCCCTTTAAAACCCTGCATGCAGCGAGTACTCAGTTTAGCGCAGCTAAAAACCCTGGAGGGCAAAATTGACGAGCGCCTGCGCTATCGGTGAGGCGGTGGCCCCGAGGTAGATGCCGATCAGATCGATACCGATGAGTTCCGGTAACAGATAGAGGACGACGATGAGAATCGGCATCGCGTAGGGCTGGATACGGTAGTACGTCTCGAGTGCGTTCCCGCGCAGGACCGCGACGGCGATCGAGGAGCCGTCGAGCGGCGGTAGCGGAATGAGATTAAAGAACGCGAGCGAGAGATTCACCGAGATGAAGGTGACGCAAGCCTGCAGCAACAGGTAGGCTCCGGTCTGACCTGCTTGAACGTAGAGAGGGTCGAGCGCAGCCTTGAGGATGAGCGCCCCTGCGCAGGCGAGCACGATGTTTGAGGCGGGGCCCGCAAGCGATACGATGATCTCGTCGCGCTTGGGATGCTTGAGATTGCCGAGGTAGACCGGAACCGGCTTGGCGAACGCAAAGACAGGACCGCCTGCGGCGAGCATGAGCAGAGGCAAGAGCACGGTGCCGAAGGGGTCGATATGGGCGAGCGGGTTCAGCGAAACGCGCCCACGGGAGCGCGCCGTCTTATCGCCGAGTGCATAGGCAGCAATCGCATGGGCGCTTTCGTGTATCACGATGCCGACGATGACCGCAAATGCGCTTGCAAATAGGTTCATGAGCGTGTAGTTCGAGAACATAGCAACCTAGCGTAGACGATCGGCCAAGCGGATGCAGCCGAAGTCGGCGGCAAAGCAGACGATGGCGACGATGGCGAAGTCGAGGCGAAAGACCCCGCCGAACGGCGAGGCCACAAGGCCGTAACCGGCGATTGCCCCGGGCACCGTGCGCGAGAGCTCAACCACGAACCCAACCAGGTTGAGCTTTGCGGTCACGCCCGGAAAGCAGAGAACGATGGTCACGAGGCACATGAAGATCCCGCATGCGCGCAGCGCGTAGCTAAGGATGGTCAGCGCGATGGCGCCGGCATTACGCGAGTCCATGGGCGGTCTCCTCCTCGATGGTCGACTGCAGCTCGAGCCACTCCTCCTCGAGCGCGGGGAGGAGCTGTTTTAGCTTGTTGTATTCCCCGAGCGCCTCGTTGAATTTATCGGGATCCGCGTAAAGCTCGTCCGATGCCATAAGTTCCATAAGCTCGTCGTAGCGCTTGTTCTTTTTCTCAAGGTCGTCCTCAACGGTCTTGAGTCGGTTTTTGACCTTCTTGAGCTTTTTGTTGAGCGCGGCGCGGGCCTCGGCCTCCGCGCGCTTTTGCTCCTTGGTCTTGCGGCCCTGGGAGACCGGCGTCTCCGTTTGCTCGGAAGCTTTTGCGGTCTTTGCCTCGTTTTTAGGCGTGGCCGTAACGCTCGCGGGCTTGAACTCTCGTCCCTCGGCCTCGGCCAAGGCGCGTGCGGCGAGGTCCTCGCGCTTGTAAAGGTAGTAATCGTAATCGCCGTCAAAGACCGTCATCTTGCCGTCGCGGATGTCGATCACACGATTGGCGACAGAGCGGACCAGGTGCTCATCGTGGCTGATGAGGACGATGGTGCCGGGGAATTTCTTGAGGGCGTTCTCGAGCATGTCGACCGAGTCGATGTCGAGGTGATTTGTCGGCTCGTCGAGGCAGAGGAGCGCTTCGGGGGCCACGAGCATCTTGGCGAGGGCGAGACGCGCCTTCTCTCCGCCGGAGAGCACGCGCACGCGCTTTTCGACCGCGTCGTTGTCCGAGAACAGGAAGGCGCCGAGCAGGCTTCGCTGCTGGGGCACGGTCCACTTGGGGGTCACGGTATCGATCTCTTGCAAGACCGTGTTCGACTCATTCATGCCCTCGAGCGCATGCTGGGCATAGTAGGCCACGCCGACGTTGGTGCCGACGTCGCGTGTGCCTTGCGTGGGCTCTTCGATTCCGGCGAGCATCTTGAGGAGCGTCGACTTTCCGGCGCCGTTGGGGCCGACGAGCGCCACGTGGTCGCCGCGATAGAGCTTGAGGTCGATGTTGCTGTAGATATGTTTGTCGCCGTAGCTTTTGGAAACGTTGTCGAGGGCGATGACCATATCGCCCGAGCGCGGCGGGTCGGGGAACCTGAAGTCGATGTGCTTGTTGCCCTCAGGCAGGATCACGAGTTCGCTCTTGATCTGCTCGATCTTGCGGATGCGCTCCTGAGCCTGCGCGGCCTTGGTGGGCTTGTAGCGGAACTTGTCGACAAAGACCTGCATGTGCGCGATATCGCGTTCCTGTGCGGCGCGCTTGGCGCGCATCTGCTCGAGGTTGTCCTCACGTTGCTTGAGGTAGCTCGAGTAGTTGCCGGTGTAGGTTGTGACGCGTCGGTTCTCGAGTGCGGCCACGTGGTCGACGCAGGCGTCCATGAAGGCGCGGTCGTGGCTGACGATGAGCACGGCGCCCTCATAGCTCGAGATGAAGCCGCGCAGCCACTGGACGCTCTCGAGGTCGAGGTGGTTGGTGGGCTCGTCGAGCAGGAGCAGGTCGGGATGGCGCAGGAAAAGCTTTGCGAGCGCGATGCGCATCTGCCATCCGCCGGAGAACTCCGAGCAGGGGCGATCGAAATCGCTGGGCCTGAACCCGAGTCCGGCAAGGATCTTCTTGGCGTTGCTCTCGAGCTCGTAGCCGCCCAGGTGCTCAAAGCGGTCTTGCACGCGACCGTATTCCTCGAGAAGCGCGTCTACGCTCTCCCCTGCCTCTGATTTTTCGGCAATCTTGAGCTGAAGCTCCTCGGCACGCTCGCCCATGGCGCGGATCTCGCCTGCAGACGCCATCACCTCGGCAAGGATGGTCGCGCCCGATTCGAGATTGGTTTCCTGCTCGAGGTAGCCCACTTGGGCATCTTTGGCAAACTGAACGCTGCCGCCGTCGGGCGTGTCCAGGCCCATAATGAGCTTGAGCATGGTGGTCTTGCCGGCGCCGTTTGGGCCGACGAGTGCAAAGCGGTCGCCAGCGTTGATCTGAAACGACGCGCCGCTAAAGAGCACACGCGCGCCGAAGCTCTTTTCGATCTTGTCGACGAGGAGGACCACGAGAGGCTTCTTTCTAACAAAAAAGGACCCAACTTCCGTTGGGTCCTCAACAAATACGATGGTGGAGACGAGGGGGATCGAACCCCTGACCTCTTGACTGCCAGTCAAGCGCTC
>CAVDZW010000039.1:8035-9026 GCA_963613305.1 bacterium | reverse complement strand
GGCTCCTCGGTGACGAAGCGGATATGGTTGCGGCCCATGGCGCCCGCGCCGATGACAGCGATGCGGACGGGAGCCTGGCTCTGGTTCTCGGACATGGTTGCTCCTTAGGTTCGGAGATGAGCGGGGCGGGCGGGCCTGGGACTCGGGGCCCGCCCGGCGCTATCGGGGTTGCGCGGCGTGCGGAAGGGTAGGGTAGTGCGCGTCGCGCGGGGGTAAGCGCAATGCGAGCGGTAGCGGCTGCGCCGGCTACGCGTTCTTCTTGGCGTCGGACACCATCATGTAGAGCGTGAGCACGGCGGCCACGGCGGCGATGGCGATGGCGCCATAGAAGCTCTGCTGGTAGGCGGCGTTGCCGGCGTCGGCGTGGTAGAGCACGGCCGTGATCGGCTGGCTGATCCACGTGGAGGCGGCATAGCCGAGGAACATGATTCCGTAGTTAACGCCCAGGTTGGAGGTGCCAAATGCGCCGCCGGTGAGCGGCGGGTAGATGACGAGCAGCGCGCCAAAGCTAAAGCCGAGGAGCGCGAGCGCCACAAAGAACATCGTCTGCGTAAAGCTCATGGACATGAGTACGAGCGCGGCGATGGTGATCACGAGCATCACGAGGAGCGACTTGTAGCCGCCGATCTTGTCGGTGATCTGGCCGAAGGAGAGGCGGCCCACCAGATTGGCGAGCGTGTTCACCGTAACGACGGTGCCGCCGAGGGCCACGGCCGCGGTGGAGTTGGGGTCGGCAAAGAGCTGCACGGCGGCGATGCTTGCCACCTTGCCCACGAGCAGCGTGCCCGCGGTAGCGGCAAAAGCGAATGTGGCGATGAGCACCCAAAAGCGCGGGGTGCGAACCATCTCGCCGGGGGTCAGGTCGCCAAAGGTGCCGGCATGGGCGCCGGCGGCGGGGGCCACGTAGCCCTCGGGCAGCCAGCCGGCCTCGGGGGCCTTGAGGAAGAGCGCCGAGGCGGCGATGGTCACGAGGAACAGCACACCCATGGCC
>CAVDZW010000039.1:0-8025 GCA_963613305.1 bacterium | reverse complement strand
GGCCGTTACCGATGGCGGCGACCACGGAGAACCACAGGTAGAACTGCCAGGGTGCGGTCACGGTACCGCACATGAACCAACCCACGCCGTAGAGCACGCCGGCGGCGATGACGATGTTGCGGGGGCCGATCTTGTCGGAGATACGGCCGGCAAAGATGCCCGTCACGGCCATGATGGTCTGGAACACCGGGAACGCCCAAGTGAGCGCGCTCGACCAGTCGGGGTAGACGGCGCAGAGGTTCTTGCTCACCACGGAGTAGAGCGCGATGTTGGAGATAAAGAACATGGTGACGCAGGCGGCGGAGAGCACCGCGCCGCGCCCCTTGTTGGAGGTAGAGGTCGTTTGCGACATGTATTTGATTCCTAACTGATGGGTTTACTGGTCGGTCGGGGTCTTGATGCCGGCCTCGTCGGTCCAGAGCGCAACGCCCTTGCCCTTGAGGTAGTTCTCGGCATACGCGCGGCGGCCGCCCGGCTTGGCGGTGAGGTCGCCCATCATGTTGGAGAATCCGCCGTCGACCATGATCTCGGCGCCGGTGGTGAAGTCGGACCGCGTGCTCGCGAGGAACATCACGGCGTTGGCGATGTCGGTGACCTCGCCAATACGACGCGTGGCGATGAGGCGGCTGCGGCTCTTCTCGACCTCGGGGTCGGAGTAGAAGTTGGCGCTCATCGGGGTCTTAACAAAGCAGGGGCACACGCAGTTGGAGCGCACGCCGTAGGGGCCCCACTCGGCGGCGAGCATCTTAGAGAGCATGTTCACGCCGGCCTTGGTGGAGGAATACACGCCGCTAAAGGTCTCGGGGGTGTAGCTCGCGGCAGTGGAGATGTGCACCAGGCGGCCCTTGCCGGCGCGGATCATCTCGCGGCCAAAGCGCTGCGAGGCAATGAAGGTGCCGGTGAGGTTGACCTTGAGCACGGTCTCAAAGTCCGAGAGGGGCAGGTCCTCCATGGGAGCAAAGCGCAGGAGGCCCGCGGTGTTGACGAGCACGTCAACGTGGCCGAAGTCGCGGATGGTGGCGTCGACGGCGGTCTGCACCTCCTCCTCGCTGGTGGCGTCCATGCGGTAGCCCTCGGCGTGGATGCCGTACTCCTGCTCGAGCGCCTCGGCCGCGGCCTTGGCCTTTTCTTCGTCGAGGTCGAGCAGCACGACGTCGGCGCCGTTGCGCGCGAACTCGCGGCAGATCTCCTCGCCCATGCCGCCGAGCGCGCCCGTCACGGCGCAGACGTCACCCTTGAGGTTCAGCCAATTTTCCATTGATGCCTCCTTGTTCCGGAGCGCCGGGGTGGCGCCCGTTTTGTGCGCGGCGCCCCCATTCGGCGCTGCGCGTGGTTTTGGCCCCTCCCATTTGGGGCTTGGCCCCGATGCTATGACGCGCGATCGCGCACGAGAATTACCGATCGGGAGAAGGGGTAGAAACCTCTGGTTAAAACCGCTGGCAGGCGCTATGATTTTGCGGAGATTAGGGGGTCAATTATGTTGGACAGAAGGCTTGAGTCGATCATTGCGGCGGCCGACGCCGGGAGCTTCTCGCGCGCAGCGGCGCGCATGCGCATCTCGACGCCGGCGCTCGTAAAGCAGGTCTCGAGCTTTGAGTCGGAGTTCGGCGTGCGCGTGTTCGACCGTGCGCACACGGGCGTGACCCTCACCGCGGCGGGCGCGCTGCTTGTGGAGGACGCGCGCCGGCTCGGCGAGCTCGCGTCCGAGGCGCTCGGGCGTGCGCGCGATGCCGAGGCGGCCGGGTCGTCGAACCTCGTGCGCCTGGGCGTCTCGCTCATGGCGCCGGGCCGCAACACCCAGGCCATGTGGCCGCGCGTGCACGAGCTCGCACCCGACCTGCATCTGCAGATCGTTCAGGTGGGCGACCTCTACGACGCAGACGTGACGCCCATGACGCGCCTCGGCCGCGATGTCGACGTGGTGCAGACGAGCTACTCCACCTCGCGCTGGGGCGGCTCGTGCCAGCTACTCAAGCTCTTCTCCACCCCGTTTTACGTCGATGTTCTGCGTTCGAGCCCGTTGGCTCAGCGCTCGGCGCTCGAGCTCGGCGATCTTGCAGGTATGCGGGTGCGCATGTTGCGCCACGCCAACGACGCCACCGACGATCTGCGCGACGAGCTGATGCTCCGCAACGACGTGACGGTCGTGGATGCGGAGCGGTTCGACTTCGACCTGTTCAACGAGGCGGGCGAGCGCGGCGACGCGGTGCTCACGAGCGGCGCGTGGTCGGGCGTGCACCCGGCCTTTACCGGCGTGCCACTCAACTGCGGTTTTGTGGTCCCGTGCTTTTTGGCCTATGCCGAGCACCCGGCCCCGCAGGTCGAGCGCTTTGTGCGTGCCCTCGAGCGCGTGGTGGCCCAAGGCGGCGCGGTATAGCGCGGGCAGCAGCGCGAGCCATCTAGACTACGTGTTATACTCCTCTAGGAGTACAAATAAGCGGCAGAAGGGCGACCTCTATGTTGCCCAGATTCTCGACGAGGAGATGCTTCCCGGTGATCCGCGCCTACGATAAAAGCTATCTTGGGCCCGCACGGACCTCGCTCGGACGTTCGCTCGACTATGCCGTTTACGATGTCGGCTACGCGCTCACCGATTACTACGAGCTCTTTTTGGCCTCTGAATATGCCGAGCGTTTTGAGCGAGGGGATTTTCGCGTGCTCGCAGGCATGTCCGGGGTGGAGCTTGCCCGGCAGGTGATGCAGGCGGCGGGGCGTGGGTGCCCGTTTCCCGAGCCGGGGGAACGCACGGCACGGAGCCCCGAGTATTGGACGGGCTGGGCGCTCGCGTACTACCAGTGGGAGTCGTGCCGGTCTTTTGCCGAGATCGAGAGCGTTGTGGGCATATCGACGATTTGCGATATGTATATGCCGTATCACGAGATGGACATTTCGTCCTTTGTGCGCGCCATGGACGAGCGCATGCGCTCAGTGCAAACAAAAACGCGTCTCAAGCGCATGCGGGCGAGCTTGGGCCTGACGCAGCGCGAGCTGGCGGAGCGTTCAGGCGTGCCGTTGCGGAGCATTCAGCAGTACGAGCAGGGGCAAAAGAGCATCAACAAGGCGAGCTTTGAGACCGTTTTGGCCTTGGCGTCGGCGCTGCATTGCCGAGATGTGGCGGAGTTGGCGGAGCGTGACGTTTAGGTCCTCTGTTGGGTGTGCTGGCAGATGGGCCGCACGCCCGAAGGCGGCTCCTAGATAACGACGCCGTTGCAGTGGTCGACCTCGTGCTGGATGATCTGCGCGGTAAAGCCCGTAAAGCTCTGCGTGTGCTCGCGCCATGCGGCGTCGAGCCAGGTGACCTTAATGCGCCGGTGGCGCGTAGTGGGTCGCGCACCCTCGAGCGAGAGACAAGACTCCTCGGTTTGGTAGGGGTTTGCGCACTCGAGTATCTCGGGGTTGAACATGAGGAGCGGGTGTCCGTCGTCATCGACCGCAATCACGCGCTTGCGCACACCGACCATGTTCGCGGCGAGCCCCACGCACTCATGCGCATGCGCCGCGAGCGTGTCGAGCAGGTCCTGCCCGAGCTGCGCGTCATCGGGCGTGGCATCGGTACTCGGCATGCGCAACATCAACGGCGAATGAACGATTTGGCGAATCATAGGGGCTCCTCGGGGCACGGGGTAACTTCGGATCATTGTAGTCGTGCCTTGGCGAGAAATGTTTAATCATGCGACGGCGAAAAACGATATTGCATGACAGCAAGAACGCGCGTTCGATCGATACAATAAGCCGATCGAACGCGTCATGAGATTTCGGAGTCGGATGCCCTGTATCTTGAGGCTGCAACAAAAGCGGCGACCTCTAAAAACCGAAGAAAGCAGCCGTTCTCGGACGAAGGGTCAAGACTGGTACTGGGCGACGTGCTGACCGAACCCTCCCGCGTGCCTGAGGCTTATTACGTTGAGGACGAGAAACTCGAACGCTGGCGTTACCTCAAGGGTGGCAAGAGCGAGCCGCGCGTCGACAAGCGCACGGGCTTTACGTACAACTATTCAGAAGGCGCCATGGCTTTTCCCGACCCGCTCAACGCGCCCGCGAGAACTATCCTGACAAGTGAGGGGGTGTCTGCTCTCAGAACAAAACATGCCGTTCAGGATGCGACCGGGCGCTACCGTCGCTTGCTGCCTGACGAACTCGACCGGTTCCAGGGTTCCCCAAGGGCTGGACGGCGACGGGCATGTCGGACATCCAGCGCGCGTTCTGCGCGGGCAATGCCCTCATCGTCGGCATTCCGCACCGCATCGGTAAGGTGATTGCGCGACGCGTGGCTACGGAGTAACGGATGCGCAAGATCTTGATCTGAAGCGAGGATAGATAGATCATGACCTTCAGACCGTTGGCGTTTGGGGGCTCGTTATGCAGATTGCCCCGGAGAAAAAACGTGTGTCGGAACTCTTGCCTATTGATAGTCCGATTCAGTATGAAATCCCTATCTACCAGCGAAATTACTCATGGGGCAATGCTCAGATCGAACAGCTCCTCAACGATGTTATTGAGGAGGACCCCGGTTACTACTTGGGTAACATGCTCGTGATGGGTGATCAGAACCGCCCACAAATCATTGATGGCCAGCAGCGCCTGACTACTCTGTCGCTATTTCTGGCGGCAGTCGCTGACCTTTTGACTCCTTACGAAGAGAGCCCGTCACTTAAGGCGAAAGTCTTCTCCAGGCGTTATGACATCGAACGCAGGCTCTATGCCTCGGAGGCCGAAGAAAAGCCGAGGATATGTTTACTTGACCGCGATAAACAAATCTATAGCGATTTGCTACGTATGGTTTTCCATAATGGCGAGGAGAAATGGGGCAATCGCGTTCTGTGCAAGCGTTACTCGTTTATTAAAAGCCAGCTGGCGGATGTCTATTCCGATGCTCAAGAGCTTCTTGGCTTCTATGAGAAGCTCATCAGTCTTGAAGTGCTTCAGATCTCTGTGCCTGACGTCGGCGATGCATTCAGCGTCTTCTCATCTCTCAACTCAAAAGGTCTTCCACTGACCCTAATTGATTTGCTTAAGGGTGAATTTATCAGTATTGCCTCGAATTCCGGTAAGAGCGCGAATAGAGCCCTTGGTCAATGGCATGCTCTGACCGAACTGTTCAGGCAGGCGGATGCGGATTACAACAGTAGCTTGGTGACCCAATTTCTTTTGAACAACTACGATGCGTTCGAGGGCAGGGGAGGGTCGATTACAAAGGGAAAAGCACTTTCTAAATATCGAGTTCAGATAAAGGAGCATTACCACAAGGGCGAGGATTACCTCGACATTCTCATCAAGCGCGCCAAGGTTTTCACGCGTATTGTCGGCATGGCGCAAAAAGACGACAAGAATACGGAGGTTGATAAAAAGCTCGCTGCTCTTCAAAAGCTTGAATCTACTCAAGCTCTACCTTTGCTTCTTTTCGTCATGACAGATGAAGAGGGACTTGGGCTGACCGATTACATGCCTGCCATACTTGACGCCCTTATCGCTTTTTACGTGCGCAGAAACATTACGCTGACACCGAAATCGTCGAATATTCGTTCCCGCATCCTTGGGTCCGTGCGAACGATTCGAGACGAGGGGCTATGTGGTGCGGCTGCATACGAGGTCATTGTTCGCATGCTTCGGGACATGTCGGCGAACGATGATCAATTCCGCGTAGCTCTCAATCAGCCAATGTACGACAAATGCAAAAGCACGGCTCGCTACGTTCTTATCGACATCGAGCGCAGAGTGGGAAAGGCGCCGTTGTTCAATAAACAGTGCCCCGATACGCTCGATGACTTTTTCGTAACGGGACTTAGCTCGAAACATCATCCTCGTTGGACGATCGAGCACATCCTTCCGGAAGGTCCGCTGCCTGATTGCTGGATTCAGATGATTGCCTCGGGTGATTTGGCAAAAGCTGAGGAAATCCAGCTTGAATACATGCACATGTTGGGCAACTTGACCTTGACTCCTTATAATTCGGAACTTTCTCAGCGACCGTTTGCAAATTCCGCCGATCCTGATAACTCGAAACGAGATTATCGGGATAAGAAAAACGGCGACTATGTAGGTTTGAGGTCCGGGCTGTTCTTAAATCAAAGCATTGCAGAAGATGGCTCGACACTTCAGGCAAAAGAAGAGTGGACGGCCGAAGACATCTTGCGCCGAAACGATACGATGGCTTCTTATGTCTTGGAGCTGTACCCGATTCCCTCTGTCGACTGAGAGGCTGTCTGCGGCGGCGTGGCAGACCATGCTCGCGATTTCATGTCCGGGCGGGCGAGTACTTTGGTTCTGCAATGAAAATGGCTGGGTGGCGCATTGGTTGCAAATGCTGTCCGGGTGTTGGAGGGAGCCGGTTATGTACGAGCCGTCGCGTTTGGTTTGTTCGTTCCATGTTGCGGGTTTTCAGTATTGGGATGGGGCCACGGTCTTGGGCGACCTCAAGGTGGGCGATTCGCTCGACTTGGTGCCGGAGTTCGACAACCCGCACGACTCCAACGCCGTCGCCATCTACAGCGGGCGCTCCAAGCTGGGCTTTGTTCCCGGCGAGCACAACGAGTCTATTGCGCAGATGCTGTTCTTTGGACATGCGGACGTTTTTGAGGCGCGCGTGCAGCAAGTGGCGCCCGAGCGGAGCCCCTGGCATCAGCTGCGCGTAGGCATCTACGTGCGCGACGCGCGTTAACGCAATGCGCCTGCGCGCGCGACGCCCAGATTGCGTGCGCGAGGGTAAAGTGGTGAGCAGTAAATACGGCCCGGCAAAGGAGCAGCATGAATCAGATCAGGTGCCCGCACTGCGGCGAGGTCTTTAAGGTCGACGCCTCGGATTACGCGAACATCGTCGCGCAGGTGCGAAACGCCGAGTTCGCGCACGACCTGCACGAGCGTGCCGAGGCGCTTGAGCGCGAGCAGGCCCAGGCACTGGAGCTCGAGCGAACGCAGGCTGCGGCCGATCTGCAAAAAGCGCTTGCCGACCGCGATGCTCAGATTGAGAAGCTCAAGCACGAGGCCGCCACGGAGCTTGCAAGCGAGCGGTCGGCGCACGAGGCCGAGCTGGCGGAGCTGCGCGCCAAGGTGGCGTCTGCTGCCGATGAGCGCGATGCGGCCTGCAAGACCGCTGCCGCCGAGGTACGTGCCGAGGTGCAAAAGGACGCGGCCGAGCTGCAGCGCGAGGTCGACCGACTGCGTGCCGAGGCCGAGCGCAATTCCGATGCGATAAAGCTTGCCGAGGCAAAAGCACGCGAGGCCCTGCAAAAAGACCTTGTTGAGCGCGACGCCGAGCTGGCGCGGCTCAAGGCCGAGCTCTCCGCCGCCGAGAACGCCCAAAAGATGGCGCTCGACAAGGCGTCCGCGGAGGCCGAGGCGCAAAGGACCGCTGCCGTGAGTGCCGTCGAGCGAGAGCGCGACGACGCCCGTGCAGAGCTTGCGCGTGTTCAGGCGCTTGCGGAGTCCGAGAAGGAGCAGGCTGAGACCGCGCACAATCTTGAGCTCGAGCGGGTCAAGAAATCGCGCGAGGAGATGCTTCGCTATAAGGACGAAGAGATTGAGCGCCTCAAGGACATGAAGGTGCGCCTCTCCACCAAGATGGTGGGCGAGAGCCTGGAGCAGCACTGCGAGACGGAGTTCAACCGCCTGCGCATGTCGATGTTCCCCAATGCCTATTTTGAGAAGGACAACGACGCGAGCGAGGGCACCAAGGGCGACTTTATCTTCCGTGAGCTCGACGATGCCGGCAACGAGATCGTCTCCATTATGTTTGAGATGAAGAACGAGAACGACACCACGGCCACCAAGCATAAGAACGAGGACTTCTTTAAAAAGCTTGACCACGACCGCAGCCAAAAGAAGTGTGAGTACGCGGTGCTGGTTACGCTGCTCGAGCCCGAGAGCGAGCTCTACAACGCAGGAATCGTGGACGTTGGTTATCGCTATCCCAAGATGTACGTGATTCGCCCGCAGTTCTTTATCCCCATGATCACGCTCCTGCGCAATGCCGCCATGGGCGCGCTGCAGTACAAGCGCGAGCTCGCCGAGTACAAGCAGCAGAACATC
>CAVDZW010000038.1:0-5365 GCA_963613305.1 bacterium | reverse complement strand
CTATAACTCCGTGAGCCGCGTGTTCTACGGGGTGCGCCATGATCGATGATATCCATGTTGAGAACCTGGCACTCATTCCCGAGGCCGAGCTCGAGCCCGGCTGCGGCCTGACGGTCCTTACGGGCGAGACGGGTGCTGGCAAGAGCGCGCTGCTCTCGGCCCTCAAACTTCTTATGGGCGAGCGTGCCGACTCGTCGCAGGTGCGTGACGGGGAGGATTCGGCGCTCGTTGAAGGGCGTTTCTTCACGAGCGATACCGATACCGAGGGCCATACGGTGCGCCGCACCCTTTCTGCTGACGGGCGCAGCCGTGTTCGGATTGACGGCCGTTTGGCGAGCGTCCGCGAGCTTTCGGAGCTTGTGCGACCGCTCGTTGACCTCTGCGGCCAGCATGAGCATCAGCGTCTGCTCGACGCTGGGACCCACGTTGAGCTTGTGGATGCTTGGGGCGCCGACGAAATTAACGGGGCTTTGAAGGCATATCGCGAGGCGCTGTCGCAGGCACGAGTTCGAGCTCGTGAGCTCTGCGAGATCGAAGAGGCTGCACATGCCGAGGGCAAGCGCGTGGACGAGGCTCGCTTTTGTGTTGAGCGTTTTGAGGAAGTCGCTCCCGAGGCGGGCGAATTCGAGCATCTCGAAGAAGTACTTCCTCGGGCGGAGCATGCCGAGGCACTGGCGTCAACGGCCTTTGAGGCGCAGGAGTCTCTCTCGGGCGAGAACGGGGCGCTCGATGCCCTGAATGCGGCGGCTTATGGCCTCTCGCGCATGGGGAGTGTTGATGAGGCGCTTCAGAAGATCGCCGATGAGCTTAACGATGCGATTATCGTTGCCGAGGATGCTTCTGCAGAGCTTGCACGCTACCGCGAGGATATCGAATTCGATCCGGCCGAGCTCGAGCACTTGCAGGGTCGTTTTTCGGATCTTAAGGGGCTCATGCGTCTTTTTGGGCCGACGATGGATGATGTTTTTGCCGCAAAAGGCAAGGCAGACGAGCTGCTTGCGGTAATCGATGACGGAGAAGCGAAGATTGCCCAGGCGCGCAAGGCCCTCGATGAGGCTGAGGACATCCTCACTCGTGCGGCAAAATCGCTTGCACGCGCCCGCGCCGCCGCTGCCCCGCGTTTTTGCAAGGCTGTTGCCCGTGAGATGGAACGACTCGAGATGGCGGGCGCCGAGCTCGTGTGGGAGGCACGCGACCTTCCCCGTTCATCATGGACCGAGAGCGGTTCGCAATCATGTGAACTGCTCTACCGCGGTGGTCCGGCGCTCACGCCCCGACCGCTTCGGCGTATCGCTTCGGGTGGTGAGCTCTCGCGTGTGATGCTCGCGTGCAAGGTCGTGCTTGGCGAGAAGGACGGCGCCCGCACGCTCGTCTTTGACGAGGTCGATGCCGGTGTCGGCGGTGCCACTGCGCGCTCGCTTGCTGCGGTGCTCGCCGATCTTGCGAAAACCCATCAGGTCATCGTCGTCACTCATTTGGCTCAGGTTGCAGTCGTCGGCACCAAGCACTACGTCGTTCGCAAAAGCGGCGGGGAGCGCCCCGAAACTTCGCTCGTCGAGGTTGCGGGCGAGGAGCGCGCCAAAGAGATAGCGCGCATGCTCAGCGGTGACGACAGCGAGGTCGCACTTGAGCATGCGCGCAAAATGCTTGGGGAATTTGGGAAGAACTCCTAAGCCTCGAGTTTATTTGCCAGGTCGCGGAGGGCATGGGCGTAACCCTCGATGCCCTCTCCCGTGATGGTCTCAAAGCAGGCGAGACGCACGTAGGACACCTGACGAAAATCCTCGCGCTCCTCGACGGCGGAGATGTGGACCTCCACGGCCGGGATTTTCACAGCCTTGAGGGCATCGAGGATGGCAACGCTCGTATGAGTGTAGGCGCCGGGGTTGATGACGATACCGTCGAAGATGCCGAGCGCTTCTTGGATCTTGTCGACAAGATCGCCCTCGTGGTTCGACTGATAGACCTCAACGAGTTCGAACCCGGCCTCGCGACCGGCGTCCTTGCAGCGCGCGATCAGCGTTTCGTAGGTGTCCGAGCCGTAGATACCGGGCTCGCGGATGCCGAGCATATTGATGTTCGGCCCGTTGATGACGAGTGCCTTCATGGTGTTACTCCTCGGTTGTGTTGAGCATGGGCGGCAAGAGTTTGATGGCGGCGGCAGCCGTCTGCGCCGGCGTCTTGCGCGAGTCGACGATGATATCTGCCCACGAGCGGTAGCGGGGCATACGAATCTCGGCGAGCTTCTCGATTCCGTCGCGTTGCGTGATCGGTCTGTTCTTGCGCGCAAGTTCGCTGAGCTTGCGATTGAGCATGATGATATGGCTGTTTTGGTGGAGCAACGGGTAGTTCTCGTCGCGCATGACGATACCGCCGCCTGTAGAGATCACAAGTCGCGAGCGCTTGCAGATGTCAGCGAGCACTTCGGTCTCGCGAACGCGGAAGGCATCCTCGCCTTTGCTTTTGATGTAGGTGCTGCACGTACAGCCCAGGCGCTCCTCGAGTGCGGCGTCGATGTCGACGTGCTCGCGTCCGAGCTTGCGCGCGATGCTCTGGCCCACGCGGGTCTTGCCGCTTCCGGGCATTCCGATGAGCGCGATATTCTGCTCGGTGTTCTCGATGAGTTCGGTGACCTCGATGATGCGTTCGAGCGAGATATCTGAGCCCAAATAACGCTCGCAAGCTTGAGCGGCTTGGGCCACGAGCATGAGAAGTCCGCTCCTGTGAGGGATATAGAGGCCCTCGGCTTCGAGCATAAGCCCTGTGCGTACCGGGTTGTATACGATGTCGATCACGGCTTCGAGCCCTGTCAGCTCACCGAGGCTGCAGGGCCTGCCAGGGCAGGCGGGGTACATACCGGAGGGCGTGCAGTTCACCGCAAGGGCGGCGTCCGTATGCTGGTTGAGCTCTTCGTAGGTCACGGGGCCGGAGCGTCCGACCTTGACGACCTCGAGTCCTTCGTCGACAAGGACCGTGCAGACCGTCGTGCCGGCGCCGCCGTTGGCGCCAAACACCAGAGCCTTCTTGCCCGAAAAGTCCAGGTTCAGTGACCGTAGCAGGCAAAGGAACCCGTAATAGTCGGTGTTATCGCCCCGGAGGCGACCGTCGTCCGTGCGCGTGATCGTGTTGACGTTGCCGAGGCGTTCGGCCGTATCGGAGAGCTCGTCGAGATACTCGAGAACGGTCCTCTTGTAGGGGATGGTCACGTTCGTGCCGAGCCATTCGCTGCCCTTGAGGAACTCACCGACCTGTTCGGGTTCACGCTCGAACATCACGTACTCGATGCCGGCAAGCTCGCGGTAGATAGTCGGGGTATAGCTGTGGCCGAGCGTGCGGCCAAGAAGGCCGAAGTGCGGCTCTGTCATCTAGAGTACCTCCGTGTAGCTGCCGAAGAAGGTGAACGACGCGCAGGTGTCGTCGAGCGAATCGAGCAAAAGGTCGAGGGTCTCGGAGCCTGCCGGACAGTCGAGGTCGAAATAGAACGTGAACTCGTTATCGCGTCCTGGAATGGGACGGCTCTCGAGTTTCACGAGGTTGATGTCGAGCGCATAGAAGCGCTCGAGTACGCGAAAGAGTGCGCCCGGCTGGCTCTTGAGGTTGAGCATGAGCGAAGACTTGGTGGCGCCGGGGTAGACGCGAGGCTTCTTGGAGATGACGACAAACCGCGTGTAGTTGTGGTCGGTGTCCTGAACATCGCTCGCAAGGATATCGAGGTCGTAGAGCGAGGCGCAATCGCGTGACGAGAGGCACGCGAGGTCAGCGCGGTCGCTTTTGGCGACGCGCTCTGCGGCGATCGCCGTGTTCTCGACGACCTTGGTCTGGACGTCGAGCTCATTCAAAAAGTTCTGGCTTTGCAGAATCGCCTGCTCATGCGAGATGACCTCTCGGATGTCCTCGATCTTGGTTCCGGGCTTGGCAAGCAGGTTGTGGTCGACCTTGAGCCTGAGCGACCGGACGATAGAAAACCCGAAGCGCCCGAGCAGGTCGTAGACGGCATTGACGGAGCCTGCCGTGGAGTTCTCGATCGGTAGCACACCGAACTCGCAAAAGCCCTCGTCAACTGCCCTAAAGACGCCTTCGAAGGTCGTGAAGAACGAGATGGAGGGCACCTGGAACAGGCGGCAGGCTGCGATTTGACTGTAAGCTCCCTCGACTCCTTGGCAGGCAACGGTAGCCTTGGTGGGGAAGGGGGTGCCCGCCGGAACGTAGCTCTCGCGCGCTCGGTCGGCACGGGAGTCGCCCGTGACCTGCGAGATGTAGCGCCCCTGTTCGGCCTTGCTCATGCTCATGAGCAAGGAGAAGAGCGAGACCATCTGGTCTTGGTAACGTTCGGGGACGGACTCCGCGATGCTGTGGAGCTTGTCGCGCTCGCGAGCGGGGTCGTAAATCTGCTTGCCCATGGCGATTTTGGCTTTGGCGACCTCGGTGGCGATGTCCATGCGCTCGACAAAGCTCTTGCAAAGCGCGGCGTCGATGCGGTCGATCTCTTCGCGAATCTCTGGTAGCTCCATGCTCCTTTAAGCCTTTCGGTCGTCGATGTGCGTCGTTAGGAAGTAGCCGTCGGCAAGCATGGCGTCGAGCACGGCAAGGGCTGCGGCGGCCTCGACCACGGGGACGGCGCGAGGGACGATGCACGGGTCGTGACGGCCGTTGATGACAAGCTCGTCATCGCTCATCTCGTCGAGGTTCACGCTCTCCTGCTCGCGCGCGATCGAGGGGGTCGGCTTAAGCGCGACGCGGAACACGATGGGGGCGCCGTTGGATATTCCGCCGAGGATGCCGCCCGCGTTGTTGGTCTTGACGCGAACGCGGTCGTTTTCGATTCGGTAGGCGTCGTTGTTCTCGCTGCCGCGCATAGCCGCCACCGCAAAGCCGGCACCGAACTCAATGCCCTTGACGGCGGGAATTCCGAACGCGGCCTGCGCGATACGGTTCTCGAGGCCATCGAACATCGGGTCGCCGACTCCGACGGGCATGCCGTACACGCCGCACTCGACGATACCGCCGAGCGAATCCTGTTCGTCGCGGGCGGCGAGAATTTCCTCGCGCATGCGCTCGGCCGCCTCGGGGTCGATGCAGGGCAGGCTGTTTTTGAGGATGGCCGCGCGGTCGTCTGCGCGGAAGTCGGTGTCGTCAAAGGGAAGGTCTCCCGTGGAGCCGATCTGCGAGATATGCGCCATCACCTGGATGCTGAGCGTCTCGAGAATCTGCAGCGCGATTCCTCCGGCGATGCAAAGCGGAGCGGTGAGGCGGCCCGAGAAGTGTCCGCCCCCGGCGACGTCGTGCTTGTTGCCGTATTTGACGCGCGCGGGAAAGTCGGCATGTCCGGGTCTTGGCGTGCGCCTGAGGTTGGAGTAGTCCTTGG
>CAVDZW010000037.1:0-19376 GCA_963613305.1 bacterium | reverse complement strand
GCGTTGAAGAAGGGCTGGCCCTTCTCGATGGTTGCGATGAGCTGCTCCATGCCTGCTCCTTTTCCGGTTTGCGTGTTGGCGAAGATTGTACCTGTCGCCGTTACTGGGAAATGGCAACGTTGCCATTTTGCGACATGAGGGAAACTTTCAGCCTTTGCTCCGTCATGTCGTAAAGCAAAGAACTCCTGTTAGGGAGCATCCAGTCGCCCGGTGACCGGATTTGTTTCCAATGGCAACGTTAACATTTGGAGCGACAAGGAGTTTTGAGCCGCGCGGAGTGTCGGCGAACGGTAGGAATTTGGTTGCGAGCGTGCGCGCGGGGGCCTGCTTTTTTATACTTTTGAGCGTTGAATGGCAACGTCGCCAAGGATTCCAAGGAGGCCCGCATGGCGAGGAGCGGCAACAAGTCCGTCTCGGTCAAGGATGTCGCGCGCCTGGCGGGCGTGTCCGAGCAGACCGTCTCGCGCACCGTGCACGACTCGCCGAGCGTGCGCCCCGAGACCAAGGAGCGCGTGCGCGCGGCCATGCGCGAGCTGGGCTACCGTCCGAACTTTGCTGGCCGCTCGCTGCGTCGCGGCAAGTTCAAGACCGTCGGCGTGGTCATGTTCAACATGGCGGGCACCGGCAACCTCGACCGCCTGGAGGGCTTTGCCACCGCGGCCGACAAGCACGACTACGCGCTCACCCTCGTTAAGATGGGCGCAAACCCGCCCTACACGCTCGAGGCGGCGGTACAGCGCATGAGCGCCTTGCCCGTGGACGGCATGGTCATCGTCATGAACCGTATGACGGCCGACTTCGGTACGTTCACCCCGCTGCCGGGTCTCGAGACCGTGCTCGTGACCATGCTCGAGCACCCCGTGTGCTCCACGGTCGATAACGACCAGTTTGCCGCATCGCGCACGGTGGTTGAGTACCTGCTCGAGCGGGGGCACAAGACGGTGCACTTTATCAGCTGCCCCGAGCGCTCGCTCTCGGGCATGCAGCGCGAGGCGGGCTGGCGCCAGACCTTGGTCGAGCACGGGATTGAGCCCCCGCAGCTCATCCGCGGAGACTGGAAGGCCAAAAGCGGGTATGAGGCCGGGCGCGCGCTTGCGGCGGATTCCACGTGCACGGCGGTCTATGCCTCAAATGACGCCATGGCCTACGGCTGCATCCGCGGGCTCGAGGCTTGCGGCAAGCGCGTGCCCGAGGACGTGAGCGTGGTCGGCGTCGACGACTCTCTAGAAGATGTGGTGCCCGACCGCGGTGTGACCACGGTGAGATTCGACAACAAACGCGTGGGGGAGTGGGCGGTCGACAAGATCGCCGGCGTGGATGCCCTGGACGGCGTGCAGCACGTGCTGTTCCCCGGCAGGCTTGTGGAGCGCGAGACGGTGCGCGACTTGCGCTAGGCCCGCGCGCTGCCTGGGGCCGACCGGGCGCTACTCGATGCTGTTGCTCAGGTCGCTGGCGAGCGAGTAGGTGGCGTAACCCTCGTAGCGGTAGCTTGCGTCGATGCCCTTCATAAAGACCTCGCGGTCGTCGGCCTTGTCCGTTAGGGCTTCTTTGAGCAGGTGCTTTATCTCGAGATCGCGCACCGGACTGCGTTGCATGGCCAAAAGATAGTCCTCTTTGTTGACCAGGCTCCAGTCGATGGCAAGACCGAGCTCGTGTTTAAAGATGCTGTCCAGCCAGATGCGCGTTGAGCGGCCGTTGCCTTCGCGGAACGGGTGCGCAACGTTCATCTCGACGTATTTCTCGACGATCTCGTCGAAGGTGCTTTGAGGCATTCGGTCGATAGCGTCGAGCGCTGCCGAGAGATACATTGCCGGGGCAAAGCGAAAGTTCCCCTTGGAAATGTTGACCTCGCGGCGCTTGCCTGCAAATTCATAGAGGTCTTGGAACAGGTAGCCGTGGATTTTGGCGAGCCCCGCGAACGTACCGACCTCAAAGGTGGCGAGCAAGTCTTTGTCATAGAGTTCCAGGGCGCGAATCTTGGAGCGGCGCTCCTCTTCGTGCGCCAGCTCGATGTCGTCGGTAATGCCCAGTTTGTTTTCTAGCGCCATGCTGTCTCCTGCAGGAATCCCCTTGTGCGGGAACGCGATCGCTTGCTGTTCGAGTGCGAGTGAGTCACTGCAAATAAGAGTTTAACCTTGCATGAAGCGCGCAAAGGGCTCGAGGCGATGCTCGAGCGTCCGCCTGGCCCCGGTATTCCACCGTTTACCGAGCAAAGAAAATTAACAAACCTAAACAATCCCAAACAAGTTAGCGTTAACTCAACGAAGTTAGCGATAACTTCTGATACACGGACGCAAGTTCAGCTCGAGAGAACTCGGCGTCCGGTATCGGTTCGCCGCAAATCCGGGTTATGTGCGGCATCGCTTCTTCGACGGTTTCTGGACCGACAAAGACCTGAACGTGAGTAAGGAGTCTTTTGATGAGTTATCTGAATCGGGTGAAATCGCTTCCGCCTCACTTTGTTTGGGGAGGCTCGACTGCCGCCTATCAGGTAGAGGGCAACACCTCCGCCGACGGCAGAGGGGACTGCATGTGGGACGCCTACCTGCGTGAGCATGGGCGCTACAACCCCGAGCCCGCCTGCGATTTTTACCACCGCTATGCCGAGGACATCGGCCTCGCTGCCGAGCACGGCCTCAATGCCGTGCGCGTCTCGATCTCGTGGACGCGCATCTTCCCCACGGGCGACCCTGCGACCGAGCCCAACGCGGCGGGCGTGGCCTACTACCACGATCTGTTCAAGACCTGCTGGGACAAGGGCGTGGAGCCCTACGTGACCCTGCACCACTTTGATTCGCCGCAGACCATGGTCGAGCGCGGCGACTGGCTCTGCCGTGACAACCTCGATTGGTTCGAGGGCTATGCGCGCTTCTGCTTTAAGGAGTTCACCGAGGTCAAGACCTGGTTCACCATCAACGAGCTGATCTCGCTCGCCATGAGCCAGTACATCCGCGGCGTCTTTCCGCCGGCGCGCTCCTTCGATGTATCGTCGTTCATGCAGGCACAGCATAACGAGCTTTTGGCTCACGCCAAGGCCGTCAACGCCTACCGTGAGCTGGGCGGTACCGGGCGCATTGGCCTTATCCACGTGTGCAAGCCGTTCTACCCTTACCCCGACACGCCCGAGAACGAGCATGCTGCCGAGCTCTACGATGCCGTCAACAACCGCTTTTTGCTCGACGGCAGCTTCCTCGGCCGCTACGCGGACGAGACGATGGCGCTGGTTAACGAGGTTCTCGAGGCAAACGACGCCACGCTTTCCATCGAGGACGGCGACATGGACGAGATCGCCCGCGCCGCCGCCAACCAGGACGTGTTTGGCCTGAACTACTACCAGCCGCAGTTCGTGGTCGCCTACGACGGCGAGAGCACCTGCCATCACAACGGCACCGGCGACAAGGGCACCTCGTGCTTTAAGTTCCACGGTGTGGCCGAGGCGGTCACGCATCCGGACGTTCCCACCACCGACTGGGACTGGAGCATCTACCCCGAGGGGCTCTACGACCTGCTCAAGCGCATCGAGGCCGACTACCCCGAGCATCCCGTGATGTATGTTACCGAGAACGGCCTGGGCTTTAAGGATCCCGAGCCGGGCGAGGACGGCATCGTCGCCGATCCCGAGCGCATCGATTACGTCGACCAGCACGTGGAGGCCACGCTTCGCGCGCGCTCCGAGGGCGTTAACGTGCAGGGATACTTCATTTGGTCGCTGCAGGACCAGTTCAGCTGGAGCAACGGCTACAACAAGCGCTACGGACTCTTCTACGTCGACTTTGAGACGCAGAAGCGTTACATCAAGCAAAGCGCCCTGTGGTATCGCGAGCTTGCGGATACCATGGTCGCAGCAGAAAAGGAGGCGTAACGACAATGGACGCGCTCGTCAAATTCCTCGAGAAGCAGCAACCTAAGTTCGACAAGATCTCGAGCAACATGTACCTCCAAGCCATCAAGGACGGCTTCTTGGTCAACATGCCGATCATCTTGTTCTCGAGCCTGTTCCTGCTGATCGCCACCATGCCCGGCATGTTCGGCCTGGTGCTTCCGCAGGTCATCCTCGACTTTGCCAACAAGTGCAACGACTTCACCATGGGCGTTCTGGGCATCATGGTCGCCGGCACCACCGCCAAGGTGCTCACCGGCTCGTTCAACCGCTCCAAGATGCCCGCCGGCCGCGTGCTCAACGACACCTCCACTCAGGTGGCGGCCATGTGCGGCATGCTGGTGCTGGCCGTGACCAAGACCGTCGCGCCCATCAACGACACCGACACCTCGGTGATGATCTTTGGCAACATGGGCACCAAGGGCCTCTTCTCGTCCTTTATCGCGGCCTTTGTGACCGTTCACGTCTACGCCTTCTGCGTTAAGCGCGACATCACCATCCACCTGCCCAAGGAGGTCCCTGGCACCATCGCCCAGAGCTTCCGCGACATCTTCCCGTTCTCGTTCACGATGATCATCTGCACCCTGGTCGACTTCCTGGTGCGCTACTTCCTCAACGTTCCGTTCGCTGAGGCGCTCGGTACCCTGCTGGCCCCGCTCTTCTCGGCTGCCGACAGCTACCCCGGCCTGATCATCTACCAGGCGCTCATCGCGTTCTTCTGGTTCATGGGCATCCACGGCCCCTCCGTCGTACGCCCGCCGCTCTATGCGACGCTCCTCGCCAACACCGAGGCTAATC
The DNA here is from genome assembly GCA_963613305.1 of bacterium. GTDB lineage: Bacteria > Actinomycetota > Coriobacteriia > Coriobacteriales > Coriobacteriaceae > Collinsella. Next base: position 14,698 of record CAVDZW010000037.1, on the reverse strand, counting down.
TGCAGCTCTTCCAGGCCGGCGAGCACGCCTCCCACGCCTTCACCTACAACCTGACGCTCATCGGCGACATGGGCGGCACGGGCTGCACCTTCCTGGTCCCCATTATCTTCATGCTGTTCATGCGCTCCAAGCAGCTCAAGGCCGTCGGCAAGGCTTCGTTCATCCCCACGCTCTTTGCCGTGAACGAGCCCGTCCTCTTTGGCGCTCCGCTGATCCTCAACCCCTACTTCTTCGTCCCGTTCATCCTGGCACCTGTTGCCAACATCGTAATCTTCAAGTTCTTCGTCTCCACGCTGGGCATGAACGGTCAGATGTACACCATTCCGTGGTCCACGCCCGGCCCCATCGGCATGATCATGTCCACGGGCTTCGCGCCGCTCTCGTTCGTCCTCGCCATCGTGCTTTTGGTCGTAGACTTCATCATCTACTACCCGTTCTGCAAGGCCTACGACAACAGCCTGTGCAAGCAGGAGGCCGAGGTCGACGCTCAGCTCGAGACCGCTGAGGGTGCCGCCGCCCTTACCGCCGAGGCCGGTGCCGAGGTTGCAGCCGCTACGGGCGACGCCAAGTCTTCCGACGCCGCCGCCCCCGACTTTGCCGAGGGTAAGAAGAAGGTCGAGGAGCTCGGTCGCGAGCTCAAGGTCCTGGTCCTCTGCGCCGGCGCCGGTACCAGCGCGCTTTTGGCCAACGCCCTCACCGAGGGTTCCGAGCCCGCCGGTATCCCCATCATCGCCAACTCCGGTGCATATGGCAGCCACTACGACATCATGGATCAGTACGACGTGATCGTGCTCGCTCCGCAGGTCCGTACCTACTACAACGACATCAAGGCCGACACCGACCGCCTGGGCATCAAGCTCATCGGTACCAAGGGTCAGCAGTACATCAACCTCACCAACGATCCCAAGGGCGCCGTCGACTTTATCGTGAGCAACTTCGCGAGCTAAGCGCGTCAGCACAGATCGTGTGCCCTGCAAGGGAGGCATCGACTACGGTCGGTGCCTCCCTTTTTGTGTGTGAGGGCATTTTGTTGGGCGAGCTTGTGGCGGGGTGCGTACTTCCGGCAAGAGGAGCTCGCACGACCATGCGGGCTCCGGATAAGCGGAACGGTGCGGAGGCTCGGGTTTTGCTGAGTGGGCCGTGCGGCGGTGGGCTCTTAGCGCTCGCGGATGTCGCGGACGCTGCCGCGGCGCACGAGTGTGGCCGATACCTGGTGGTGGAAGATCTCGTTCTTGCCTGACTTGATGGCGGCGATCGTGCGCTTGACGGCAACGTCGCCGATTTCGTCGGCGCCCAGGCGAATCGACGTGATATCGAGGTTGGGCACGATGCCCGCGAGCGAGTCGTCGGTGCCGATGACCGAGATGTCGCCGGGGACGTTGCGCCCGCAGATCTCGAGCGCCTGCACGAGGCCGTAGGCCATGGAGTCATTGGAGGCGTAGACCGCCGTGATCTCGGGGTCGCAGGCGATGTCGAGGCCGGCGGCATAGCCCGAGTCGGCCGACCAATCGCCCTGGTAGGGCTCGCGTACGGGCAGTCCGCGCTCCTGGAGGGCACGCTTCCAGCCGGCAATGCGCTGCTGGGTGGCAAACGAGGCGGCGGGGCCCGCGATGTGCGCGATGTTTTTGTGCCCGAGCTCAATGAGATGCGAGACCGCCATATGCGCGTATTCCTCGGGGTTCTCGCCGACCGTGGGGTAGGGGATGTCGGAGCGCGAGGTAACGACGGTGAGCATCTTGTCGGTGGGGAGCTCGATGACGGGCGGGTCGACGGCGAGCCAGCCGGCGACGAAGATGATGCCGTCGACGGGGAGCCTCAGCATCGTGTCGACAACCGACTCAAAGGTGTCGCCCTTGCCGGGGTCAAACATCGAGAGTGTGAGCGCATAGCCCTCGCGCTGTGCGGCATTTGCGATGCCCATCAGGGTGTCGAGCTGGCCCGTGGCAAAGGTGTTGTAGGTGGCCACGCCCAGGGTATGGAACTCGCGCTGCTTGAGCATGCGCGCGGCCGGGTTAGGCCGGTAATCGAGCTCGCGCATGGCGTCCTTTACGCGCTTGACGTTCTCGGCGCTCACCGTCGAGACACCGTTGATCACGCGCGAGACCGTCTGGGTCGATACGCCGGCGGCGCGTGCCACGTCGGCGACGCGGGCGGGTCGGTGGGCGGTATCGTTCATGGGGTCTCCTTTTGGTCAGCGCATGGTAAAGAGCATACCGCTACCGGGGGAGATACGATGCCGTTCTTATTGTGGAAGCTTGGGCGCGCGGCCGCAGGCAGGGCAATGAGATACGGGTTCTCGGTTGGCGTTGCGCGGGCCTGCGCAACGGCAGGGGAGGCTCTTTTCTGCGGGGCGCGGATGCGTATGCGCTGCAGGCTGTGGGCGAGATACAGCCGCTGCCAAAGGCGGATGGCAACAAGAAGGCCGCCGTCGGAGGGTGTCCGGCGGCGGCCCTGGAAAAAGGGGGTCGAGTTTGTGCGCGCTTAGGCGAGCTTGGCCTCGAGTGCGGCGATGCGACGGTACTCGTCGATCATAAAGCGTGTCTGCTTCTCGAGCATCATGGTGGTCATGAGGGTGTCCTGCGCGTGCACCATGATGAACGTGACGTCCATGGTGCCGCCGCCGGCCTCCTGCGAGAGGAGCTTGGTCTGGGTGTCGTGCGCGCCGATGAGGGCCTCGTTGGCGCTCTTGGCGAGCTCCTCGGCCTGGTCGAAGTCGCCCGAGCGGGCGGCGTCGAGCGCGGCGATGAGGTCGGTCTGGGCGTCTCCGGCGTAGGCGACGATCTCAAAGCCGATCATCGAGATTTCTTCTTTAGTGGCCATAAGGCTGTCCTTCCGCTAGATGCGAATCGTGCGATCGGTGCATCGCGTCCGGGCTCACGCGCTGCGAATCTTACGGGACTCACAGTAACAAACCGCCAACTGTTCAGAAACGAACAAGAACGATCGTCTTGCGAACGGTAGAAAACGGCCGATGAACGGTTCTTATACCGAAAAGCACAAGAACGAACATAAAACGCTTGATATGGATGTTCGAATATGTTCAAATTAGCCGTGAAGGACAAGGTCTGCCCGGAATCCCGGTTACCCGCGCGGGCCCGTCTGCAAGCGCAAGACAGAGGTGCGGAAAAGACCGCACATATATAAGGAGGATGTCATGAGGGTAGTTATCGCTTCCGATGCCAACGGCATGCCGCTCAAGAACGTCGTCAAGGAGGTTCTGGTCGAGGACGGCCACGAGGTCGTCGACCTTTCCGAGACCCCGGCCGCCGATTTTGTCGACTCCGCCACCGCCGTCGCCGCCGACCTGCTCGCCAACGACGGCTCGCAGGGCTTTGCCTTTGACGAGTACGGCGTGGGCTCCTATATGGCTGCCACCCGCGTAAAGGGCATGGTTGCCGCCAACATCTCCGACGAGCGCTCGGCCTACATGACCCGCGAGCACAACAACGCCCGCATGCTCTGCATGGGCGCCGGCGTGGTGGGCGATGACGTTGCCCGCAAGATCGCCCGCGAGTTCCTCAAGGCCGATTACGCCGCCGGCCGTCACCAGATCCGCGTCGACATGCTCAACAAGATGGCGTAAGCACGGGCCCGATCCCTGCATGCCATCAGTCATTTTTTGAAAGGACGCCCCTTATGAGCAATAAGAAGATCATCGCCATCGGCTGCGATCACATCGTCACGGACGAGAAGATCTACCTCTCCGACCGCCTCGCCGAGGCTGGCTACGAGGTTCTCGATTGCGGCACCTACAGCCACGCCCGCACGCACTATCCCATCTTTGGTAAGGCCGTCGGCGAGGCCGTGGCCTCCGGCAAGGCTGACCTCGGTGTTGTGCTCTGCGGCACCGGCATCGGCATCACCAACGCCGTGAACAAGGTTCCCGGCGCCCGCTGCGCCCTCGTTCGCGACATGACCTCCGCCCTCTATGCCCGCCGTGAGCTCAACGCCAACATCGTGGGCTTTGGCGGCAAGATCACCGGTGAGTTCCTCATGGCCGACGTTATGCTCGCCTTCCTCGAGCAGGAGTACGAGCAGACTCCCGAGCACGATGCCCTCGTTGCCAAGATCGACGCCGTCAACAAGGCCGACGCCGAGGCTCAGGCAGACCCGCACTTCTTTGACGAGTTCCTCGAGAAGTGGGACCGCGGCGAATACCACGACTAATTTTAGTTCCGGCGGTTTGCCAAACGCCGGAATTGGTCGACGCTGCGAAGCCGTCTGACGGACAATTTTCCATTCAGCTTCGACGGCATGGGCAGAAGCCCTATGCCGGCTCGCTTTTCGGGAACTCGCCTCGCCAGTCGGCTTCTCGCTGACTGGCACGAGTGGACGAGGTTCCTCCTGTTGGGCCGTTTCTTTTGCCTTTGGTGGTGACGTCGGCTGGGCCAGCGAAGCGGCGGCTCCGATAACACTGGTCTGCTTCGTTTGGTTTCGTTTTTTGATGCTGGGGCTAACGCTCCCTGCGGCGGTTAATTTGCGGCTCGCGCTACAATTCGCGGTAGTGCGGGCCGCAGCTCTATCGAAAGGTTTCGGGTCTTATGGAATGCGTTCTCGATAACGGTCAGATTTCGATTAAGCTCACGACGGAGGGCGGGTCCTTTACCTCGATCGCGGCCGGCGGTCGCGAGTATCTGTGGCAGGGCGAGCCTTCTGTGTGGAGCGGTCAGGCACCCATTTGCTTTCCCATCTGCGGTGGCCTGCGCAACGACCAGGCCGTAACGGAGTCGGGCAAAGAGATTCACCTTGCGCGCCATGGTTTTGCGCGCAAGCAGGAGTGGAAGCTCGAGAGCCAGGGCGAGCACGAGGCCGTTATGGCCCTCTCGTCCGCCGATCATCCCGAGCTGCTTGAGCAGTTCCCGTTCCCCTTTACGATTCGTGCGCGCTACACCGTTGAAGGCGCGACCGCAAAGGTCGCGTACGAGGTGACCAACGAAGGCACCGAGGATATGCCGTTCTTTATCGGCGGCCACCCGGGCTTTTGCTGCCCGCTCGACGAGGGCGAGAGCTATTCCGACTACGAACTGCGTTTTGAGAAGCGCGAGGCCGAGAAGCTCTGCACCGCCGTTCCCTCCACCGGCCTCATCGATGTCGAGAACCGTAGCGCCAACCCCATGGTGGGCCACGACCTGCCGCTCACCCATGAGCTTTTCGACTTTGCCGAGACCATCTTCGACGTGCTCGAGAGCCGCGTGGTCACGCTCTCTAAAAAAGGCGAGGACAAAGGCGTGCGCCTGAGCTTTGCCGAGTTCCCCTACCTGATCGTGTGGAGCAAGCCCGAGGGCGACTTTGTGGCCGTGGAGCCGTGGGGCGGTCTTTCGACTTGCTCCGACGAGGATGACGTGTTTGAGCACAAGCGTGGCTGCCTGGTTGCCAAGCCGGGCGAGACCGTGACGCGCTCGTTTGATATCTCGATTCTGTAGGCGCGGGCAACGGTAGGCCCGAGCAAAGAGGTTGTACGCGGCGCTCGTCTGAGTCGCCGCCAAGAAAAAGGAGAGACCGTATGATCCTCACCGTAACCATGAACCCGTCCGTAGACACGCGCTATCAGCTCGACAAGCTCGTCATCGACGACGTCAACCGCGTGACGCCCGAAAAGACCGCCGGCGGCAAGGGCCTCAACGTGAGCCGCGTGCTGCTGCAGCTTGGCGACGACGTGGTTGCCACGGGCCTGCTCGGCGGCCACATGGGCGCCTATATGCGCGAGCTCATGGACGCCGACGGCGTTAAGAACGACTTTGTGCCCATCGAGGGCGAGACACGCATCTGCCTGAATATCCTGCATGAGGGCAACCAGACCGAGCTTTTGGAGAGCGGTCCCACCATCGCGCCTGCGGAGCTCGAGGCCTTTACCGCCAAGTTCACCGAGCTTGCTGCCGAGGCCGATGTGGTGACGATCTCGGGCTCGCTGCCGCGCGGTATCGATGCCGGCTACTATGCTGAGCTCGTTAAAATCGCCGAAGCCGCGGGCGCCAAGGTGCTGCTCGATACCTCGGGCGCCTCGCTCGACGCGGCGCTTGCCTCCGAGGCCAAGCCCGAGCTCGTCAAGCCTAACCTCACCGAGATCAACGGCCTTTTGGGCACGAGCTTCACTACCGACGACGTGGAAGCGCTGCGCGAGGCCCTCGCCGCCGACGCGCGCTTTGCCAATATTCCTTGGGTCGTCGTCTCCATGGGCGCTGCTGGGTCGGTCGGTTTCCACAATGGCCGCGCGTTCCGTGCCAAGACGCCTAACATTCCCGCGGTGAACGCCACCGGTTCGGGCGATTCGACCATCGCCGGTTTTGCTCACGCCATCGCTGCGGGCGCCGACGACGTTACGGTTCTCAAGACCGCGAACACCTGCGGCAAGCTTAACGCCATGGACCCGATGACCGGACACTTGGTCATCGACAAGTGGGACGAGGTCTACAACGCGGTCGAGGTCACTGAGCTGTAGGTTTGGGTCCAGATTCGGTCGCGGCTCGCGCTGTTGTTGCACATGCGGCCGCGGGCCATATATAAGATTCGATAGGGGAGGCGCTGCGGCGCTTCCCCTTTTGTTTAAGCGAGGATGAGGCGGGGTGCGGGGCCGTCCTCGGGTAGCGTCTCGAGGCTTGCGGCTAGAGCTCCATCGGGATCTTTGTCCATCACGATGGCGTCGACCTCGACGAGGGAGGCAAAGAGATAAGCCCCCGCGCCCTCGACCTTGCTGCTGTCGAGCAGGGTGACCGCACTCTTGGCGGCGCCGAGCATGGCATGTTTGAGCTCTGCCATCTGCGGAAACGCGGTCATAAAGCCACGGCCGGCAATGAACGATCCCGGGCAGATAAACGCCGTGTCGGCATGGATGGCGCTGAGCGATTGCAGGGTGAGCGGGCCGTAGAGATAGCGGTGTCCCTTGCGGAGCGAGCCGCCGAGCATGACGACGTCGACCGAGGGCATGGACTCGTCGATGTGGTCGGCAACGGTGATGTCGGCGGTGATGACCGTGATGTCGCGCTTGGTATCGAGCAGACGGACCAATTCGAGCGCGGTGGTGCCCGAGTCGATGAGCACGGTGTCGCCGTCGTGCACGAGCTCGATCGCCGCGCGCGCGATGGCCTGCTTGGCGGCTACGTTGACGTTCATGCGCATGTCTTGAGTGGAGACCGTGAGTCGCTTGTGGAGCGAGACGGCGCCGCCGTGTGTGCGGCGGAGCTTGCCGGCATCGGCGAGGGCATCGAGGTCGCCACGCGCCGTGACGGCGGAGACCCCAAAGGTGCGCGCGATATCGGAGACCTGGACCGATGCGTTGTTCTGGAGCATATCGAGGATGGCGCTGCGGCGCTCATCGGCAAAGGTGCGGCCGGTAGAGGTCATGGCACTCCAAACATGAAGGAAATGTGTTGACACCATTTTCTTTTATTTTCTTTTTCGCAAAGTAAAGAACTTGCTTTTGCTTTTGTTTTTCACAAACGAAAGGACACAGCGATGGGCCGAGCGTGCGTCCGCGGGCGGGCGGCTTCCGTTTGCTTTTGCAGTGCGGTACCGACGCGCCTTTGCGCCATGCTCAGTGCGCGGGCGGATTTCGTAAGATAAAGCCACATAAACGCCGGTTCTCCCGGCACAAGGCAACGGCGCCCGCACTCATCGAGCGGGCGGGAAAAGGAGCGCAAAAGATGCTCGTTACCACCGAGAAGATGCTCAAGGACGCTCAGGCCGGCCACTACGCCGTCGGCGCGTTCAACATCGAGAACCTCGAGTTCGTCATGGCGGTGCTCGCTGCCGCCGAGGAGACCAAGTCGCCCGTGATCATGCAGACCACTCCGGGCACCGTCAAGACCGCCGGTCTCGACTACTTCTACGGTATGGTCAAGGCTGCCGCCGAGCGTGCCTCCGTGCCCGTGGCCCTGCACCTCGACCACGGCGACGGCTACGACCGCTGCATGCAGGCCTTCCGTACCGGCTACACCTCCGTCATGATCGACGGCTCGCACGAGACGTTTGAGGACAACATCGCTCTCACCAAGTCGGTTGCCGACGCCGGTCGCGCCATGGGCGTGCCCGTGGAAGCCGAGCTCGGCAAGGTCGGCGGCAAAGAGGACGACGGTCCGGCCGTTGAGGGCGAGAGCCCCTACACCGATCCGGCCGAGGCCAAGGAGTTCGTGGAGCGCACTGGCTGCACCTCCCTCGCCATCGGTGTTGGCACCTCGCACGGCGTCTACACCTCCGATCCGCACATCGAGCAGTCCGTGGTCAAGGCCATCCGCGACGCCGTCGACGTGCCGCTCGTACTCCATGGCACCTCCGGTGTGCCCGACGAGCAGGTTGCCGAGGCCGTAAAGAACGGTATCTGCAAGGTCAACTACGCCACCGAGCTGCGTCAGGCCTACACCAAGGGCTTTATGGCTTACATGGCCGAGAACCCGGAGTGCTTCGACCCCAAGAAGCCGGCCAAGCAGGGCATGGCCGAGATCACCGAGCTGGTCAAGATTCGCATGACCAACCTCAACTCTGTGGGCAAGGCCAAGTAGAACTCGCCTGAACGCTAACGTTTGCTGTTTGAGCCTCTGCCTGGCGCCTTGAGCGCCGGCAGGGGCTTTTTGTGTAACGGGGTTTGGGGCGGGGCGGAGCCGGTGCGAAAGGTGCCGGCCCGTAGCGATTCGCCCGAAAGCGGGGACTACGGGTTCGCTTCTCCTCCGAAAACCTGAATTGAACGTGCACGATAAAGGCCTCGCGGCTTGGAGCCACGAGGCCTGTGCTGTTTTGGATGTATTGAACGGATACTGCTACTTGCTGCAAAAGGCCGCTGTCCGGCTTCTCAGCTCCCTCAGAACGCCTCGGCGAGGGCGAGCGGCTGTGCGCTCAGGCAGTCGAGCATCTTCTTGCACGAAGCCTTGAAGTTCGCCTGCTGGTTCTTGGAGCGGCTGGAATCAGATAGAGCGGTGGAGTCGAGGAGGCCGGATCTCTGTGTCGGGGGGAAGGAGAAAAGGACCGCACGTTTGGATGGCTCTTGAGCCACAAGCTTGGAAGAAGAAAACATGCGTGGCCTCCTCGAACTAAATCCACCTGTACCATACGGCGCTCGGGCTTGCTGCTAACCCGAAGCGCTGGCTTCATTATGCTCAAGCCGATTTTGCCTATGCGGGCAAATCTTGACCTTAAGGTATCTTTAAGTTGCATTCTTGCAGATAGACGGCTTGTCGCTCAGATTTTGTTAAGCTCTGAGCTAAGGCAAACTTAAGGTTTCGGCCGCCAAGCATAAGGTTTCTGCCAGCATGGGCTTGGCGGCGATGGGGGAGGGCCGTCCTTCGTGTGCAGACGTTCGCAGCGGGGCCGACTAGCCGCGCTCAGCGGAGCGGACGGCGGCAATGACGCGCTCCATCGTCGCGTCGATGCGATCGCGCTTGAGGTCGCACTCCCAGATGGTGAGGGCCTGCCAGCCCATCTCCTCGAGCTCAGCGAGCGCCTTTTGGTCGCGTGCGACATTGCGGGCGAATTTGGCCTCCCAAAACTCCACGTTGCGTTTGGGCATGCTCGGGTTGCATTGGGGGCAGCGGTGCCAAAAGCAGCCGTTTACAAAAATGGCGACCTTGCGGCCGGGGTAGGCGATGTCGGGCCGTCCCGGGGCCTTTTTCCACTGCAGGCGGTAGCCGCTGAGGCCCGCCGCGCGCAGGCGCTCACGTACGAGCTGCTCGGGTTTGGTGTTGGAGCGCTTGTTGCCCTTCATCGACTTTTTAATCGCGGCACGGCGGCGCACCAGCTCCTGCTCGTCGCCGGAGAGGTCGCCGGTACGGACGTTGCGCAGGAGTTTCGATTTCTTTTTGCGCGGAGCTCCTGCCTCGTCTTCTTTGAGGGCTGTGAGCTCGCGTACGAGGCCCACGTCGGCGGGCATCCATTCCAGATCTGCGAGCGTTGAGCGCGGGACCCAGCGGATTTCTTTTTGTCGGTCGTTCGCCCGAGGCTCCTCGCCCTCGTTGAGTGAGCAGAAGAAGCACTCCATCGAGAGCTGGAAATCGTCGTAGGGGAACTCGACCGTATAGAAGGCGCGCACGTTGGTCACCTGCACGTCGAGTTCTTCTTTGAGCTCGCGCGCGAGCGCTTCTTCTGCGGTTTCGCCGCGCTCGAGCTTGCCGCCCGGAAACTCCCAGCAGCCTTCCATCTTTCCGTAGCCGCGCTGAACGGCGAGGAACTCGCCGGTGTCTTCGCGGCGGATGATGCCGCAGGCAACGTGGACGGTCTTCAACTTGGGTTATCTCCTTGGGGGCGCTCGGCTGCTTGGGCTAGCTCTGCCAGAAGCTCAGCACCAGGGCCTCGCGGCTCTTTTGGCCGGTCTTGACCAGAATATTGTGCACGTGCGTTTTGATGGTGCCCACGGCGAGGAAGAGCTCGTCGGCGATCTGCTGGTTGTTCTTGCCGAGCACGAGCAGGCGCATGACCTCGCATTCGCGCTTTGAGAGGCCGTGCTCCTTTTGGTAGAAAGGCATCTGCTCGTCGATATGTCGCTCGAGGTCGCTCACGTCCTTTTTGACGGGTGCCTCCTTCATGCGGATCGAGAGCACGTGGTAGGCGTAGGCGATGAGCAGGACGGCAAAGTAGCACGCAAAGACGTTCTCGGAGTAGTTGCGCTCCGAGAGATAGAGGGTGAGCCAATCGGGGGCAAGGCTCATGGGTACCACGAGGATATTGTAGGAGTCCTCGATGATCACGCAGGCGATGAGGGCACCGCCGATGTAGAGGAACTTGCGCAGGCGCGAGAGACGCGCACGGAACTCCTCGTCCTTGGATGTGAGATAGGTATAGAAGAAGAACGCGCCCACAAAAATAAGAAAGACCGAGCGCAGGGTGTAGTAGCTCCACTGCTGGATGGGCCCTACGGGCAAAAAGGCGAGTACCGCCGCGCTCGCGGTCACAAAGGCGACGACCGGCCATATAAAGAGCTCGCGCGAGTGCTTGTCGAGGATATCGAGCATGATGGCCCAAATAAAGGCTTGGGAGAGCGTGGCTATTGCAGTGCGGAGCGCCGGCATGCTGATGACGTAGTAGTCGCTCGCGGGGAACGCGACGTTTTGCAACGTGTACTCAAAATAGAAGATCTCGACGATCTCGATGGCATAGCAGGCAAAGACCCCGCAGCCGTACAGAAAGATCCTGCGGCGCGATGAGGCGTAGGCGGCAACCGAGAGCACGGATGTGACGATACACACCACGAGAATAGCCAAGGTATAGAAGAACATAAGCGAGCTCATATCCGTCCTCCACCAAAATATAGCCGCCGACTTGCACCGCCCCACTGTAACCGCGAAGCGAGTTTTAGTTTACCCGCGAACGGTTTATTTCGAAAGAATTAAACCGCCTCCAAGGCGCGTGACCTGCGGGTTTATGGGGGTTTACAGAGGGTGTACTTCCGTGGGCGGTCTTTAATCTCGAATAAACTAGGTGAATGTTCAGACGCGGTGTTTGATGAAGTCGTGGAAACGGAGACGCGCTTCGGCCACCCGGAACAACCGCGGGTTGGGCCACGCGGAGCGCATCTCAGGTATATGTCGGCGAGACCGACGGAAAGGAAGCGCAATGGCACTGCCCAAAGACTTCATCGACACCAACGACTTCACCAAAGAGCAGATCATGGCGATCGAGGACCTCGGCCTCGCTATGAAGAAGGCCATCAAGGTCGACGGTTACTATCCGCACCTGCTCCGTAACAAGAGCCTCGGCATGATCTTCCAGCAGGTGTCCACCCGCACCCGCCTTTCCTTCGAGACCGCTATGACCGACCTCGGCGGCCACGCCCAGTTCTACGGCCCTGGCACCATCCAGCTCGGCGGCCACGAGTCCCTCGGCGACACCGCTCGCGTCATGGGCTCGCTCCTCGACATCATGATGGCCCGCGTCGACCGTCACAAGGACGTCGTCGGCCTCGCTGCTGGCTCCGCCGTGCCCGTGATCAACGGCATGTCTGAGTTCAACCACCCCACTCAGGAGATGGGCGACCTCATGACCATGCTCGAGAACCTCCCCGAGGGCAAGAAGATCGAGGACTGCACCCTCGCCTTCATCGGTGACGCTACCCAGGTCTGCGTCTCCCTCATGTTCATCGCCTCCAAGGTCGGCATGAAGTTCGTCCAGTTCGGGCCCAAGGGTCACCAGGTTCCCGACGGTGGCCTCCACGTCGGCACCGCCGAGGAGCGCGCTGAGTTCGGCAAGCAGATGATGGCCATCGCCGAGGAGAACTGCAAGGTCTCCGGCGGCTCCGTTGTCATCTCCGACGACATCGAGTGCATCAAGGGCGCCGACTTCATCTACACCGACGTGTGGTACGGCCTCTACGACGAGGAGGTCTCGGGCGAGAACTACATGGACGTGTTCTATCCCAAGTACCAGGTCACCATGGAGATGATGGACTTCGCCGGCCCGAACTCCAAGTTCATGCACTGCCTGCCCGCTACCCGTGGCGAGGAAGTCGTCGACGAGGTCATGGACAACGAGGAGCGCTCGCTCTGCTGGGTCGAGGCCGAGAACCGCAAGCACTCCATCCGCGCCATCATGGCCGCCCTTGGCAAGCGCACCCCGCTCAACGACGAGGGTGTTGAGTACAGCGCCAAGGCTGAGCTCCACGCTGCTCTCGAGAAGCTCGAGAACCTCTAAGAATTGCTGCCCGCCGCCGCACCCGGTGCGGCGGCCCGTTTGCGGGCGGCGGATGCTCGTCTCCTGTCGCTCGCTCTTTCCCGGATCCCGGTGCGTGCCCGCACCGGTCCGGGCCCTGTCCAAGACTGAGCAAAGGATGTAATAAACATGAGTGAAGGTAAGAAACATCTCTCCTTCCTGACGATCATCTCGACCGTCATCTGCGTCGTCTTCGTGTGCGAAGCCGCCGCTCCTGCTGCTGCCATCGGCAACCAGCAGTTCTTCTGGTGGATCTTCTTGATCATCACCTTCCTGCTTCCCTACGGCATGGTGGTCGCCGAGCTCGGCACCACGTACGATGGCGAGGGCGGCATTTACGACTGGGTGCGCGACGGCCTCGGCGACAAGTGGGGCGCTCGCATCTCGTACTACTACTGGGTCAACTACCCGCTCTGGATCGCCTCGCTGGCCGTTATGTTCCCCGACATCCTCGGCATGGTGTTCGGCGTCGAGTTCAACATGATCGCCAAGATCGCTATCGACCTTGCGTTTGTGTGGATCGTCTACCTCATGGGCCGCTCCAAGGCCGCCGACTCCGAGGTCGTCCTCAACGGCGGCGCGCTCATCAAGGTCTGTGTGGCCGTGCTCGTGGGCGCCATGGGCATCTGGTACGCCATGGAGAACGGTTTTGCCAACGACATGTCTGCGGCTACGTTCCTCCCCGAGCTCACCAACACCAACGCGCTGAGCTACATCTCGATCATCATCTTCAACTTCATGGGCTTTGAGGTCATCTGCACCATGACCGACGACATGAAGGATCCCGCAGTCGAGATCCCCAAGGCCATCGTCATGGGCGGCCTTGCCATCGCCGTGATCTACCTCTTTGCCGGCTTCGGCATCGGCGCTGCCGTGCCCGCCGCCGACATCGACCCCGACTACGGCATGATCTACGCCGTGCAGACCATGGTCGGCGACAGCCCGCTGTTCAAGATCATCTGCATCGCGTTCCTCATCACCCTCTTTGCCAACATGGCCGCTTGGTCCTTTGGCGTGAACTCCGTCGCTCGCTACGCTGCCGAGCACGGCAACATGCCCAAGGTCTTCGCCTCCATGATCAGCAAGGACGACATGCCCAACGGCGCCAACCTCGTGAACGCCGTTTTTGCCTCGATCGTGCTGCTCATCCAGCTCGTGCCGATCGACGCCATCTCTAACGGCCTCTTCTGGACGCTCTTTGGCACCTCCGTCGTCTTCCTGCTGCTCACCTACATCCCGATGTTCCCGGCGTTCCTCAACCTTCGTAAGAACGACCCCAACCGTGAGCGCATCTTCACCTTCCCGTTCAAGGGCGCGATGATGAAGGTTGCCCTGATCGTTCCCGCAGCCGAGCTGGTCATCGCTATCGTGGCGACCATCTTCCCGCTCTCCGCTGCCGAGGTGGGCGAGAAGCTCCCGATGCTCGGCATGTTCGTCTTCCTGATCGTTGTGGGCGAGATCGTCCGCGTCGTCTCCGCCAAGGGCCGTACCGAGGAGTACAAGGGTCTTACCCCCGAGCTCGCTGCCGAGCGCCTGGCCGAGGAGGCCAAGGACGCCGAGTAAGTCGGTGTTGCCGGATCCGTCGCTTCCGGCCGGCGCCTAGGCGCCAAAGCGCGACGCAACCCTCATTGCCATCGTGCGCCCGTCTCCTGCGCACATGGAACCTAACCGCTCCGGGTGCGGATCTCCTGAAAACCCGGAACCCCCGAGGGGCCTTGCTTTTGTCTCCTGTGCTCGAGGCTCCTCATCCGGGTTGCCCGAACCGCAGCCTTGTGCTCGGGCAACCCGGTCCTCTCTAGGTATTTGCCGCAGGTAACCCGCCTGCGACACGGATCGATACGATTTGGAGGATTATCAATGCGTACGATCACCGAATCCGAGTCCACCCCCAAGGCCGACGGCTTCTACATGCCCGCTGAGTTCGCTCCGCAGGATCGCGTGTGGATGGGCTGGCCCCACCGTACCGACACCTGGGCCCACGGCGCCAAGCCGGCTCAGAAGCAGTATGCCGCCATCGCCCGCGCCATCGCCGAGTTCACCCCGGTCGTCATGTGCGTCAACGAGTGCGACT
>CAVDZW010000036.1:0-2081 GCA_963613305.1 bacterium | reverse complement strand
CCGCGGGCATCTGCATCCGCACGGGCAACGCCTGCATCCTGCGCGGTGGCTCGCTTGCCTACCATTCCTGCGCCATGATCGCTTCGGTCCTGGCCGACGCCGTGGAGTCGTGCGGCTTCGCTCGCGAGGCCGTGAGCTTTATCGAGACCTGCGACCGCGAGGCCACGGGCTCCCTTATGCGCCTGCGCGGCACCGTTGACCTGCTGATTCCGCGCGGTGGGGCGGGGCTCATCCAGCGCTGCGTTCGTGAGTCGCTCGTGCCCGTGATCGAGACCGGTACCGGCAACTGCCATATCTACGTGCACGAGAAGGCCGACTTTGCCAAGGCCCTGCCGATCATCGTGAATGCCAAGACCCAGCGCGTGGGCGTCTGCAACGCGGCCGAGTCGCTGCTCGTCGACGCCTCGATTGCCGATGCGTTCCTGCCTCAGGCGCTCACGGTCCTTGCCGAGCACGGCGTGCTGGCGCACGGCGACGAGATGACCTGTGCGTCCGCGCGTGAGATGGGCCTGGCCGAGGGGTGCGACTTCGTTGCCGCGACCGAGGAAGACTGGGGCCGTGAGTACCTCGCGCTCGAGATGAGCGTCAAGACGGTCTCGGGTCTCGACGAGGCAATCGAGCATATCAACCGCTACGGCACCGCGCACTCCGAGGCGATCATTACCGAGAACGTGGAAGCGGGGGAGCGCTTTTTGCGCGAGGTCGACGCGAGCACCGTCTACGTTAACGCGAGCACGCGCTTTACCGACGGCAGCGAGTTCGGGCTGGGTGCAGAGATCGGCATCTCAACGCAGAAGCTGCATGCACGCGGACCCTTTGCCGCCGAGGCGCTTACCACCTACAAGTACATGGCGCGCGGAACGGGCCAGGTTCGTCCGTAGGCGCGGGGCTGCGTGCTAGGTCAAAACCACATGTTAAAGAGGGCGGGAGCCGGTAGGTGAACCGCCTCCCGCCCTCGTTTCGCTCTGCTGCGTATGGCTCTGGTTTAGTTGCCACTCACCGCGACAAAGCGCTCCTCAGCCTCCTCGAGGCTCACGTCGAGCGCCACGGCGAACTCTTCGATGGAGCGGCGCCGGGCCTCCTTGAGCACACGCGAGTAGTAGCTTGCGGGCTTTTTATCGCGCGCCTGCGCGTCGTTGATGCGCGCGATCATGGTCTTGGCGACGCGCACCGTGGCGGGCGCGCCCTTTTTGAGCTCCTGCTTAAAGTGCGTCTCCTCGAGCGAGCTGTTGCGCTCGGTAAAATCGTCGCACTCGAGCTCGTCCCAGCCGCCGAGCAGCTCTTCGGCAGTGTCGCGCGAGATGGTGGGGTGCAGGCGGTCTACCTGCGATTCGGGGTACATGAGGATGGTCTTGGAGTGGCCCTGTCGGGCTTCGAGGAGGATCATCGGCTGGGGCGTGTCCTTCTTGAATCCCATGACCGTGCAGACGCCCTGGCCGGGATGTATCACGTGTTCGCCGATGTTGAACATGCTTCCTCCTAGTTTCTATGCGGTTATCCTCTAATTTCAGCTATTTAAGATTAGCATCCTCGAGGGCCGCTTTTTGCCGTTTGAGCAGGAAAAGCACACATTTCCTACCTTTGCTGTGTTAAGGTATCGGGTTGCTTTTGCAAACTTCAGACGGGCGATCAAGTGCCCGAACGCAGAAAGCTAGGAGGACCTATGCCCGAGAAGATCGAACAGCTCCTGAGAGATGCCCTCGCGGCCGCGCAGGAGGCGGGCGACGTCGCCGCCTTTGAGCTTGAGGACGCCGCCATCGAGCGCCCCGCCGACACGTCGCATGGCGAGTGGACCTCGACCTTTGCACTCAAGTCCGCCAAGCTCGCTCATTGTGCCCCGCGCAAGATCGCCGAGGCCGTCGTGGCCCACCTTGCCGACGACGCCGCCATCGAGAAGGTCGAGATCGCGGGCCCGGGCTTCATCAACTTCTACCTTTCTGCCGCCGCCAAGAACTCCGTCTTTGCCGACGCGCGCGAGCAGGGCATGTGTTTTGCCCGCTCCAACGCCGGTGCCGGCCTAAAGACTCAGGTCGAGTTCGTCTCCGCAAACCCCGTGGGCCCCATGCACATCGGCCACGGCC
>CAVDZW010000035.1:0-18743 GCA_963613305.1 bacterium | reverse complement strand
GCGGGTCGGCGTTCACGTAGTAGATGGGCGTGGTGATGAAAAACGAGGGCTTGGTCTGGCTCATCGATGGGACCTCTTTCGTACGGTGTAGCTTGCGGCCCCATGACGGCCGCGCTGACAAGGGCTTATTCTAGCGCTCGCGGGCGACGCACGCTAGGAGTCGAGCTCGCGCTGCATAGCGAGTATGCGCTCGTAGACGGCGCGCTTTTTGAGCGAGTGCTTTTGCGAGAGGCGTTTGGCCGCAGCCGACGCGGGCTCCCCCGCCTCGATCGCCGCCGCGATATCCTCCGTGAGCGCCCGCTCGGGGTCGGGAGCGTCCCCGCCGGGCACGAACGGGGCGCCTCCTGCAAGGGCTGCCGTATAGCGCGCAAGCTCTTCGGAGGTCGGCGGCGCCACCACGAGCGCGATCTCGCCGCGTACTTCGCCGCGCTCGCGCATGCGCTCAAGCAGCTGCGGGGACGCGTCGCGCACGACCTCCTCGTGCAGCTTGGTGAGCTCGCGGCAGACGGCAGCCTCGCGCTGGGGAAAGACCTCCGCCACCGCCTCGAGCGTAGCCACGATCCGATGCGGCGACTCATAGAAGATGAGCGCACCGGGCACGGCCGCAAGCTCGCGGAGTCGTCGCACGCGCTCGCCATGCTTGCGGCCCAAAAACCCCTCAAAAAAGAAGTGCTCGCACGGAATTCCCGAAGCGACGAGCGCCGTCACGCAGGCGGAGGGGCCGGGCACGACTTCAACGGGCACATCGGCCGCGCGTGCAGCGTCGACAAGGACCTGTCCCGGGTCCGAGACACTCGGCATGCCCGCATCGGAGGCGAACACCAGTGTCTCACCCGCGAGCATGCGCTCGACAAGCCCGGTCGCGCGCGAGGAGATCACGTTCTCGTCGCAGCGCACAAGTGGTTTTGAGACACCGAGGTGCGCGAGGAGCTTTGAGGTCACACGCGTGTCCTCGCAGCAGATCACATCGGCTGCCTCAAAAGCCTCGGCGGCGCGGGGGCTCATATCGCCCAGGTTGCCGATAGGCGTGCCCACCACGTAGAGGCGCCCGCAGGACACCTGAGCGGGGGTCGTGTTCACAGTCGCCATCTAGTCGATCATCGCCTTCTCGAACGTTCCGAGCGTGGCCCGCGCGTCCCAAGCCGGGATGCGCTTCTCGGTCTTCCAGGTCTGGAAGAACCAGCCGTATGCGGGCGCGAACGACGCGAGCTGGTTCGCCACGAAGATGCGCTCGTAGGCGGCACGACCCTCGGGCGTCACCGACGTATTCGCAAAGACGGCCGCTCCCGACCACTCGCCCACGATCACCGGCAGCCCGCACGAAGCGGCCTCCTTGAGGACCTTCTTGTTGCGCGCAATCGCCTTGGCGAGACCGTCGGGGCTCGTGATGTCTTGCGAGAACTCGTCCTGGTAATGGTAGAGATGGACGTCCATGGCCACGTTCTCGTAGCGCGACGAGCTCATAAAGCGCTTCCACGCGCCCGGGTGGCCCGACGACGAGAAAACGACCATCTTGTCGGCCGGCATATGCAGGCGCACGAGCTTATAGGCGTCGCGATAGAAGTTGCGCAGGTAGTGGGCGGGGATGCCGTCCGTTATATCGAAGAGGCCCTGCCGCAGGCGCATTTGCGGGGAGTCAAGCAGCTCGATTCCGAGCAGGGCTTCGGAAGTGCCGTAGCGCTCCGCCAGGCGCTCGAGGGTCTTGAGCGCGGTGTGACGGCCGCTCGTGGAGGAGTGCCACTCGGCAGTGAACTCGCTCAGGGACTGCTCGTTGGAGTCGCCCTGTCCGCCGGGGACGGTGGCGAGGTCAAGAAGCACCTTGAGGTCGTATTTGGCGGACCATTCCATGGTGCGGTCGATGTAGTCGACAACAGAGATATAGGACGCATCCTCCTCCTGCGAGCCAAACGCATACCACGGAACGGGCAGGCGCACCGCGTCGAGGCCGATTGCGGCGATACGCCGAAAATCGTCTTCGGTCATGAACGACTCGTAGTGCTGGCGCATGCGCTCGTTGTACTCCGCCGTTCCGAGGGCCGCCTGCAGTTCCTCGGCATTGGAGGCGCCGGTCGCCG
Source organism: bacterium (assembly GCA_963613305.1). GTDB lineage: Bacteria > Actinomycetota > Coriobacteriia > Coriobacteriales > Coriobacteriaceae > Collinsella. The sequence continues at coordinate 16,668 of CAVDZW010000035.1, read as the reverse complement.
CAAAAAGCGACGGCGTGACCCAGGGCTCCGGAATGAACCAGCCGGACAGGTTCACGCCTTTGATCCTCTTGTTCATAGTGGCTCCCTTGCACAAAACGGCCCGCACGGCCGTGGTCTCGATTCCATCTGAGTATATCGAGACTGGGCGCACGGGATTGTTTTTGCAAAAGAAAAGCCCCCATTGGGGCTGATCCATACAAGGTGGCGAGGAAGGGAATCAAGCGCGTTCGCTCGGCGAGTCCGCTATCGCTGCGGCCGCTGCGCGGCCTTGCGCGCTTCGCTCAAAAAACGCTCACGCGTTTTCTCAAGCTCCGCGCCCTCTCGGGGTTCGACCCCCTTCATCGGAGCGGAACGGGCTCGAAAAAAGAAAAGCCCCCATTGCTGGGGGCTGTTCCATACAAGGTGGCGCGGAAGGGAATCGAACCCCTGACACGAGGATTTTCAGTCCTCTGCTCTACCAACTGAGCTACCGAGCCAGATATGTGCGCCTCGTTTCAAGGCCTGATTAGTATACCGAAACGAAAAAGAGCGTCAACCGCAAAATTAAATTTCTTTTTTGGGCGCACGGCATCGGATTCTGTCCAGCGAGCTCGACGTATGCCGAGCGGCGTCTTGACCGTAAGAAAGACGACATTAGCTCCGATAGGTTGAAACTATGCCGCGACCACCTTCTTCGGACGCCCGACACCGTGCTCGCCCGCGCGGCGCGCCTCAACGGATTCGATGGAGACGCGCGTATTGCGCCCGTCTTTCCATCCCCTGAGCTGCCCAGTCTCGATCATCTTCGACACGCGGGGACGACTCACGCCAAGCGCATCGGCGGCCTCGGCGGCACTCATGCTCGGAACATCCGAAAGGCTCGCGTACACCCCCACAAGCACTACGCGCCCACCATGAGCCGGTTCGTTACCGAACGTGGTGGCAGGGAGTTCCCGCTCGAACTCGAGATGCGAGAGGACCTCGTCGCGCAACCACTCGCCGGCCATCTCCATGGCCTCGGCCACGCTCGCGCCCTGCGTACCCCCCTCAAGATCGAACGGAAGAGCCAAGATGTAGCCCTCATCGTTCATTAACTCGAATTCCTGCATATAGAACACGGTCGCTCCTTTCGTGTTCGAACAGCAGGGCGAGCTATTTGAGCCCCGCCTGCTTCTTGATCCGCTCGAACAGCTGATTGGATATCTCTCGATGCCTGGACACCTGGGTCCATTCGCGACCGTTCGACCAGTGCTCATGATTGGTTCCGCCGGTCGGATAGAACCCATTTTTCCTCAGAAGGTCGGTCACCTCTTTTCGTTTGACCATCCTTCCCCTTTCGAGAATTAAATATTAATTGGATTAACAGCAAAGCGCAAGCAATCGTTAAGTCGATTAACGACATGCCGAGAAACACTTTTTGCTGCAGGTATCGACGGGTATCCCCTGCTTTGTTCGCAAAGACCGGCTGCGGGTGGACGACAGCCTACGCCGGGCTCGGCGCTACAGGACCTTCCTGCGGCGCACCCTGCCGATGTGGTCTCGTGGTCGAGGCACGTTCGAGGACCGCCCATGACCCCCTGAAGCCGACGATTCTCCAAGGAGGAACGGCCTCATAGAGCGCCATGACCTCCCCCGCATGGGAAATAAAGGCAGCATCGATCGCATAGGGCATGAAACAGGTGTGGACAGAACGGCAGCGCGGAAACGCCATTACAGACAGCATTCCTGCAGAAGAGCGGGCGGGCGCGAAGATCATCCCGAGCAGCCGATCCACAAACCCGACCGCGAACCGGAGCTCGCAGGGGCCCCATCCGAGCTCACGCACCGCGGCCCGCACGGCATCGCGTTCGCGTTGCGTCGTTCTCACACAATCACCCCCGGGCGCCATGGATCGATGGTCACCTCGCGCGATTGCTCGAGCACCGACGGCGCGCCCATCGAAACCCCAGCGATCGTAAGTCCGCTCGGCAACGGCTTCATCCTGAAGGTGCAACGATAGGTCCTCAGCGCCCCCACGAGTGCAAGGCCGCGCTCCTCCTGCACACCGCCGCCCGCAACGCAGCTCACCTCGACTTCGACGTCGTAGCCGCCCATCGCGCCCTTGAGGGCATCCTCAATCTCGGAAGATGCATCGGAAACCTTTGCATCGCCGCCCGACTCGCCCGAAGGAGATACGCCCCGCGCGATCACGATGTCAGGAGCAACCCGGTCAAATCGCGCGGACGCGCAAACGAACAACATGAGGTTGTAGACGATGAGCGCGAGCACGAGGAGCACCGGAGTGACCACCGCCATCTCGACCGTCGCCTGGGCGCGCTCCTCGCGCACGCAGCGCGTGAGGAACGGCGTTCGTTCGGCCTTCATCGTGCGCCTCCCCCGGCCATCTCGGCTATGTCGCGCACCTTGACGGTAAGCGGGATGGTGCCGCCCCCGGGAATGGAAATCTCAGCGATGGTGAACTCGACCGCATCGATGTACTCCCCTACGTCATAGGCGAGCGCGCGCATGATGGTGGCCGGATCCCTCGTTCCCAGGGGAATCGAGCGCAATGCCGATTGGACCTCGGTGAGCGACCCGACGTCCGCATGCGCGAGTACGTTCGATGAATCGGTGAGCACCGATTTCTTGAGACTCAGGTCGACCGCCTCGAACCCGAGTCCGCTCACACAGTCGTCAAGCGTATCCGAGAGCCAAGTCGCCACGGGACCGAGCCCAAAGGTCGTGAGTCCGTCGAGCAGGCCACGCGTGATCTTCTCGAGATTCTTGCCCATGTCACCGTAGCCCACGAGGAGCTTTCCCCAAAGCCCCATCACATCGTTCACCAGCCCCGGCACACTACCGCCGCCGCTCCGCTCCGCGAGCGACGAGAAAAAGCGCGAAAGCACGTTGTTCTCCGCCGTCGCCGCATCGGGCGCGAGCACCGCCGCCGAGACCGCGCCGCGTGCAGGAAGCTGCACCACCTTGGTGAAGCTCGACGCCGCGGCCGGCGACTCACTCGAGCCGGCCACGACCGCCGCAACGCACCCATAGCGACCGGGCGGCGCGATTTTTGGCCGCGCTCCCCCGAGCTTCGATATGGCATCTTTAAAGGCGCTCGACGCCCCCTCTGCCTCCTCTTTGGCCTTGCGCTCGAGTTCGAGCTCATGATTGCGGTTCTCGACATAGCGGTCCAGAGCCTCGGTGTACTCGCGGAGGTGGTACTCATAGCCGTTGTCGATTGAGGTCGATGCTGCGGGCGCCTTGCCCACATCGCCGATCCCAAAGCGGCAGACCGAACATTCCGAAACCTCTCCCGCATCGATTTGCGCAAGCGAGGCCAACCCTCCCGAGGGCCCCGAGGCTCCCGGGCAATCGGAGCCGTAGTGTAGGACCCGGCCCTCGCCCTCAACGCTCGTCGGCCACACAACATCGGTGTAGAGCTTGGTCGCGCGCACCTCAGCCGTGTTCTTGGGCAACAGCTCAACATTCGATACGCAGGAACCGTCGCGTTCCTCAACACGTGCATCTTTAAAGCACTCGAGTGCGTACTCGTAGAACGCTTGGCGAGCAGCAGCATCGGCCCGGGCTTCGACCCCCGTGCCCTCGGGAGCATTATGGTCGAGTCTCCACTTGTAGTAGGCGCGCGTTCGCCTGAGCGCCACGTTCGGCTCCCATGTCACGCTTGAGGAATAGTCGGGATTCTGAGTTCCCGGGATTCCCGAGAGCTTGGATGCGCGCTCCTGCATGTTCCGCCCGTCGCGACCGCAATCCGCAATCCATGCGTCCTTGCGCGCGGCGGTCGTTTCCTCGGAGGCACGGGACAGATCGGATGCTGCCTCGTCCAGCTCGTCAGCCGCGCTCGAGAGCGCTTCGGTATCGATCCCTTCCCCATCGATCGCGGGGAATTCCGATGCCGACTCACGCGGGACCGCAAGCGCCACGCCCGTGTACGAAACGTCCTCTGTGCACTGCGCCGCACACGCGCGCGCCGACGACGCGGCGACAAGATACGGCAGGGCGCTCTCGAGCTTTTTGAGCCCGCTCGAGGCCGACTTTGCGAACTTGTTCCTGTTCTCGAGAATGCGGATACCGCAGTCGACGGTTTTCTCACCTGCCGCCTGGGCGCCGGGAATAAGCAGCGCCACGAGCCCCACGCCCGTCACACAAAACCCGGCGAGCCCCAAACTCAAGATGCTCGCGTCAACAACGGTCGCCGTCGTGCAGTAGCCGGCAACGACATTGGTGCCCGCAAGCGCCGTGATATCGGCAGACGACTGCACGTCTGCCGCGCGCGACATACTCCATATGGCTGTCGCCGACGAAAAGACGATGGTCAGAATCACGAGGATCGACACCGCCGATGCGACCGTCGTATAAGCACCGTCCTCGATAAAGAGGTCGATGCCCGCACGAGCCATGCTCCCGCCGCGACGGCGTGCTGACCTCGCGTGGCGCGAGGCGCAGGACCGCTCGCGCCCAAACAGAGACCGAAGCCAGCGCCTTATGCGCTCAGTTCCACGAGGAAACCCACGAATCATAGCTCCCCTCCAACCACGACGGCCGCCCCGTGTAGGCGACCTCAACCTTGAGCTTCACGTTGCCGGCATCGTCCGGCGTCCCCCACGCGGCAACGAACGCCCCGAGCACAGGCAGGGGCCTCACCGACCCCTCGATCGAGACGCTCGTCGCTCCCCTCGAATCGACCCCGCGCCCTATAGCGATATCCCAGTCGAGGTCATCGCCCTCGTGGAATATCGCGAGATTCGGAACGATACCGAGCCTGCGCTGAACATATGCCTCGAGAACATCCGCATCCGACGTCTCCGATGTGAGCGCAAGGCGCGCCCCTTCAGCCGCGGCGCTCTCCATAACCGACCGCGTGTACAGAAGGCAGCACGGTTGCAGTGCCAAAAGCAGCAGTACGAGAAATGTCGGGAGCAGAAACGCCGCCTCGACGCTCGTCTGAGCCCGCGTCTCACGCAAGAGCCCATATGTCCTAGAAAAGCGCGATGTCGAGCGCCCCGTAGGCATCAAGAGCATGCGAGGCCGATTGCTCGGCATCGCGCACAAGCACTCCTCTCTCGCCCGCGCGCCACAGCGCGCCAAGCGCCAGAACCATCGAAAGCACCGCAACGGTGACGATCGCGTACTCGACGGTCGCCTGCGCCCGCGTCTCGAGCAGCAATGCATCGGCGCCGCCCCCTTTCCGCTCCGTACCGACTCGAATATCACCCTTGCTTGGGCAGCAGACGCACCGCCCGTACCTCGCATGACTCATCGTTTTCGCTCGCAATCACCGTGCACATGTCGACCCACCCGCGTGAATCACTCACGATCGCGCCCCAAACGTTTCCTTGCAAATCGAGATATCCGCTAGTCCTGAGCGCCGCCGTGTCGATTTCGCTGTAGCGCTCCAAAATGCCCTGGGCCGCCTTTATAAGGCCCTTTTCGCTCTTGTAGAAAACCTTGGGGTGCGCGGCGCTCACCGAACTCGCCTTACACACCGTCACAGCACGCTCCGCCAGATCGTCCATAAAATGCTCCTCATCGGAGTTCACCTTTGCAGCCGGCTCGCTCCAGGCCTCAGGAGCCTGAACCCGTGTTTTGCTTTTAGCGGAGCCGCCGTCGCCTTGCCCGCGCAAGACAAGCCAACTCACGGCAGCGACCACGATGAGCAGCGCCACCGGCAGCAGACGAAAGGCCCACCCGCGCGCCTTGCCCGTCACAGTTTGTTGATTCCCGACGCGATCGCGTCCCAGAGCTCGCTCACCTTGCCTTTGAACGCGATGATGGCAAGGATCGCGATCACCACGAGCACTCCGACGAGAATCGCGTATTCCGTCGTTCCCTGGGCGCACTCCTCGCGGAGCATCGAACGCGCGTCGCGCAGCATCAGACGGGCCTCGACCATCGCCCGTTTGCGAACCTCAAGCAGCTTCTCCCTCATGGCAACTCCCTTACATCATTCCGCCGGCAGCGAGCAGCGGACCCAATATTGACAACAAAAGTGCAGGTAGAATCAGTGTTCCGGTGGGTATGAGCAGCTTTACGGGGGCACGCTCGATCGCTCGCTCAACCGAGGAGCGGTGCGCGGCCCGAATCTCGCGGCTCTGGGCCAGCAAGGTGTCGGAAAGGGGCGCGCCCAGTGCCAGCGCCTCGCCCACGGCGATCGCAAACGACTCGAGCGCGCGCACGTGCATGTCGGCGGCAACGGCAACGAGCTCCTCCTCGCGCGAACCGAGCCCCGAACGCCAGGACACGAGCGCCCGGCCCAGGCGGCGCGCAAGCTCGCTTTGCCTGCTCGAGCAGTAGATCTCGAGCGAAGCGTCAAACGAGAGCCCGGCCGAGAGCCCAAGGCGCACGATGTCGATCATCTCCGAGACTTCCCCAAGCGAAGCATGCTCCTCGGCGCCGCTCGAAAAGCGGCCCGCAATGGTGCCGGCGACACCCATGTGCACGGACCGCACCCGGGCGGCCAGCCTCTTTACGCGGAGCCTCACCGACTCCAAGAGCCACCGGCGCTCAAGCGCATCCATGCCCATCGCCAACCAAGTGCACGTCGCCACCGCACAGGCAGCACCGAGCGCGATGAACTCGCTCTTCGTCATAGCTCCACCTTCATGATTCTCTTGATGAGCGTCCAAGCGACCGCGTTGAGTCCGAGCGCAACCGCGATCGAGGCCGCCCCTGCCGCCGTGGTGAGGCCACGTCTAAAATCGGACGACAGGAGCGCCAGGACCAAGATCAACGCAACCGGCATGACAGCGACCATGCGTGCCGACATGCGCGCCTGCGAGGTCTTCACATCGAGTCGGCGTCTGAGCTCGATCCGCTCGCCGACCATGTCCGAGGCCTCGGACAGAAGGTCTTTAAGGGGTGCCCCCGTGCGCTGCGACACCTTGAGGGCGAGCGCCACGAGGTCAAGCCCGGGAGCATCCATGCGCTCGAGCATGGAATCGAGGGCCGAAGCCGCTGGGATGCCGCACGATATGGCAGCCGCAACCTGTAAGAATTCGCTCTTTACCGGCTCTTCGGCATGGCTGCCCACAAAGCGCATGCCCTGCGCAAGCGAATGCCCCGAGGCAAGCGACATCGAGAGCGCATTAAACGCCTCGGGCATCGCCGTCTCGATTCGCTGCCGATCATTGCGCACACGGCCCGCCGAAGCGAGCAAAAGCCCCAAAAGCGGCAGCGCAAAGCCGGCAAAAACACCGATCGGACTCATCGACAGCACGCCTAGAAGTAGGGCGGACGCCGCGCAAGTCAGCAGCAGCGCACCGGCAAGCGTCTCGCGCGTGGGCGCGGCAAAACCAAGTCTCTCGAGTACCGTCGCTCGGGCAAGCTCATCGAGCAGGCGCCGCATCAAAGGCAACTCGAACGCACCAGTCGGCAAACGCTTGCCGACCAACCCCGCCCAACGCACAAGCGCGGTCGCGCCGCCCAGGCGGCGCGGGGCACCTATCCGAGAACGACCGGCATAGACCTCTAACGCAAGCCAGAGCGCGGCGCCCGAAAGCAAGCCGATCGCTAGGGGCAGAGTGCTCTCCATGACTCCACCTCCTCCTCGGTAAGCTCACCCGAACGCAGCCCCTCGGCAATGAACGGGGGCTCGCACTCGAGCTTCCAGGTTCCGAGCGCAGCATCGAATGACACGAAGCGTTTGAGTTCGACCCCGCCGCCCACAGCACGGGCCACACCCGAATACGACGTCACATAGCGCTTGCCGTCCGGGTGCCGCTCAGACATCACGATTCCGTCGAGCGCGAGCGCGATCTGGTCCTCGATCAGATCGGCGGGCAAATCGATTCCATAGCGCGCAAGGAGCGTGAGACGCACGATCGCCTCCTGCTCGGTGCCCGCATGGAGCGTGGTGAGAGAGCCGTCATGACCCGTTCCCATGGCGGTCAGCATGTCGATGCACTCGGCACCACGTACCTCTCCCACCACGATCCGGTCGGGGCGCATGCGCAACGCGTTCGTCACGAGGTCGCGAATCGTCACCGCACCCTCACCCTCGATCGAGGCCTCACGCGCCTCGAGCCGGACCACGTGGGGATGCCGCGAAAACTTGAGCTCGGCGGAATCCTCGATAGTCACGATGCGCTCACCCGTACCGATCTCGCATGAGAGGGCGTTGAGCAGCGTCGTCTTGCCCGAGCCGGTACCGCCCACGACGGCAAGATCTTCGCGCAACGAAACAGCGCACGAAAGCAGCTGCGCGTACCATTCGGGAATAGAACCGAGCTCCACGAGCTGAGCGAGCGAGCTGATGCGGTCCGAGAACTTTCTGATGGTGACGGTCGGCCCGTCGAGCGCGACAGGCGGAATCACCGCGTTCACGCGGTAGCCGTTCTTGAGGCGCGCGTTCACGATGGGGCGGCGCTCGTCGATGCGACGTCCCAAGGGCGAGATGATCCGGTCGATGAGGATGCGAATCTGTTCGTCGTCATCGAACAGACGCCCAAGCGGATAGAGCACGCCCGCGCGCTCGTAAAACGAGGAATCACGACCGTTCACCATCACCTCGGTGATCGAGTCGTCCTCAAGCAGGCTCTGCAGAGGACCGAGCCCGACCACGTCGTCGAGGACCTCGGCAACCAAACGCTCCCGCGCATCATGGCCCGTCGGTATCTGCTCTTGCAGGTTGAGCGCCGCCTCGGCCGCCGGGCGCAGCTCCTCGCGCGCCTGTGACGTATCGAGAGCATCGGCGATACGGGCGACCTCCTCGTATCCGATGCGCTCGAGCAAGCTGTGCTTGATCGCGGTCTTGAGCATCGCGCGGCGCTCGTCCCTTTTGGGAGTCTCCGTTTGCGAGTTTGCCGTCGATTCGGCGAACTCGACCCGTGCCAAAAGACCCATGGCTCACGCCTTCTTCCAGGGAAGTCGAAAACGCGCACGTTCCCCATGTTCAACAGAATCGAGCGTGCCGCTCCACTCACCCACCGCACAACCGAGTTCCAACAGGAGCTCACGTGTCGCGGTCCGCACGCTCTCGGAAAACGCTCCGTCGCGTGCGACCAAGCTGTCGCAACAACCGTATTCGAGCATGCGAGCAACCTCGTCGTCACGGGCGATGCGCACCCGTGAGCTCAATGAGCAAGCGACCTCGAATGCCATGGCGGCGTCTTCATCGTTGCCCTTTGCATCTGCCCTGTTAAAAACCGAGGTCATGCGCGTGCGCGGAACTCCGATGCGCGCCGCGAGTTCAATAGCCCGCGCCGCGGAATCGCCGCCGCCCGGTCGAGCGTCTCCGAATACGAGGCATCGCTCGCTCTGGGCCACGGCCGCGGCCATCGCGTCACCCCAGAAGACCGAGGTGTCGGCAAAGATCACATCTGCCTCGCGGCGCAAGACGTCTATGAGCATCTCGACCGGGCGCGCCATGAGCTCGGAGCGCTCGGGAGCCGAGATCGGCCCCCACACGGTCACGCCCGGCTGCGTGCGGAGCGCGCACCGGAGAATGTCCCCTTCCGCCAGGCGGCCCCTACGGCTCGGGGCAACGAGCGAAAGCAGGTCCCCCGCATCGTCGCCACCAAGGAGCAAGGCGATGTTTCCGAACATGAGGTCGAGGTCGAGCACCGCCGTGCGCAGCCCAAAGCGCGCCGAAGCAGATGCCATCGCGGCAAGAACGCTCGACTTGCCCACGCCGCCGCGCCCGGATATAGCGGCGATCAAGGGTGCCCGCGGACCCGCACTTGCCGACGCGAGCGAGGTGCCCGCGGCCGCGCGCCGAGCAAGCGTCTCGAGCGGCAGGGCGGCCGCATCGAGCGCGGCATCGTGCCCAATGCCATCCGCATCCGGCTCATCGAGCTCAAGCTGACCCGACAGATATGCCGCTTCGAGCTCCTCGCGGTCGGCAAATGGATCGTCATCGAGCCCGTCCGCAACGCACGGGCCATCGTCTCGCTCAGAGTGCCCGTGATCGTCTTCCGTACTCTTCCGAGTAGCCCCGCGGCCGGACCCCGCGCGAGTCGTCGCGGTCGTCCCCCTGGTCTCGCGGGGCTCCCCGGAACTATCGTCATCGGTGCCGTCGGCCAGGACGCAATCGAGCGCTCCCCTCACGGGCGGATCGCACGGATCCTCTGCTCTCTCCCAACCGGCAGAAACCGGAATGACCTCCGTTGCGCCCGCATCGAGTGCGCGGGCGATCAGTGCGGCATCGCTTTCGGGCACGAGCGCGATGACGTCCACGGCCTCGTCGCGCCCCATGAGTGCGCCGATCCACTCGAATGCCTCACGCCCGTCACCCTCAACGACCGCCATGCCCGCACAGGCATGCTTCTCGCAGCCGTCGAGCACGCGCCCCACGAGGCCCGGGTTCGCGGCCCGCACGATCCGCACGGCATCGTCGCGTCGGCGGATCTCGGCCCTTACGGCCGCGTATTCATCGTCCTGGCACCGGACGAACCACAGTGCACGCATCATTCGGCCTCCTCGTCGGCGTTCTCGACCGAGGCGCCCGGCATCGTCAGGCTGATCTCGCCCCGCGCCGTCGCCGCCAGCATTTCTTGAACCTTGTCGGGAGCAACCGCGAGCATCACCCATGTGACGTCTGTCTGGCCACTCCCCTCGTCCCCGGCGCTCGTCTCGATCACGCGTGCTGCGCAGAGCCGATCGGCGACCCCGTCCTTCGACACGTACACGTCGACCGAATCGCCCTGTTTGAGCGTGCCGCCGAGGGCATGCTGCTCATCGCTTGCGATCGAGACGGCCACCTTGCCCGCGGGCACGCTGATCGACTGCCCGCTCTTCTCAAAGTATTTTTTTGACATCACGGCATTCGTCGGAATGCGCGACGTCGCCTTTTTGCCCACCGCATCGCGCAGGTTCCTGATCGCATCTGCAGGAAGCAGACTCGCAACCCACTCCTCAACATGGGAATTACTCTCGTCGATGCTCTCGCCCGGATCGATATCGCGCGAGGCCACGCAGGTCTTCACGAGCTCCCCGCCGTAGCGCTCAAGCATCTCGGACTGCTCGGCGGCCGCTTCGGTGCGCACCGACGAGCCATAAAACATCGCCAACGCCGCGGCCAGCAGGCCCGTGGCCACGCTCGCTATCAATCTTGCTCTTTGCCTCACGTCTCGCTCCCCTCGCACGGCCTTGGCCGCCGGGCGGCCCGTGACTCAATTGTGCTGAGGAAACGCTGTATGTCGGATGCTCAAAACAAAAAGGGAAACGCGTTCTAACAGCCATCTGACCTGCGAACTTTCCCCACCAGGAAAGTTCTGGACAAGACCTGCGGCAAGGTCGCGCCAAGGCCAGCGAGCACGGCCGCGCCAACGTCGAGGCAACCTCTGACAGCACACGGCAAACCGTGCCGCAAAAACGCTCAAGAAAACGGCGACCCACACCGTCAGGCTCAGTCGGCGCGAAACCATCCCACACACCAAAAACGCCTGGAACCGGCCCGCAACAAACCGGACCGGTTCCAGACCGCAGCGCTAAACAAAACGGGTCGGCGCGCGGCCAGCCCGTTGCAAGTTAAAAATCAATTCAAATGGATATCGGGGTCGAGGCTCTGAGCGCTCACGCGCATCTCTTCCGCCAAGGCCTTAAAGATTTCCCAGCGCACCTCGTCGATGCTCCCGTCACCCACGGCCTCGCCGACCGCACAACCGGGTTCGTGGGTATGCGTGCAATCGCTAAAGCGACAGGCCCGCGCCGTGGAGACGACCTCGGGGAACAGGCGCGCAAGCCCCGTCTCGTGCCCCACGAGCGGCAGGCTCCGCAAGCCCGGGACGTCCGCGATCACACCGGCACCCGCGCCGAGCGAGAGCATGACGCGCGCCACCGTGGTATGGCGCCCCGCATCGTCGCGCTCGCGGACACCGCCCGTGAGCATGGCCTCGTGACCCAAAAGCGCGTTCAACAGCGTCGATTTGCCGGCACCCGACTCGCCGAGAATCATCGCGCAACGCCCAGAAGGCACGGTCGAGCGCACCTCATCGAGCCCCGCGCCGGTGAGCGAAGAGGTCACGAGCACGCGAGCACGCTCCCCGACCAGGCGCTGCACGCGAGCCACATCGCGCTCAAGCTCGTCGGCGCTGCATCGGTCGGCCTTGGTGAGGATCACCGTCGGCGCGGCTCCGCAATCGAGCGCGAGCACCATCGAGCGGGCGATGCGATCGAGCGCCATCTCACCAGCACCGAGCGCCTGCACGATCAGGATGTCATCCACGTTGGCGGCAAGAACCTGCCGCTCCCCGCGGGCGCGCCCGCGCCAGCGCTCAAAAGCGGTGCGGCGCGGCAAGACCGCCTCGATCACGCCCATATCGTGCCCGGCGGGAATGCACACGGCAACACGGTCGCCCACCGCCGGCAGCAGCCGCTCCTCGTCGGTGCGGCCCTTGGCAAAGGCAACGGAATGCTCCGCGCGAAACAGCGCGTCCTCGCAGCGAATGAGGGGAAACCCGCGGTCGAGTCGCACGACGCAGCCGAGCCTCAACTGCTCAGGCGCCTCCGCAACCTCGAGAAACCCTCGGTAGGCTGCGCGCTGCCTGTCATCGATGGGAAGCTCCGAGTAGGCAGGCACGTCCTCGAGCGCATCGATTGCGGGCAGCTCGGCCCCCAGCGCCTCGGCGCTGACCTCGGTTGCCTGCTTGCGCCGCCGGTCGCGCTTGGCCCGCGCCCCGGTCGTCTTCTTCTTGGCCCTCGCTTTACCCTTTGCCACGCATACCTCCCGAGCAGCAAATTCATCCCCCGCATTCTACCCGATAGAGGACCGAACCCAGCCCCGGGCCAAGGCCCGCCCGGGCAGACCCACCGTTCTCCAACCGCCACCCTTCTCCGCTCCGGATTCCGGAGAAGAATAGCCGCAGGCCCCGGAGCGCCTTCCCTACGCCAACATTCTGCAGCGCGAAAGCCCCCTTTGCCGCGGCTCCGCAGGAGCAGGCAAAGGGGGCTTTCATGCGCGAGGACGTTGGCGGAGGGAAGGCGCTCCGGGCCCGACCAAAAGGCTATTCCTTCTCGATCCCCCTCATGATGGCCTTGTAGACCTCGACGAGCGGCACGATCAGGAACGCCAGTCCCAGCGCGGCGACGACACCGCGCGGCTCGAGCACGACACCCGGGCCAAAGAACATGGCGGCAAGGCCGGGCACCACGGTCACGATCACGGTGAGCACGAGCGCAAGCACAGCGGAACCCCAGAGCCAGAGGTTCTGTTTCTTCATGCTCAGGAGCGAAGCGCGGCGACTGCGCATGTTAAAGCAGTGGAAGATCTCGACCATGTTGAGGGTGATGAACGCCATCATCACGCCCTCTTCGTCAGCCGTGCCGGCAATCATATCGGCCACGTTGATGTAGCCCATGTCAAAGTAGACGCCCACAAAGAAGCTCGCGAGCACGAGCGCGGTGATGATGAGGCCCTGGACCACGCAGTCGAGGCCCATGTTGCCCGCGAACACGCCATCGGAGGCACTACGGGGCTTACGGCGCATGATGTCGCCCTCGGCCTCCTCGAGCCCGAGCGCGAGCGCCGGGAAGCAGTCAGTCACGAGATTCACCCAGAGCAGCTGCACCGGCTGGAAGATGGTAAAGCCGATGAGCGTGGCGATAAACACGCTGAAGACCTCGGCGAGGTTGGCCGAAAGCAGGAACTGGATGACCTTACGGATGTTGTCGTAGATGCGACGGCCCTCTTCGCACGCATGGATGATGGTGGCGAAGTTGTCGTCGGCGAGCACCATGTCGGCCACGTTCTTGGTGACGTCGGTGCCGGTGATGCCCATGCCCACGCCGATGTTGGCGCGCTTGATGGACGGCGCGTCGTTCACGCCGTCGCCGGTCATGGCGACGATCATGTCGCGGCTCTTCCAAGCCTCGACGATGCGGGTCTTGTGCTCGGGCTGGACGCGGGCGTAGACGCCGTAGTTCTCGATGCAGGCGTCGAGCTCCTCGTCGGTCATCTTGTCGAGCTCGGCGCCGGTGATGGCCTGCTCGCGGCTCTCGACGATGCCGAGGTTCTTGGCGATGGCCACGGCGGTGTCGATATGGTCGCCCGTGATCATGACGGTGCGGATGCCGGCGGTGTGAGCCTCCTCGATAGCCGAGGCCACCTCGGGACGCTCGGGATCGATCATGCCCGAAAGGCCACAGAAGGTGAGTTCGCACTCGAGCGCCTCGGCCGAGAAGTCAGCGGGCTTCTCGGTGTAGTGACGGCACGAAAGCGCGAGCACGCGCAGGGCCTGGTCGGCCATGGCCTTGTTGGCGGCGAGGATTTCGGCTCGCTTCTCATCGGTGAGCGGCGCGATCTCATCGCCCTCGTAGATGCTCGTGCAGCGGTCGAGCACGACGTCGGGGCCGCCCTTGGTGTACTGCTCGAACTCTCCATCGAGCGTCTCCACCACCACGGACATCATCTTACGACCAGAGTCGAAGGGGGCCTCGCCCACGCGGGGGTGCTCCTCATCCAAGCCGGTCATGCCGGCGCGGGCGGCGTCGTTCACAAGCGCGCACTCGGTCGGCTCGCCCACGGCCTCGCCGACCTCGGCGTCCCACTTGGCGTCGGAGCAGAGCGCCATGCCGGCGATGTGCTTGGCCTCGGAGGCGGCGAGCTCATGCTTGACGACGGTCATCTTGTTCTGGGTGAGGGTGCCCGTCTTGTCGGAGCAGATCACCTGGGTGCAACCGAGGGTCTCGACAGCCGAGAGATTGCGAATGATGGCCTGACGCTTAGCCATCTTGGTCACGCCGAGCGAAAGCACGATGGTCACGACGGCAACGAGGCCCTCAGGGATGGCGGCGACGGCGAGCGAGACGGCCACCATAAAGGTGTCGAGCAGCGCGGTCGGGTCGCTCAACACGTTGCCCACGCCGTGACGCAGGATGTCGACGCCGAAGATCACCACGCAGATGACGATGACCATGATGGTGAGGATGCGGCTGAGCTCGGCGAGCTTGACCTGCAGCGGGGTCAGTTCCTCCTTAGCATCGGCGAGGGCGCCGGCGATCTTGCCCATCTCGGTGTTCATGCCGGTGCCGCACACCACGGCACGGCCACGGCCGTAGACCACGGTAGAGCCCATGTAGCACATGTTCTTGCGGTCGCCCAGAGGCACGTCGTCCGCCCCGGCAGCAAGCTCGAGCGCGTCGGCATGCTTCTCAACCGGCACGGACTCGCCGGTAAGCGCCGCCTCCTCGATCTTCATGCTCGCGCTCTCGATCACGCGGCAGTCGGCGGGCACCGAGTCGCCGGCTTCGAGCAGAACAACGTCGCCAAGGACGAGCTCGGCGCTCGGCAGGTGCACGAGTTTGCCGTCGCGCATGACCTTGCTCTGCGCGGCGCTCATCTCCTGCAGCGCCTCGAGGGCCTCCTCGCTCTTGGCCTCCTGGACCACGCCGAGCACGGAGTTCACCACGACAACGAACATGATGATGATCACGTCGGCAAAATCGGGCTCGCCCTTGACCATGCCGGTAAGGGCGCTGATCACCGCGGCGACGATGAGCATGATGACCATGGGGTCGGCCATCTGCTCAAAAAAGCGCTTCCAGAGCGGCGTCTTCTCCTCCTCGTCGAGCTTGTTGGGGCCGTTCTTGGCCAGAAGCTCGGCGGCGCGGGCCGAGGCGAGACCGGCATCGGCGGACGTGCCGAGGCCCTCCACGACCTCATCGGCGGCGGACAGGTATTCCTTTTGCATAAAGGTCCCTCCTGGGATTTGAGCCTTGGGGCAGCGCGGTTCCCGATCATAATTCCCAGGAGAGGGCAAGGGCTCACCGCGCCTGTTCGGCCACAGGACAATTGACAAGTTACGTCATACTAGCGCAAGAACGCCCCGCCGGCGCAAAAAGATCGCGAGCTGATGACAGACACTCGGCACGCCGCAACGAATCGGACCGTGCACATAAAAATCCGGACCAAAAGCTAGACCAACCGCAGATCATGGTCCGACATGAGTCGCGCGCATGCGAACGTGCCGGCTCCGTAGGCCCCGGTCGCCCCAAACGCCCGCGACGCCTCGCTTCTCAACGGATACTTCAAATTGATAAAACGATTTTTACCCGGCTTTTTAACATATACGTATAACTTGACCCGGCAAAATGCGACCTTTTCGCAGATAAACTTTTTTACCGTTACACCATCCGTACGTAAGTGTTTAGCAATCAATCGACATACGGTCGATTTTTTCGGATGTACGGTACCGGTTTCGCTATAATGCAGGAGGTTTTATTTCTTCGTTTTTTATCCAGCGCAACACGAATCAGATGGAGGTCTGAATGTACAAGCGCACTAAGATTGTATGCACCATGGGTCCCGCCTGCGACAGCGACGAGACCATCCGCGAGATGATCAAGGCGGGCATGAACGTCGCCCGCTTCAACTTCTCGCACGGCTCTTATGAGGAGCATCACGGCCGCATCGAGCGCGTCCGCCGCATCTCCAAGGAGCTCGGCATGCCCGTCGGCATCCTCCTCGACACCAAGGGCCCCGAGGTCCGCACCGGCCTGCTCGTCGACGGCAAGAAGGTCGCTGTCAAGACCGGCGACAAGATCGTCGTGACCGCCCAGCCCACCTCCGAGGATTTCCACGGCACCGCTGAGCACATCTCCCTCGACTACCTCGCCCTCCCCTCCGAGGTCGAAGCCGGCTCCCTCATCCTCATCGACGACGGCCTGGTGGCCCTCGAGGTCGAGTCCGTCTCCGGTCAGGACATGACCTGCGTCGTCAAGAACGACGGCCTCATCGGCGAGCGCAAGGGCGTCAAC
>CAVDZW010000034.1:0-2618 GCA_963613305.1 bacterium | reverse complement strand
AGCTGCTCACGCACGACCCCGACTTTAAGGGCTATATCAACGACGTGGGCGGCCCCACGGCGAACTTCAGCCGTCCGGCCTGCGACAAGCAGCTCAACCACGGCGTGTGCAAGAACAAGCGGTGCCTGTGGCCGAGCGTGTGCCGCAACATGGTGGTAGACGAGAGCGGCTACACGCAGCTGCTGCGCGACCTGCGGGCGCTACCCGGCGTAAAGAAGGTCTTTGTACGCAGCGGTATCCGCTTTGACTACACCATGGCCGACGCCTCGGACGAGTTCTTGCTTGAACTGCTGCGCCACCATGTCTCGGGTCAGCTGCGCGTGGCGCCTGAGCATGTGAGCGACGCTGTGCTCTCTGTCATGGGCAAGCCAAGCCGCGCCGTCTATGACGCCTTCTGCCGCCGCTTTGACGAGATCAACCGCAAGTACGACCTCAACCAGTTTGTGGTGCCCTACCTTATCTCGAGCCATCCGGGCTCCACCATGAAGGAGGCCATCGAGCTGGCCGAAGCCGTGCGCGACATGGGCTACATGCCCGAGCAGGTGCAGGACTTCTACCCCACTCCGAGCACCATGAGCACCTGCATGTACTACACCGGCGTGGACCCGCGCACGATGGAGCCCATCTACGTGGCGCACGACCCGCACGAAAAGGCCATGCAGCGCGCGCTCATCCAGTACCGCAAGCCCGAGAACTACAAACTGGTGCGCGAGGCGCTCGAAAAGGCCGGCCGCCGCGACCTCATCGGCTACGACAAGCACTGCCTGATCCGTCCCGTGCCGCCGCGCCCCGGCGCGAACGACAAGCAGGGCTCGGGCAAAAACAAGGCTACCGCCGGCAAGGGCAACGGGCGCACGAGCAAGGGCGGCGCCAAATCGAATAAGAACGGTGCGCAGGTTAGCAAACGCGATCGCTTTGGCGGTAAGGGACCGCAGGCGGGCGGCATGGGCGGCAAGGCGCCCAAGAACACGAATGCACATGGGATGAACCGCGCCCAGAACGCTGCAGCGCGCAACCGTGCCGCGCAAGGGCGGCAGGGCGCCAATCGCGGGCGCCGGTAACGCCGCCGAAAAACAGGCATCAAACAGCAAAAAAGAAGGCCGCTCTCTGCTCCGCACATACATGGAACAGAGGGCGGCCTTGTAAGGGCTCAAGCCCGATTCTTAGCCGAGCCAAGCGCTCCGATTACTTGGAAAGTTCCTCGGCGAGCGCCTCGATCTGGGCGCGCGAGTCGTCGTTCAGGGCGCCGCGCACGGTCACGGTGTTTTCGGCGATCTTGATATCCTTCATCTGCTCGAGCTCGCCGCGCATAACCTTGGCGGCCGCCGGCGCCCACATGCCCGACTCCACGAGCGCCACGGTGCGCTTTTGGTAGTCGTGCTCGGCCAGCGTGTGGATGAACGTGCTCATGAACGGGAAGATGCCGCCCGCATAGGTGACGCTCGCGAGCACCAGGCGGTCGTAGCGGAACGCGTCCTCCACGGCCTCGGCCATGTCGTCGCGTGCGAGGTCGAAGAGCGACACCTTCTGCCCCTTGGCCTCGAGCGCGGCCGCCAGCTCCTCGGCAGCCTGCTTGGTGTTGCCGTAAACGCTCGCATAGGCGATGGTCACGCCCGCGTCCTCGGGCTCATAGCTCGACCAGGTGTTGTAGGTCTCGAGGTAGTAGCCGAGGTTCTCGGAGAGAACGGGACCGTGGAGCGGGCAGATGTGCTCGATCTCAAGGCCAGCGGCCTTTTTGAGCACGGCCTGCACGCTCTTGCCGAACTTGCCCACGATGCCAAAGTAGTAGCGGCGCGCCTCGCATGCCCAGCCCTCGGGATCCTCGATGTCGTTGGCGCCGAACTTGCCAAAGCCGTCGGCCGAGAAGAGCACCTTGTCGGCTGCGTCGTAGGAGAAGAGGACCTCGGGCCAGTGCACGTTGGCAGCACCGATAAAGGTGAGCGTGTGCCCGCCCAGGTCGAGCTCAAAGCCCTCCTTGGCCACGACCTTGCGATCGTCGAAATCGGTGCCAAAGTAGGCGCCCATCATGCGGAACGCCATGGCCGAGGCGACGATCTTCGCCTCGGGGTAGCGCTCCATAAATGCCGCGATGCCGGCGGAGTGGTCGGGCTCCATGTGATGCACGATCAGGTAGCTCGGCATGCGCCCGGCGAGCGCGGCGTCGAGGTTGCCGAGCCACTCGTCGACAAAGTGCGCATCGACGGTGTCGGTCACGGCCACCTGCTCGGCAAGAATCACGTAGCTGTTGTACGCCATGCCGTTCTCGCGCACGTCGTACTGACCCTCGAACAGGTCGATATCGTGGTCGTTCACGCCGATGTACTTGATGTCGTCGGTAATCTTCATGGGTAATGTGTCCCTTCGCATGGCATATCTACAGAACACCGGATTTTATACCCATGCGCCGTGCCCCGCACTCAGGAGCCGGCAACATCCGACGCCCCAAAGCCGCGCAAAGGAACGGAACCCACAAAACCGGGCACCGCCGGAGAGCCCCATGTCGCTCCAGCGATGCCCGGTCGGGTCTCAAAGGTTGCGAGGGTAGGGCCGCTACGCGCTGTGAACCGCCTCGGCCATCGAGCGGACGTACTCGGCCACGTAGGGCACCGCGTCCTTGC
>CAVDZW010000033.1:6899-15463 GCA_963613305.1 bacterium | reverse complement strand
CCTCAAAGTATACCGAGTTAATACCATTTTCTGACCTGCGGGAATGTGAGGGCAAAAACGCGGCTACTCGGGCTTTTCGGTTTTAGGTACCGGAAACCGTTATTTTTGGCGCAGGGGCGCCAAAAACTAGGCCGCGCCCTGGCAAAAGGTGTCGAGAAATTCGTCGAAGGTGTCGGTCTGCAGCAGGCGCATGGTGGTCTCTACCGACGAGAAGGTCTCGATGATTAGGTCAAGCACGTCGCGGAAGAGCCCCATCTCCTCTTTGGTGATGCCGATGAGCAGGGCAAAGCGCACGTTGTGGCGGCCCCAGGGGATGGGGGAGTCGTTGTGAGCGACAGCGATGAACGAGCGGCGCGGATAGACCGAGATGCTGTGCGGCACGGCGAGACAGTCGGTGAACGCCGTCGACGAGACCTTTTCGCGCAGGTGCACGTCGGCCAAGAAGGCCGCGTCGGCGTAGCCGGCGTTGAACGCGACCTCGCCGAGCGCGTCGATGCAACCGTCGGCGTTCGCGGCATCGACGTTGCGGCAGAACAGTTCGGGCTTTATGAGGCGGCGGAGCAGCTCGCGTGCGTAGGCGAGGCGCCGTTCCTCTTGGATGCGGGCCAGGCAGTCGCGCACCTTGCGGAGGTTTTGCTTGGTGAGGATGGGGCCGATGAGAATCTTGGTGCAGCTCGCGGGCACGGCGATATCGATCGTGGTGATGACCGCGTCGCACTCGGGCGGGGCGGCGAGATAGCGGTCGCAGCTCATGACGGCGACGATCTGAGCGTCATCCGCAAGCGCACATTTGAGGTCCTCGACGAGCTTGCGCGCAAAATCGTGGTAGTTTTCGACAATCACCGTGCAGCTCACGGCGCTGTCGGGCGCGGTGGCGCGCTCAAAGTAGGCGCCGATGTGGAAGGCGACAAAGGCGATCTCGTTCTCACCGATCTCGACTCCCATGACGGTCGAGAACCGGTGCACGATATAGACCGCCATGTCGTAGACAGGGGCGTATTCGCTCTTGATTTGAGCCGCGAGCGGGTTGGGGTAGCTCACACGGTAGATGGCGCGCTGGTAGGCGTTGTACATGTGGAGCACCAGCTGCAGGCGCATGGGTTCATCGATGAAGTGCGGGATATTGTAGCGCGCACCCGTCTCGTCCAGAATCTCGAGCACGGTGGCGACGAAGCTCCGGTCGATGATGCCCGTGAGTTTGTCGAGATCGAGCTCGCCGTATTCGATGCGCTCGATAGAGAGCGCGAGCAAGAGAAGGATCTGCTGGTAGTCGGCCTGGGGGATGGCGCAGCCGAACTCCTGCTCAAAGTAATCCGATATGCGCTGGGCACAACGGGTGATCTGGTCGCGCTGCGAGAGCTGATCGACCAGGCCGTCGCCGTCGATGGGGCCGTCGACCTCGCTGAGCTCGTTGTTCGAGGTGAGCCTGATGATGATCACGAGCAAGTGCACCAGCAGGTTGGAAAGCGCGTAATCGTTGATGAAGAGCTCCGAGCGCTGGCAGATTTCGACGAGGCTCGCGAGAATCTGCTGCACGTCGAACCCGGGAAACATGTTCTCGAGCGTTTGCGTGGAGGTGAAGTAGCCGTACGAGTTGTGCGTGACGATGTGCCCGAGGAGCTTGCGTTTATCGCGCTCGAGCCCGGTGAGCCGCACCGCAAAGTCGTGCGTCTCCACGGCGAGGCCGAACTGGCGGGCGAGTTCGCGCACCTGCGGCATGACGGCGCCGAGGAGCGTGCTCTCGGAAATGCAGAGCTCGGACGCCAGGTCAAAGACCGAGAGCGTATCGGTTGCGTTGACCAGGTGCGAGATCACGTAGTCGCGCCGCGCGTCCGCGTTGGCGGCGGGCGACGATCCAGCGGGGGAGGCGGCAACACCCGTCGCGCCCGAGGCTCCCGACGTGCGGGAGAGCCGGTAACCCTCTTTGGACGATTCGATTTGGCGGATGCCCTCGGCGTTGACCTCGCTCACGTAATTGCGGATGGAGCGCTCGCTTGCGCCCAGCATGTTGGCGAGCATCGGGGCCGAGACCCACATCGATGCCTTGTCGAGAACGTCGATCATGCGATCGATCCGCTGTTGCTTGGCGCTCGCCATGACCCCACCTTTTCTGTGCAACTCGAGGCTCTCCATGATACTGCGGCCCTGCATTTCCGAAAAAAGCGGCTTTTTGCCGCGCGGCCGGAAATATCGCCAACCTTCCGCTAGGCGGCAAATACTCGGTTGGCCGGTCGTGAGCCGGTCCGACTATAGTGCAGCCAGCAACGAACGTCGGAGTCGACACGACGCCCGTTTACCTAAACGTAAAGCCTGCGCCCTGAAAGGAGCACATCATGGCTGACGAAAACGGAACCGTTCGCATCCTGCTCGCGTGCGGTATCGGCGCGAGCACCGGATTCATGGCCGCCAACATGCGCAAGTTCGCTAAGGAGAACGGCCTCAACTGCACCGTCAACGCGGTGAGCAAGTCCGAGATCATGGATTATGCCGAGAAGATCGACGCCCTTCTGCTTGGTCCCCACTTTGCGGCCGAGGTCCCCTCGACCCAAAAGCTGCTCGAGCCTTATGGGGTCAAGGTCATGTCCATCGACCCCGACTACTACGCTGCGCTCGACGGCGAGGGCATCCTCGAGGATGCCTACGACTTGCTTGATGAAGACTTTGACGTGGAGTAGTGAAGTGCCATGGCAAATGTGATGACAAAAATCCAAGGGGGCATCGAGAAGAACCTCGTCCCCGTGGTCAAGGGCCTGACCGCTAACTACTGGTTCAGCATCGTGGCGAACGCGGTGCTCTACATCGTCCCGTTCTCGATGGTCTCGGCGATTCCGAGCCTCGTGAGCGTTATCCGCAACTTCGTTCCCTCGCTTCCGGACCTCACGGCGCTGAGCACCTACTCGTTTGGCCTGGTGGGCCTCTTTATCGCTTTCATCATCCCGCACAGCGTGTGCGTCAAGGAGGACGACAAGGGTCGCGCGCTCATTGCCGGCTTTACCGGCATCGGCGCGTACATGCTTTGCATGAACCCGCAGGCGCTCGAGGACGGCGGCACGTCGTTTGAGATGTGGAAGTTCGGCTCGAGCGGCATGTTTGCCGCCATGGTCATCGGCCTTGTGGTCGGCGTGATCTATAAGTTCGCGGCCAGTCACAGCTTCTTTGGCGAGGATTCGGTAATCCCCGACTTCGTCAAGAACTGGTTCGACAGCATCATTCCCATCCTGGCGAGCCTCGCTATCGCGTTCCTCTTCACCTATCTCGTTAACATCGACGTCTTCACGATGATCGGCCTTTTGCTCTCGCCGGTCACCAACTTTGCCCAGTCGCTTCCCGGCGTGGTGCTCATCGCACTCATCCGCGACGTCTTCTACTTCTTTGGCGTCTCGGGCTGGGCATTCACCTCGGTTACGCTGCCCATTACCCAGAGCGGCATGGCCGAGAACATGGCCGCGCTTGCCGCCGGCACCACCCCGCATAACATCAACGCTTACGGCTTCTCGCGCTACTACATGATCGGCGGCCAGCTCAACACGCTGCCCCTCGCGTTCATGATGCTTTTTGCCAAGTCCAAGAAGAACCGTACCCTCGGCAAGGCAACGCTCGTTCCCTCACTGGTCAACATCAACGAGCCGCTCGTGTTCTCGACGATTGTCAACAACCCGTATCTGTTCCTCCCCGTCGTGCTCCAGGGCATCATCCTTCCGGCCAACGCCTACCTGTGGATGCAGTTCGACTGGGCGAGCCTGCACACGCAGATGTTCGCCATGAACTTCCTGCCCAACGCCGTGTCCGCGTACTTCCTCTCGAACGGCGACTTCCGCAACGTGATCCTCATCATCGTCAACCTGATTCTGGCCGCCATCATCTGGTATCCGTTCTTCAAGGTGTTCGATAAGCACGCTGCCGAGGACGAGGCCAAGAGCGAGGCCGAGCTTGCCGCCAAGAAGGCCGCCAAGCGCGCCGCCCGCGAGGCCAAGCGCGCCGCCAAGGCCGCCAAGGCCACTGCCGTGGCCACCGATGGCGCCGTTGCCGCCGTGGCTGTGGCCGACGTTGAGACCGTAGCCGACGCCGCTGCCGACACCGACATCGCCGAGACCGTAGAAACGACGAATGCAGAAGGAGCGCCCCGTGAGTAGCTCGATCGATATCAACGCCGTGGCCATGGAGGTCATCCTCAACGCCGGAGACGGCAGGGCCTGCATCGACGAGGCCATGGCAAGTCTGGCGGAGTTTGACTTCGACGCCGCCGAGGCGCACCTGGCCGAGGCTGACACCAAGGTCCTTGCCGCCCACAAGGCGCAGACCGAGACCATCCAGGCCCAGGCCGCCGGCGAGGAAGTCGAGTACTCGCTGCTCTTTACCCATGCGCAAGACACGCTCATGACCATCAGCGCTGAGCTGCATATGGCTCAAAAGATGATGCCGGTCGTCAAGGCGCTCGTCGCCGCTGCCGGCAAGTAGGTCAACCTCTTTTATTCTCCCCTCTGGGGCGGCCCCCGGTGCGGCCGTTGACGGCGCATCGCATGCGCGCCGCGCACCGGGTCCCCGGCCGCCCCCTCCCCTTTACTTAAGGAGTTACCTATGGCTCAGACAACCTCTCCCTTCCCCGACGGGTTCCTTTGGGGCGGCGCCACCGCCGCCAACCAGATCGAGGGCGCCTTTGACGAGGGCGGCCGCGGTCTTGCGACCTCCGACTTTGCCCCGTTCATCTCCAAGGAGGCCAACCGTCGCGGCATCGAGAACCACCTGCCGCACAACGCGGTGACCGCCGAGACGCTCGCCAAGATGAAGGAGCATCCCGAGGAGTACAACCTTCCCAAGCGCCGCGGCATCGACTTCTACCACCGCTACAAGGAGCAGCTGGCCCAGATCGCCGGCATGGGCTTCAAGGTGTTCCGCATGTCCATCTCGTGGAGCCGCATCTTCCCCAACGGCGACGATGCCCAGCCCAACGAGGAAGGCCTGGCGTTCTACGATGCCGTGTTCGACGAGTGCCACAAGCTCGGCATGGAGCCGATGGTCACGCTCTGCCACTTCGACACGCCGCTGCATCTCGCCGAGGAGTACGACGGCTTTGCGAGCCGCCACACGGTCGATGCGTTCGAGCGCTATGCCGAGACCTGCTTTAAGCGCTACAAGGGTAAGGTCAAGTACTGGCTTACGTTCAACGAGATCAACAACGTACTCACCAACCCGTTCACCTGCAGCGGCATCATCATGAGTGAGGAGGGTTCCGCCACTCCCGATAACCCGTACTACGGCAACTGGGCCATGAAGTACCAGGTCTCGCACAATCAGTTCGTGGCGAGTGCCAAGGCCGTCATCAAGTGCCACGAGATCGACCCCGACGCCAAGATCGGCAACATGCTCTGCCGTCTTGAGAACTACGCCGAGTCTTCCAAGCCCGAGGACCAGCTCCAGGTGTTGTTCGAGGATCACTTTAACTGGTTCTACAGCGACGTGCAGGCCAAGGGCGAGTACCCGTACTACATCGACCGTTTCTTTAAGGAGAACGGCGTGGAGCTCAAGATGGAGCCGGGCGACCTCGAGCTCCTCAAGGCCGGCACGGTTGACTTTGTGACCATCAGCTACTACATGACCTACATCATGCGCTACAAGGGCGAGCCCGTTCCCAAGCCGGCCGGCTCCCTCGTGTCGGACATCAAGAACCCGCACCTCAAGGCCTCCGATTGGGGTTGGCCGATCGACCCGATCGGGTTCCGTATCACGCTCAACCACATCTACGACCGCTATCACCTGCCGATTTTTATCTCCGAGAACGGCCTGGGCGCGGTGGACGAGCTCGACGAGAACGGTTATGTGGCCGACGACTATCGCATCGACTACATGAAGGCCCATGTGGAGCAGCTGGGCGAGGCGCTGCGCGATGGCGTGGACGTGTTCGGTTACGCCTGGTGGGGCCCCATCGACCTCGTGAGCTCCGGCACCTCCGAGGTGCGCAAGCGCTACGGCTTTGTGTCCGTCGATGTAGACGACTTTGGTAACGGCAGCATGAAGCTCGGCCGCAAGAAGTCGTACTACTACTACAAGAAGCTCATTGCGAGCAACGGTGCCGACTTGGCCACCGACAACATTGTCGAGGAGGGCTAGGCAATGGTCAGCAAAACGACGACGGTGGTGAACGCCAGCGGCATCCACGCACGCCCCGGATCTATCTTCGTCAAGAAGGCAGGCGAGTTTGCCTCGAAGGTCACGGTGCGCAACCTCACCAAAGAGAGCGACGCCAAGGACGCCAAGTCCATCCTTTCGGTCATGGGCCTCGGCATGACGTGCGGTGCCGAGATCGAGATCGCGGCCGAGGGACCTGACGAACAGGCCGCCGTCGACGCGCTCGTTGAGCTTATCGAGAGCGGCTGCGGCGAGTAAGACGCATTGCAGACGGGCGCCGTCGGTTGATTCCGGCGGCGCCTTTTTCGTATCACCAACGATTAAGGAAGGCGGGGGACCGCATGATCGCAAGAGAAGAGATCGAGCAGTTTATCGAGGAGAATCGCGCCGAGGCGGTGGAGCTGCTGCAAACGCTCGGCAAGATTCCGGCGCCGAGCTATCACGAGGACGCGCGTGCCGAGTTCTGCCGCGACTGGTTTGTGCGTGAGGGCGCAGACGAGGTGTGGGTCGATTCGGCAAAAAACGTCGTCTGCAAGTTCGGCTGCGACGGGTGCGACGACATCACGGTTTTTGCCGCGCACATGGACGTGGTGTTCGACGACCGCGAGGAGCTCCCCATGCGCCGCGAGGGCAGCACACTCTATGCGCCGGGAATCGGTGACGACACGGCCAACCTCGTCAACCTCATGATGGGCTGCAGGTTTTTGCTGCGGCACCGCTCCGAGCTCAAGCGGGGCATCATGATCGTTGCGAATTCCTGTGAGGAGGGGCTGGGCAACTCCAACGGCATTCGCGAGCTGTTTTTGAACTACGGCGCGCGTATCGGCAGGTTCTACTCGTTTGACGGGTACCAGTCGCAGGTCACGAGCATCCCGGTCGGCTCGCACCGCTACCGCATGCAGCTTCGCGCGCGCGGCGGGCATTCGTACCTGGAGTTCGGCAACGCGAGCGCCGTGGTGAAGGCGGCGCGCCTTATCGACCGGCTGTACGGCCAGGAGCTGCCCGAGGGCGAGCGCACGACCTACAACGTCGGGCGGATCGAGGGCGGCTCGACGGTCAACTCGATTCCCGAGTCGTGCGAGATGCTCTACGAGTACCGTTCGAGCGACGAGCGCTGCCTGGAGTTCATGCGCCGGCAGATGAACGGAATCATCGAGGACGAGCGCGCGGGCGGCGTCGATATCAACGTGCAGACCATCGGGATCAGGCCCGGCATGGGAGACGTTGATCGCGCGGCGCTGCGCGCATGGACCGACGAGAATATCGCGACGGTGCGGGGTTGGTTTGACGGCGAGATCGACGAGGGGCCGTACTCGACCGACTCCAACATCCCGCTCTCGCAGGGTGTGATCGCCAACACCATCGGGACCGTATGCGGAGGCAAGCCGCATACGCGTGAGGAATGGGTCGACCTCGATTCGATGCCTTCTGGCATGGGCATCGTTTGTTCCATGCTGGGCCGCTATTTGGATTAGGTGCGGCGTGCGGGGGGGGGCGGTCGCGTGGGATGGTGCCGCGTGGGATGCCGCTGCGCGAGATGCCGTCGCGCACGGGACGTCGTCCGTGCCGCTGTTCTTCCAGGCGGCGGCGTACGGCACCATTGGGTATGGCGTCGGCTTGTTGGGCGCTGGTGTGCTGGTGTCGTTCTGCCGGAGACGAGCGCGCCGGGCGGCGTGCTGCCCATGCGGTGCGGATTTGTTGGGGTCGCTCGCGTCGGGCGGTGTCCTGCTTAGTCGCCCTCGTAGAAGCAGCCCACGTTGAGGCGGCTCGTCCATTCGCCAATGGTGTTGGCGAACCCGGCGCGGGTATAGACACCGGCGAACTTGCCGCGGAACAGGTAGAGGCCCTCCATGTTGAGGGCGGGCGCAAAGCCGAGCTCGTCGGTGGCGGCAGGGTCGGGGGCGCCGCGGTGTTCGCCGTCGATGAGCGTTCCGCACAGGCAGGGCGTGACATATTGCGGCGCGTATTCCTGCACGATGCCGCCTCCGCGCGCCGCGTGCTCGAGGGTGCGCGCCCATTTTTCGGGCGTTGTATCGAGCCCGGCCACGACGCCGACGGAGTTGTAGCCACCCGCTGGCTTGACGATCCAGCGGTCCTTTTCAGCAAAGCGCGCAAGGTCGGTCTCAAGGCCGAGGCGCTCGGTGTAGGGCACGTGCTCATGCACAAAGGCGAGCTCTTTGGGGGAGAGGATGCTTTGTGCAACGTCGCTCCAGAGCAGGGCAAAGAGCGTTTTGGTGGCGCAGGGCCAGGTACGAAAGCCGCCGACGATGCAGGCGAGGTTCTGCTCCTGTGCCTCTATGAGCGCGCCGCGTCCGGGGCAGGGCTTTTCCCAGAGCTCGCCCGTAACGGCGCGGCGCCAGACGCAGTCGATGGGACCGTGGGCGTCTGCAAGTTGCGGCGCGCCTGTGGCGGGGTTGCGTTCGACCTTGAGACTGCGC
>CAVDZW010000033.1:0-6889 GCA_963613305.1 bacterium | reverse complement strand
CCTCGAGCAGTTCTATAAAGTGGGTGGCGTCCTCGGCGTCGAGGCTTTCCTCGTAGTCGACGATGGCGACGACGGCGGGATGCGAGCTCGCGGCCGTCTTGTCGATCGGCTCGGGCACGGGCCCCGTTACGCGAGGGTCCGGTTTGGATGCCCTGCTTGCTTGGACGTTTCCAGCGGCCGCGTTGGGGTCGGTCGCTGCGGTAAAAGTCTTCTCGGCGCTGTTCGCTTCTGCCGCCTTTTTGCTCTCTTTGTCCGTAGCCCACTCGTTATAGGTGGCGAGCAGGGCATCGACCCAGCTGTTGCAGATTTCAAATGCGCGCAGACCCGGATGCTCGCGCTCAAAGGTCTGCCACGAGGGCGTTTGCATGATGGCGCGGCAGATCTCGTCGGTGGTGACCATACCGGCGCTGCCGTCGGTGTTGAGCTCGCAGAACTTGAATGCGCCGGTCTCCTCGTTCAAGAAAATATCCACGCGCGCGAGCGGAATCTGGCAGTTGTAGCCGGTGCTCAGCATGCAAAGGCGCTCAAGCCCGGCGTCAAAGCCAAAGCCCGCACGCAGCTCTGCGCTCGTGCTGTAGGCGCGCGTGACCTTGTCCATAATGCCGTACATGGTCTCGGCGGCATCGCGCAAAAGCTCGACCGTGGCCGCGTCGAATATCTTGGGCGTGAGCGCCCAAGGTGTGGGTTCGCCGTGGTAGAGCGCGTGCGTCTTAGCGAGGTAGGCGTCACCGGCGGCGCGGCCCGCGGCGTCGCCCCCGAGCGTGCGCACGGACGATTCGAATGCGTCTTCGAGTTCGCGGGAACGGTAACAGCCCATACAACACCCAGCCTTCCTTTTTCAGGAGCTATGGTACCCAACTGTGCGCATTCTTGGTCGCGTGCCGCACGCGCCGGGCGCTAGAAACGTGCCATTTGGAGCCTGCCGTGCCTTGTTCCGTCGCAAACTTCAACTATTCATAGGGTTAAAGGCGGATGTGTCTGTAGACGGCCGTTTTCGACATCGCTTTCCTGCGGTTTTGCGGTCAAAAACGCCTCTCTACTCGGCCCATTGCGATTAACCCTATGAATAGTTGAAGTTTGTGGCTGCAGACACGCCTGCCGGGCCGCCGGGGCCTCTGGCAGGGCGCATTTGTTTTGGTGGCAAGTCCTTGTGCTCGGATAAATATACGAATCCCGGTTACAATTTAAAAATCTGTGCTGTGGAATCGTATACGGGCGTCGATCCGATCGCTCGGGCGGGGAGTTTAAAGGTGACTCAGGAGAAGAAGGGCTTCGCGGGAGCTCTTGCCGACTCGTTTGTGCTTGCAGTGGTTGCAGCCATGCTTTTGACCGTCATGACGCCGGCGCTCGCGAGCGCGGATACCTTCGTGGCGTGCGTACAAGACGCATCTGGTGTCGAGCTTGGCAGGTATTCGAGCGTAACTGATGCCGTGGAGGCCGCGAATGGCGAGGGCAAAACGCTCGTCATGCTCAAGGACTGGATCGTGAAAGGATCCTCCGACGACGAGGAATGGAATCTCAAAGACCCGCTGAGCGTCGACAAGTATGCGGATCTCACCATCGATATGAACGGGCACCGTATCGTCGGCAGGTATCCCGACGGTGCGATCAGCCTGGGCGAGAACGCGAGTCTGACGCTCAAGTCGAGCGCGCAGCCGACGACGTTCTCATATGACGGATATCAGTCCCTCTCGGGCGAAACGGTAAAAATGGAGCTGACCTCGGGCGGCTTGGTCACGGGAGGGGAAGCCAACTATGGCGGCGGCATCGACATGGATGATGGCTCTTTCTTGGTTATAGACGGCGTTGCCGTCGCGGGAAACTACGTGCGCAACAAAACGTATTCCTCTGGCAGCGGAACCGCGGTGGTGCCTGGATGCGGCGGCGGAATCTATGCCGGAGAAAACTGCACTATCGATATGAAGAACGGGGCGACAGTCCAAAACAACCGGTCTGCCGGCTATGGTGGCGGCATCCATCTTGACGGCAAGCAGTGCAATGTCAGCATCGATGGCGCAACGGTCTCTGACAATTGGGCCTGTTTGGGCGGAGGAGGCTTGTTTGCAGATTCCAACTATAGCTACGTCGACCTTGAGAACGGGGGCAGCATCAACGGTAACGGCGCAGTGTACGGAGGCGGCCTTGCTTTTGAGGGGGTGCCCTTTGGCGTTTCATCCTCGGATATGACGGGTTCCGTGTCGTCGAATGAGACGGTGGCGGATGGCTCCGTGAGCGGCAGCGGCTACTGGAAAGGCGGCGGTATCTACGTCAATCAGAGCTACGGCGGCGAAGGCGAAGGAACCATCGAGGGCATTACGCTTAAAAACAACCATGCGAACCAGGACGGCGCCGCCATCTATCTCGATCAAAATCCGGTTACCGTCAAGAACTGCACCATCACCGGAAACACGTCCGGAAAAAGCGGCGCCGCCGTCTACGTAGAAGACGGCAACAACACCTTGGAAGGATGCATCATCAGCGGCAATCATGCCGATAAACACGCTGGCGGAATCTACCTTAACGGCAGCGGTAACACTATCGTCGACTGCACCGTTAGCGGGAACTCTTCGGTTGAGGACGGCGGCGGCATCTACGTTACCGCGAGCGATTGCACCATCAACGGCGGTACCGTCACGGAAAACTGGTGCGCATCCAAAGGGGACAGCTACGAGGGCGGCGGCGTCTTTGTGGGCTACTCATACGACATCAAGATGACTGGCACGTGTATCGTCAAAGGAAATACAAGAGGCTATAAAAGCGGAAATGCCGACGACGTCATGCTGCGCGAGGGATACAGCGGCTTGGCTAAGGCTTACATCACGGGTAGCCTCGCCAAAGGTTCGAGCGTGGGCGTGCGCACGGGCATCATGGGCGACCGGCGCATCGCCAAAAGCTTTGCCAGCGAGAGCCAGGATTGCTTCTTTATCGATCTTGACGACTACTTCGTGAGCTACGGCACTGACGAGGGCGGTGACGCTTGGCAACGCCATGCCACCATAGAGTTTGCAGTCAAGGTCAACGGTGTGGTCTTGAACCGCTACAAGTACAAGGACGCCGTCACGGTCAATGGCGAGGGTACGGACGCGTCCAAGGTTTTCAAGCGTTGGAATGCTGAGGGCTCTACAGGCCTGTATCCGTTCTCGGAGCATATTTCGGATGACGATCTTGCAAATCCGACCGTTTCGTTCACCATGCCGCAAAACGACGTCAACCTTGTTGCCGACTACGTTAAGCGCGCGGCTGAGGTGAGGTTTTACGTTGACAAGCCGGTGGCAGGGGGTAGCCTGCCCGCGACTGGCACGATCGCCTGGGAATATGCCGACAACAATTGGAAACAGGTAGAGGTCGCGGTCTCTTGGCTCGAGAAAAATGGCGATAGCTGGAACCCCGCGAGCGGTGCCGCAAAGTACGGTGCCAACTACGCAGCCGTTGTCTCCGTCGACCAGGATATCGATGACGATCGAGCCTTTGCGCTCGACATCGACGCATCTAGGCAGCAGGCGATCATCGGGGGTCGCGACCAGGGCGTAGCGAGTGCCTCGGTGGACGCTTCCGGCAGGCTGACTATGCGATCGAATGCTGTTGCCACGGCCAAGCCAGAGATCGACGAAGTCGATACCCTCAGTGTTGAGGTCCCGGTGGGCACGAGCGCGGACGACTTTCTTAAGATGATCCCCGCTACGGTCGCGGCCAAGACGGACGCTGACACCGCGGTGACTCTGAGCGTCAGCACGTCTGGGGTCGATTTTTCCAAAGTCACTCAGGACGGCAAGGTTGTGAAGCCGGCGGACGGCTCGGCGACATTCGGGCTCCCGGTGAGCTACGCCGGCAACGACGTGACGGTTCCCAGTGGGATGACGGCTCAGCTTACGGTGACGGTGAGCGACGCTCCGGCCGCAACGGTCAAAGCCCCCGAGGTTTCGCCCGCCGCGGGCATCTATTCGACGAGCGACAAGTCGGTGTCGGAAAAGTTCGTTGACGGCAAGCTCAAGGTCACGGCCGAGTGCGGGACCAAGGGCGCTAAGGTTCGCTATTCGCTCCTAAAGTACGGGGATGGCGTGTGGAGTAAGGTCGGCGAGGATGCCGATTGGCCCTCGGACGGTCTCCTGCTCGGTCCTGATGCTGGAAAGCAGGCCGGTTACAAGGTTGAGGTCTGGGCCGTGAAGGACGGGGTCAAGTCTGCGCGCTGCGAGTTCACCTATGTTATCGACGATACGCAGCCGGCCGAGAAGGCGACGGTCACGGTCAAGCAGACCGATACTGGCGTGGCCCCTAAGGAGGAGACCCTCGCCAAGCATGAGGTTGAGATCGGCCAAGGCATCTCGATCGTTGCGCCCGCCCGCTCGGGCTACAACTTTGAGAAGTGGATTGACGCGGACGGCAAGACGCTCGATACCGACGCGAACCTCAAGCTCGAGAAGGTCGCCGCCAACATGACTGCCATTGCCGTCTACAACCCGGTGGTTTCTGCCCTTGACGTGACTATGGATCTTCCCGAGGCCGATAAGGCTCTCGCTACGGGCGCCACGAAGGTGCGGGCAAAGATCGGCGGGTCCGATGACTATATCGACGTCACCGATCAGTTCGTTAAAAAGGGCGATAAGGTCAAGATCGCGTGGTCGCCTACGGTCAGCGAGGATGGCAAGGCCGAGCATGCCATCGCCTACATCGCTACGATGAGCGTGGCTCCGTTCGATGGCGGCGTGAAGTACGTTTTCTCGCCCAAGGCCGAGGTCAAGGTCAACGGCAAGAGCGTCAGCGGCGGTGCTTACGTGGTCGATCGGGATGGCAAAATCTCGGTCTGTGTGGTGTGCCCCGTGACCGGCTCCGCCGAGTACAAGTCCACGGCCACGCTCGCCGATGTAGAGCTTACCTACAAGGAGGCGCTCGCGGCCAAGGAGGCTCAGTCCGATGACGGGCTCTCTGCCTGGGGTCTGCCCGGCTTTGTTGGGGTTACCTATGCCTGCGGCGAGAGCGAGGACTACCCGATTGCATGGACCAGCCTCACCGATTTTGACGAGTCGGCGACTGGCGAACAGGAGCTCACGGCAACGGGCACGATTACCTTCCCAGATTATGTGGACCGCGACGGGCTTACCGAGACCGTAACCGTCAGAATCAAAGTCGCCGCACCCAAAAAGAACGATGGCGACGACTCGGACAAAAAGGACGACGCCGGTAAGGACGACGACTCGCAGGACGATGCCGGTAAGGACGACGACTCGCAGGACGATGCCGGTAAGGGCGACGGCTCGCATGAGGACGGCAAGGCTGATGGCGACAAGGCTGACGGCGGCGGATCTAAGGGGGATGCTGCTGGCGCCAATACTGACGAGGACGGACGGAAAGGTTCCAGCACCAAGACGAGTGCGGTGACCACTGCGGTTTTTGCAGGCGGAGAGCTCGCTGCCACCGGCGACCGGGCATTTTCGACTGCCTGCGCGCTGGCCGTTCTTGGCCTCCTGGCGGCAGTTTCCGGCTTTATCGATAGGTGCAGAAGGCAGTAGCGTTCGCCACAAGTCCAGGCTCAAGTGAGGGCTGCCGTGCCTTATCTCCGTCGCAAACTTTAACTATTCATAGGGTTAAAGGCGGAGGCGCCAGTAGACGGCTGTTTTCGGCATCGCTTTCCTGCGGTTTTGCGGTCAAAAACGCCTCTCTACTCGGCCCGTTGCGATTAACCCTATGAATAGTTGAAGTTTGTGGCCGAAGACGCGCCTGTCGGGCCGCCGGGGCCCTTGAGGGGGAGCATCGAGCAGGACGGCAGGCTCTTTTTTGAACAGACAGATCGAGGTCGGTACCTGCTTTAGCAAATTGGGGCCGGTGCCCACCACATCTTGATGTGCCCCCTAACCGCTATGTGCCGTCTTTGCACCTTGCACTTTATTGTGCGACAGCGGATAATGCTGAAACATTCGACTCTGACACCCCTTATGCACGGAGGTACGCATAATGGCCATGAACTTCAAGCGCAAGCTTCCCATCCCCATGGAGATTCGCGAGGAGATGCCGCTTTCCGCTGAGCTCACCCGCCAAAAGCAGCTGTTCGACGCCGAGGTCGCCCGCATCTTCACCGGCGAGGACGACCGCAAGGTGCTCATCATCGGGCCCTGCTCGGCCGACCGCGAGGATTCGGTGCTCGAGTATGTCGACCGTCTCTCTAAGGTGGCGCTCGAGGTCAAGGACAAACTCGTCATCATCCCGCGCGTGTACACCAACAAGCCGCGCACCAAGGGCACCGGCTACAAGGGCCTGCTCCACAACCCCGACCCCGAGGCGCCCGCCGACCTGCTCGAGGGCGTCAAGGCCATTCGCCACATGCACCTGCGCGTGATCGAGGAGACGGGCTTCTTCACCGCCGACGAGATGCTCTATCCGAGCAATCTTCAGTACATCTTTGACCTGCTCTCCTACGTGGCCGTGGGCGCGCGCTCGGTCGAGAACCAGGAGCACCGCCTCGTCTCGAGCGGAATCACCGTGCCCGTGGGTATGAAGAATCCCACCGCCGGCTCCACCTCCGTCATGCTCAACTCCATCTATGCCGCCCAGGCTGAGCAGGAGTTCATCTTCCGCAACTGGGAGGTCGCCTGCGACGGCAACCCGCTCGCGCATGCCGTGCTCCGCGGCTACATCGGTCTCGATGGACGCACCTACCCCAACTACCACTACGAGCATCTCGAGCGTCTGGCCGAGCGCTACACGCCCGAGGCCGGCTATGCTAATCCGGCGGCGGTCATCGACTGCAACCACGACAACTCCGGCAAGCGTCCGCTCGAGCAGTACCGCATCTGCAAGGAGGTGCTCGACAGCTGCCGCCGCAACAGCGACATCGCCAAACTGGTCAAGGGCTTTATGATCGAGTCCTACCTCGAGGACGGCAACCAGCCGGTCG